>NZ_JAMYSZ010000033.1:0-57420 GCF_040322215.1 Mesorhizobium sp. M0184
GCCGCTGTCGCCAAAAATCCTCTGAAGGCGCCAGCAATTCATGGGCGGCAGTTATGCTCTGCGCCTGTTCATCGCTCAAAATTGGCAGGCGATCACCTTCATTCAGATTGGAATGCCTGGCGAGGTCTCGCGCGTCCAGCGCCTGACCATCGGAGCTGCCAAAGCAAACCTCAACATCCTGCGTACCCGTCGCCACCCGCCAGTGGCTGGAGTGGATTTCAAGCAGGCAACCTGCCGGAATGCCCGAGCGTCGAGGCAACACCTCCAGGCGTCTGACTGTGACAACCTCATCGCCTACGAGCGCCTTGGGCAGACACAATGGATTGGGATGATACGGGCCAAAGTCTAGGGCACGCGTCATCGCTGACAGGTCTTGCGCGGATCGATCCCATCGCAGACAGCCTGCCGCATCTGGGCGTCGACGTCTTGGAAAATAGCTTCTGTTCACCAGCGCTTGCGGATAGGCGGTAAGCTCTCCCTTCGCCAAACCAGTTAGAAGCTCGCGGAAGCCCTCGATCGCGGCCTCATAACATTTGAGGTTCAGGGTCAGTGCCGTATCGGTGGGCGCAATCAGCACCTGGCGCTGAACCACGACGTCACCCGTATCAACACCATCATCGAGCCGATGCCACGTGATGGCATACTCGCTCTCCTGGGCCAGCAGCGCCCAGTGCGTCGCGTGAGTTCCTGCATACCGTGGCAGTGGACCGTCGTGGAAATTGAAAGCACCTTGTCGCGCTCGCCCAAACACGCCCGGTGGCAATATAAGCGGATTGGCAACGGAGAAAATGCAATCCACCGGCTCGGCCTTCAAACGAGAGCAGAGCTCGTCAACACTCGCAATACAGGGGATATTGGCGCGAGCCGCCCACTCTGCGAATATAGCGTCGCCACATAGCACTGCGCGAATGTCGTGGCCCACCTCCATTGCCAGCTGCGCGCAGCTGATAGCAAGCGTACCATTGCCAACAAAGACGCTGGAGGAGATTGATCGCGCTGCAGGTTGTGGCCTATCCCGATCGCCCGGTTCGCAAGCGCTTGCGCGCTCCGGTGAAGAGTGAGGTGCCATCTTCATCCCTCGGCCAGTCCATCCACTAAGCTGGGCAGTTCCCTCCCCAACCGCCGCGCCACATAGCGGCCTAAACCTGTCACACTGGTTCGGATTTGCTCGGGAGTAACCGCGCTGAATGCTAATCGAATCCGGCAGTCTTGAGAGTTATCCAACGCAAAGAAGCTCATCGGCATAACAATGACATTGTAACACCTTGCACACTCGTCCGCGCTGTCCGCGCCAAATCTGAAAGGAAGATCAAGAGACAGGAAAAAGCCGCCAGAGGGTCGATTCCATCGAATCTGCTCGGGGAAAGGCGAAAACACACTGTCCAGCTGACGCACCATGACGTCGCGATTTGCACGATACCAATCCAGCGCGGGGCGAATCCAGCCACGCAAGCTTACTGCCTGCTCGATCAAGAGTCCCGCTACAATCGCTTGTGTAATATGGCTTGTATTGAGGGTAATGAAACTCTTGAGCTGGACCAGGTTTTCCCAAAGTGCCCGGCAAGCGCGCGCGTCTCCAAATATTGTATCGGGCAGTATCGCAGCTCCCACGCGGAGAGCTGGGCTCAAGGTCTTGGAGAATGTGGACAGGTAAATAACACTTCCTGCCTCATCCAAAGCGGCCATCGGAGGGATCTCATCACCTTCATACCGAAATAGCCGATATGGATTGTCCTCCAGAACGATAATCCGATTTCTTGCGCACACTTGAAGGATATCGCATCGTGAGGCCTTATCGAGGACGCGCCCGGTCGGATTGTCAAAATCGGGAATGAGGTATAGAGCGCGGGCCCTCCGACCATTCCGGCGCAATTGTAGGACGGCGAGTTCGACTGCCTCTGCAACGCAAGGCGCTGAGTTGGACAATGCTGCAACGGCGACCCTTGCGGCCTTACCTGCACCGGTCGCACCAATATACGTGGGATTGCAGACTAGGAGCACATCCGCAGCTTCAGGGCACAGCGCGGCGAGGCAGAGTGCGAGCGCTTCCTGGCATCCTGAGGTGATCAGTACGCGATCCGCCCTCGCGGGAACCCCCTCATCAGACCGGACCTGTTGCGCAACGAGCTCGCCGATAATGCCGGCGGTTCGTCCATACTGCAGCAAGTGCGACAATAATTGCCCGCCCCCGTGACCGCCAGCTGAATAGCGTTCATATACCACTAGCGCATTCAACAGCACCTGGGGGTCGAGCTTGTCGAAGAACCGCTCACTCGGTCTGCCAGACGCCAGCGAGACTGCCGAGGGAAACGTGCTCGAGACTTCGTTCAAAAATTTCATAACTGAACATTGCGATCTGTGATCCAACATCGAACCCTGCGTAGGACTATCGGCGGGCTGAGGACCACACCAGTCTCAGAGCGACGACATCATTGAGGCCCAAGGGCTCACGCATTTTCACGGTTTATTCGCCAGAATGATCAAGCTGATCAAAAAGGCACCCATCGTTTGATGGATGAATCCATGCTGCGCGCCTGAGTGCATGTCTTCGAAGCTGAGCCGCCTCTCAAAGCGAGAGGACTCGCACCCTATGAAGTTGGCAAACTGCGTCCACGCACACCTAGAGCTGACCGGATTTTTGGTAGTCATGAGACGATTTCTCCTCAACCGCGACCCAGATACACCATGACCGTGCAAGTGCCGTGCCAAAGGAAAATCATGCCAAAACAATTAAGTGGCGCTACTAAGATGACTAGTGTCCGACATTGTCGGACATTGGACGCAAGCATCTGAGGAAGGCTCGAGTTTGTCGCGCGCGTTCGGGTTGTCGGACAGGACGCTGCCAGGTTCAGGCCAGAAGCTCTAAAGGGGGCAGAACAAGATTAGTGCGAAATCGTACGTTTAGCTGAGAAACTCTTCTCCAGATCGGTGCTCGTTCCCAAAATTGCGCCCTAGGTAGCATTCCCTGCCTAAAAAATGATATTCGGTACAGGCGGTAAACTACGGAAAACATGCACAATTTCGGTTAGCGTACGATTTCTCACTAATCTTGTTCTGACCCCATAGAGGTGGGAGCATGAGGAACTGTGGGGCAGTCACGTTGCGGCCGACCAAACGGGCACTTTCCGTGGCGCGGTTCCGGCCCGTTCAGAAAGCCTCCGCCACCAACCGCCCCACAGTTCCTCATGCTCTCCGGATCTGGTGGCACGACAGGTAAACGACAACTCCTGAGGCGATCATACCTTGCGCTCCGCGCGCATGATCCTGACCAGACGATCGGGATCCCACTGCTTCAAAGCGCGTGAACCTGACCGGCTTGACCTGCCCCCTGTCAGCGGCGAAACCGCTCCAGACGCCAGCGCCTGTTTTTTCCGTTGGCATGTTAAATGCAAGTCATCGACAAACGCGCTCACACTGAGCAGAAATTGTCCCACGACCACGCAGAAATGGACCATTCCCGTACGCGAGGCTACTCATGTGTAATCAGGCTGTTAGCAAGCTTATGGCTTGATCATTAAATTGGCTGCGTCACCTAAACAGAAGGACTCAAAAAAATGACTTATCCCGTGGGTTCGCCGTGTGATGGCTCTCTGAAAGTATCTATCGAGGCAAATGGCCATCATGACCCTCGATTACACAGCATTGATCACATAGCTTTGGTGGTTCATAAACTAGATGACGCTATCCACCTGTTTCAAGATGTCCTTGGCTTTAAGCTTAGGCGGCGTTTGCATATAAAGGGTAAGGAGACTGGGATGGTGTGTGCGGACATGGTTCGGAACGACATGTGCTTTGTACTTTGCCAAGGCACAGAGCCAGAGTCGCAGGTGTCTCAACTTGTCCAAAATTACGGGGTAGGTCTAGCTCATGTTGCATTAGCTGTCGACGATGTGTCGGCGGCGGTCAATACGCTTAGAGCGCGGGGATTGTCGTTCGACACGACCATTATTGAGGGACCTGGCCTAACACAAGCATTCTCTTCTCGATGCCCTAATACGGGGATAAGCTTTGAACTCATCCATCGGAACGGAGAGGAAGCATTTCTTGAAAACAACGTACAAGAGCTTTTCGAGCAGCTTGAGCAGGCTGGAAAATACTGATCGACGAGGTGTGGTCCCCTCGGTTTCTATAGCGATGCTGGTGATCCGACTTCAGGCGCGCCCGCCGGCCTACCAGGGTCCCAAAAGACTGATCGAAGGTGGCATTCCGACAAAAGCGATCGTAGCCTAGTCGCCGTCTCCAAATGCGCCGATCACCTCACTCTCAACAGACTGCCAAAAATCTGCAAGCGGCGAGACATCGCTCTCGACCGTTAGCGCTCAAACAACTCCGTCGAGAACCGGCCCGCCCGATCCTGCGGAACGCGAAGCTCCAGCACCCCGACCCGCGTCACCAGCTTGCGCTCGTAATAGCCGGACCGGTAACTCGTCCGCTCCGCCGTCCGCTCGCCTTTCTCGGCCCCGATCGCCTCCGTCATCTCGGCTTCAAGAACCTCCTGCACGACACTCTGCAATGCCTGGCGAAAGCCGTCCTCATCCGACAACAGCAACGCTTTCAACTCGCCTCTGCTCAGTCTAACTTCTCGATTGGTCATGGCACTTCCCCTTCCACGGGAATCGGTGATCGCAACGTCACCACCGTGCCATGGCCGCTCGCCCCTCAGAGCAAGCGCCGTTCTCTCTCCAAAACTTTTTGCAGAACCTTCAGGACACTGTCGTCGTTCCGGCGTAGGAGACATTGCACAGCTCGTATGACCGCGTTCCACCGCCTCCTAAACAGCAAATCGTTTCTTTGATTTCAAGATAAGGCAAACCATGCAATCACCCCCTTGATGTCAGGTTCCTGTCAGGAACTTCGCGTAAATCTAACAACGGTCGCGTCGTGAACCCAACCAAGATGCCGCTGCCTGGTTCAAGGGATGGGTCGGGACCGGGGTATAGTAGCGCGCGTAGCGTCGCTCGCCGGCTTGGTGGGTCATTCCACCAACGCTCCGATTCGTGCACGGTTTTCGGAACTGAGCGACGACGTGGCAGCGAGTTCCGCGGATCTCCCAACGTCAAACAAGCGATCGGCGACGGCGTCGCGCACCTCCTCGTCATGGAAGATGCCAACGACGGCTGTGCCGCGTGCCTTGGCCTCGCAGATCAATTCAACCACCGTTTGCCGGTTGGCGGCATCGAGAGACGCAGTCGGCTCATCGAGAAGCAGGATCGGATAGTCGACGATGAAGCCACGGGCGATGTTGACGCGCTGCTGTTCGCCGCCGGAAAAGGTGGCGGGCGCCAGGGACCAGAGGCGTTCCGGGATGCGCAGCCGGGTGAGCAGGTTTTTGACGCGTGCCTTGGCCTCGTCGACCGGCATCCCGTTGGCGACTGCCGGCTCAGTGACAACGTCAAGAGCAGTGACGCGCGGAATGACACGAAGGAATTGGCTGACATAGCCGATGGTGCTGCGGCGGATCTCAACGACCTCCCAAGGCTCTGCGGCCACAAGGTCGACAGGCTGGCCAAGGTGCTCCAATAGAATCTGCCCGGCGTCCGGCTTGTAGTTGGCATAGAGCGAGCGCAGCAGCGTCGACTTGCCGGCGCCGGACGGCCCGCGCAGGCAGACGCATTCGCCGGCATTCACCGCAAGGCCGATATTGTTGAAGACGGGAAGCACGATTCCGCCCTGCGCATGCAATGTGAAGGACTTAAAAAGACCGACGGCGCGAAGAGCAGGGTGCTTAGGTGCTGGTTCCATTGGATGTCCTCTTGAGGAAACGTAAGTTTCTATTCAAGTCAAAAGACCTGTCGGCCCTTGTTCCAGACTCTTCGAACGATGGGGGTGTCCGTAATCTCGATCACGTGGCAGAGATCAGCCCGCGTCCCGATTTTGATGGCGCCGCGATCGGCAAATCCTACAGCTGAGGCCGGAGTCAAACTCGCGGTCGAGATCGCATTCGACAGACTCATGCCAATTGGATCTCGAGTGAGTTGGAAGGCTGCATGCATCAAGCTCGCCGGAACGTAGTCGGAGGCAAGAATGTCGAGGTGACCCGTCGAAGCCAGCTCCCGAGCGCTCACATTTCCCGAATGAGAGGTTCCTCGCACGACATTCGGCGCTCCCATCAGAACACGAACGCCAACTGATTGAGCCGCCTCAGCGGCAGCCCGCGTCGTCGGGAATTCAGAAATCAACACACCAGCGGCGTCTGCTTTGTACACATGATCGGGTGTCTCATCGTCGTGGCTGGCGACAGGAAGTTGCCGAGCGCGGGCAAGAGCGATGATCTTCTGTTGATTTTGGGGGCCGATCGTCCGGGACGCATCGATCCATTCGGCTATTCGTCGATCAGCATCTTCTTCCGACCAGCCGTACTGTTTGATCTGCGTCTCCCGGAATCGGCTGAGTTGAGGCGACTGGCGATGACCTGGTGCATGGTCCATCACCGAGACAAGTTTGAGCAGCGGATTATCGGCCAGTGGTTCGAGGCTCGAGACCACTTCTTCGTCCGTAACCTCACAACGCAGATGCAGGAAGTGACCCACGCGGAGCAGGCCCAGATCCTGGGCGTGCCTGATGCCGTCGATGAGAAGTGGCAGAATGCGAGCCCGGTCATCCTTCTTGGAGTTATCGCGGGTTGTCGATCCTATGCAAAGCGAGTCAAAAACCGTCGTAACGCCCGCTGCGGTCACCAGGGCGTCATGGGCCGCCACTGCCGCAAGGCGGTTCCAGATCACATCGGGGCGAGGCAGGGCATGTTTTTCCAGATTATCGGTGTGGAGATCAATAAGCCCAGGCGTCAAGTAACCGCCGTTAAGGTCGATCGCTCCGGGGACTGCACTTCGCCCAGGGCTAATGTCTTCGATGCTGCCGTCCACGATGTGGATGGTGCCGTCATAGGTCTCGTTGGGCAAGACTAACCTTGCGCCGGTCAATGTCAGTTCATTCATGCCATGTTTCTTCGCTTCACCATTAGAAGCGATGCTGCTTTCAACGAACATCAGAGCACCGAAGAGACGAGAAGTTGCGTGTAAGGATGGTGTGGATCGTCGAGAACTTGGTCTGTGAGGCCAGTCTCGACAATGTTACCCCGCCGCATCACGATGATGCGGTGTGCTAACAGGCGGGCGACGGAAAGATCATGCGTGACTAGAACGACTGCAACACCGATGTTCATGACCAACCCTCGCAACAGATCGAGAAGCCGCGCTTGAACGGACACATCGAGGCCGCCCGTTGGTTCGTCCATGAAAACAAGGCGCGGCTTAGTTACCAGGATTCTGGCGATCTGCAGACGTTGCTGCATGCCGCCGGAAAAGGTCTTTGGACGGTGATCGGTGCGCGAAAGATCAATCTCGACCCTGCCCAGCCACTCTTGAGCCTCCTTTCGTATGTGACCGTAGTGCCTTGCACCGATGCCCATCGGCCGCTCTCCAATATTGCCACCGGCGCTGACGTTCATTCTCAGTCCATCCCGCGGGTTTTGATGGACCAGCCCCCAGTCGGTTCGCATCAGCTTGCGCCGCTCCGGCTCTGTGAGGGACAGAACATCCGTTGGTCCCTTGTCGTGCATTTCATACAAGACAGAGCCTTTGTCCGGCGCCATTCCTCCGGAAAGGCAGTTGAGCAAAGTCGATTTCCCGGACCCCGACTCTCCGACGATGGCGATGATCTCACCTGGGAACAGTTCGAAGGAGATGTTGTCACAACCCAATGTCTTCCCGTAGGCTTTCGAAAGATGGCGAACGGAAAGAAGCGGCTGGCGACGAGCGGGCGTCATCGTGGTTGTTGCTCCCATCATGACTGGGATACCTTCGAATTGTTCGGGGAGGAGAGCGGTCCGCTTGTGTCGCCGAGGGCAGGGCCCTCATGCCCGTGTTCCCGTCGCGCCGAGCAGTAGTCGGTGTCCGAGCAGACGAACATCCGATGCCCCTTGTCATTCATCACGATCTCGTCGAGATAGCTTTCGGTCGCTCCGCACAACGCGCAGGTTTGTGTCCATCGCTGCGCACGGAAGGGATGGTCATCAAAATCGAGGCTCCGAACCTCGGTATAAGGCGGGACGGCGTAAATCCGCTTTTCGCGACCGGCACCGAAAAGCTGAATGGCTGGATTGTTACATATCTTTGGATTGTCAAACTTGGGAATGGGTGATGGCGACATCAGGTATCGCTTATTCGTCATCACGGGGTAGCTGTTCGTTGTGGCAATATGGCCAAAACGGGCGATGTCCTCGTAAAGCTGAACGCTCATCAGACCGTATTCCGAATAAGCATGCATTTTACGCGTTTCCGCTTCCCTCGGTTCCAATCGGCGCAATGGCTCGGGCGACGGCACCTGATAGACAACTATTTGTCCTTCTTTGAGAGATGTCTCGGGCACGCGATGACGGGTCTGGATAATCGTGGCCGCACGGGTCTGTTCCGTTGTTGCGATGCCAGCGACTCGCTTGAAAAATCGACGGATCGACACGGCGTTCGTCGCATCGTCGGCACCCTGGTCGATCACCTTTAGTGTGTCGTCAGGCCCTATGACACTGGCCGTCAGTTGGATGCCACCCGTCCCCCATCCATAGGCGAGAGGCATTTCGCGGCCGCCAAATGGAACCTGAAGGCCGGGAACGGCCATCGCTTTGAGAATGCATCGCCGGATCATCCGCTTAGACTGCTCGTCAAGGTAAGCGAAATTGTACCCGTTCGGGCGAGGCGCCTCGGTGGCTTTGTCTTGATTGGCAGTCATTCCGCAGCTTCCTTCTGTGACGAGCTGCCGCTTTGTTCTTCACGCAACTGTCGTATGAACTGAAGGTCGGCTTGGAAATCAACGTAGTGCGGCAATGTAAGGTGCGAGACGAAACCGACCGCCTCGAGATTGTCAGTATGGGAAAGAACGAATTCTTCATCCTGGGCGGGGAATTGCACCTCTTCCCCATATTCCCGGCAACGCAACGCCCGATCGACGATCGCCATTCCCATCGCCTTGCGCTCGCTGTTTCCGAACGAAAGCCCATATCCGCGCGTGAAGCGCGCGGGCTGATCTTCGGAGCCGCCAAACAAATCGAGCATCTGGCACTCCGTGACCATGATGTCGCCGATGGATATGGAAAAGCCGAGTTCCTCCGGCGTTATCACAACAGCGACTTCGCCGACGCGGGTTTCACCTACATAGGGATGAGCCGAGCCGTAGCCCCGCAATGCGGAGTAAGCCAGGCCCACCACAAAGCCCTCATCGCCTCGCGCAAGGTTCTGCAGTCGCTGATCACGCCCGGCAGGCAGGGTCGGGGGTTCACGCGTCAGGTCGAAAGCGATTTGGCTTTCGGATTCTGGCGCTTCCGAGTCGATCAAGCCCTCCTGAGAGATGCTGTCAAACGCACGAGGAACGTAATCATCGAGAGGTTCGTCTGAGACGTTTGCCTTGATCTGCGCATCCTCAGCAGCGTCGAGAAGATCGAAATCGAGAAGCCGATGGGTGTATTCGTAGGTTGAGCCGAGAACCTGCCCGCCGGGAATGTCCTTGAATGTCGCTGAGACGCGGCGCTGGACCGCCATGCGGGCGGTGTCGAGTGCGTCCGAAACCGCAAAGCGCGGCATGGTTGTGCGAAACGCCCTGAGGAGAAAAATTGCCTCGATGGCATCGCCCTGCGCCTGTTTCAGGGCAAGAGCGGCGAGTTCTTTGTCGTAGACAGAGCCTTCGCACATAACCCGGTCCACTGCCAGACCCATCTGCTCGGATATCTGGCGAACGCTCAGATCGGGGAGCGAAGTATCCCCGCGTCGGTCTTCTGCGATCAAACGGTGCGAGTTCAGGATTGCCTGCTCGCCGCCCTTTACGGCAACATATGCCATCTAATTCTCCACCGAGATGCTGCGAGGAAGAGCGACGATGGATCTCTCACATGTGAAGAGGATATCGACGCCGATGGGATACAGCTCATGGTTAGCTCCCCACTCGTCCCAAAACCATGTCGGAAGCCCTTCAATTGCCGGGGAGATTTCATCGGGGATACCTGGGCCTGACCAACGAACTGATGGCCCTTTGGAGAAGGACGGCACCTGGATGATGACAGTGGTCGATCCCTGGGGCACCAACTCCGTTCCAAGAGCGAATGCCGCCAAAGGCGGCATCGCGGCAGGATCAGCCACCACGGCGAATGTCGCGGTCACAGCCGTGCCTGTGAAGGGCACACCGCAGTGAAAGCCGAGATAGTCGCGAACAGGCTTCAGATTGGACGCAGGATCGAGCCAGATCGGCGTCTCAAAGTCTGCCAGCGTCAGGCAAATCGAGGCCGAAGCCGGGCCAAGTGGTCCGATCGCAGTCGTTGCGCAGGACAATGTCTGCGGGCGACCTACATACGCGTACGCATCCAGGATGCGCCGAAAAGTGTCCTGGCTGTCGAAAACGGGATTTGGGAACCCAGGCTCGATGCCAGCAGTGTCCATTACGTCGATCATCCGGGATCCGTGCCTCGCGCCATTGCAAAGAAATTGACCCTAGTCGAAGCCGCTTTGCGGCTTTTGAGATCGCCGCTCGTCGCCTGCGCTTGCGAAAACTGGGCGACGAATTGAAAAGCGCGGGCCGCGGTGTCATCACTCTTTTGAAGAAGCGCATCGAAAACGGCCGCCAGTTCCGCGTGACGCTGGTCTCGACCCATGACAAATGCGAAACCCGTCGTGCCGTCTGCGAGCTTGAGCGCACATCGTGTCATCGTGACCTCACCAAGATTGAAAGGTGAGCCCGTTCCGCCGGCGCGACCTCGCACAAGCACCAGACCATTCTCCGGCCTGCGCAGCCATTTGAATTGCGGAGCGACGGCAAGATCGGCAAAAGCCTGTTCAAGTTCCGCGCGGCTCGCACGGGCAACGATCGCCATCCACCGCTGCCGTTTTTCAATGTGACATCCCACGGCCGTTCACCGCTTCTATCCACCACTAGGTCGTGGTTGCTTCGCTTCTATTACACGACACCTAGATATCTAGGTATCTCAAAGTTTCTTAAAGGTCGAGTGCTACGGTTTTATGACAAGGTGCTCTTTCGAACAGTCACAGGAATTCTGCCGCACCCTTCGCCGCTGCAGACTCAGAAGGCGCCTTGCCACAAAGCGTGGCCACTCAGCCCTCGGGCTCGATAAGATACTCGTATCTGTCGCTTCGGATGACACTGAAGGCGTATTTGATCGGCAGGCCATCGGGAGTGATGTCGACATTGGTCTCGAAGAGGACTGGGCTCGACGACGATATGCGCAGCAGTTGAGCTTCCTGCGCCGTCGGCCTACGTGCCGTTATGCGGGTCCATTTCCGCTTGTACTCCTTGATGCCGCAGCGCTTCAATGCCGCAGTGAAAGAGTTCAGCCCCTCGAATGCTGCCGCTAGACCGGGCACCCTGTCCACTGGGTGGAAACTCGATCCCGTCGCCAAGGGCCAGTCGTTGATGAACGAAACCGTTTTGACTTCAGTCACCAGTGCCGATGGAGCGATGTTCAGATGCTGCGCAATCTCAGCGTCGACGGAGACCTGATTGATTGCCAGGATCTCTCGCCTTACCGACTTGTTCTGGCCGAGGAGCTTGTACGTGAATCTGGGATCACTGTTCAACCTGTGTGAAACGAAATCTTCGGCCACAAAAGTTCCAACCCCGTGCTGGACCCGCAGGGCGCCCTCGGTTTCCAACGCCTTGATGGCGTTTCGAACGGTATGGCGGTTGACGCCAAAACGTTCCGCGAGGATTAAGTCGCCAGGCAATCGTCCGTCCTCGAACGCACCCGCATCGATATCACTGAGGATCCCACTGCGAACCACTTCCCAACGCTTCATTGCTCATCGCTTTCCTCGCCGATCCGTGACTTTGTGCCGAAGACCAGGACATAAGTCATCAATATTGTCTCTCGAAAAGCGGGCGATCGGGGAATATCTCAAGCGGAAGGCCGAGAATCGAAGAAACCGTTGGTGCGAGCCGGGTCGCTCCTGCTTCTGCTGCTACACCCTTTGGTACGCCGACACCCGAAATGATGCAGACACGATCATCTGCTGGCTTGCCCGGCCGAAAACCGTGGGTGGATTTGTATTTCGGGCTCCCCAGCGGTTGGTCTTCGGGATGGCCAGTCGGAGCGTCCTCAAAGTCATAGCCTTCGGGTGCCACGAAGGTCGCGATCTTCTCACGCAATTCGATCGGCAGGTGGTCGCTGCTCCAAGGCTCGGCACCATATTGTGACAGTCTGTCGGCTATCTCCTGACGTTCCTGTTCGTCTGCTACGAGAACATGGAGGGTGGCACCTTCCGCCTGCCACACCTTTTCTGGAATAATCAGACCCGGAAAGATTGAGCTGTTGATGTTTCCGTGGCCGTGATCGCTTACGACGCAGATCGCATAGTCCCTGAGCCGGCTCGTGCGACGAAGACTGTCGAGACAAATACCGACAAGCGAGTCCGCGAAGGTCATCGCGAAATGCGCTTCGTCGCTCCCATAGCCGAAATCATGTTGGAATGTATCCGTGACGTTGATCTCCGTGATCAGGAGGTCGGGCGGCTCTTGCGACTTAAGCAGTGCCGCCGCAGCTCCAACCGTAAGTTGGTCGCCGATGAGCATCCCTGTGATTTTGGACACGGCGTCCGCGCCGCCAGTCTCGGGCGCGTATGACGGAAGGGGCACCGAAGCCAGACGACCGCGCGGGTCCTTGACCCTCAGGAGTGTGGAAACGCTTCCATCGCTGGGAACCTTAGTGAAGCCATGGCCCCGCAGCCAGCAGGGCGGCACATAGATGGATGTGTCTTCCGGCTCGACCAAAGCGTGTCCGATGCAGGCCACGTCTAGACCGGCGCGTGTGGCAAGGGTTGCGACGGTGGGAACGCGAACGTGCTCGACTTCGGAGGCGACGAAGGCGCCCCCATCGAGGATGCGATTACCGAAGATGCCATGCACTTCGGCTCCGGCGCCAGTCACGATGGAGGCTCGGCCCGGCATGGAGGTTCCAGGAACAGGGGAGCGCATCCGCCGTACGGTATATCCGTCCTCAGCCAGCGATGCCAGGTTCGGCAGTCGGTTCGGATAGGTTTCTAAATAGTCGGCGCTCACACCGTCGATCATGACGAGTAGAAGTTTAGGATTTGCCATTTCAAATCGGTCCGTTTCTGAAGGATTAACGTTTAATACAGGCTGCCCAGTGTCCGGGAGAAAGTTGCCGAAGATCCGGCGTGACCGTCGCGCATTCCGCGCTGGCGATTGGACATCTCGTCCGAAAGACGCAGCCGGAGGGCGGTGTCACAGCGCTCGGGACTTCGCCTTCCAGTACGATCCGTGTTTTGCGAAGCCTTGGATGGTCGACCGGTAGCGCCGAGACCAGGGCTTCAGTGTAAGGATGAGCGGGCGCGTCCCGAAAAATCGCAGGAGGTGCAATCTCCACCACTTTTCCTAGATACATGACGACGACCCGGTCGGCGATGTGGCTCACAACGCGCAGATCATGGGAGATGAAAAGCATCGTCAGCCCAAGCCTATCCTTTAGATCAAGGAGCAGATTGACAATTTGGGCCTGAACCGAAACATCGAGCGCCGATACCGGCTCATCGGCGACAATGAAGTCCGGCTCAGTGGCCAATGCCCTGGCGATGGCAATCCGCTGGCGTTGCCCGCCGCTGAACGCGTGGGGGTGACGCGAGGCATGTGCTGGAGCTAGTCCAACTTGCGACAAGAGTTCGCCGATCCGATCGGTCCGCATCCGCTTTGTCATATGACCGTGGTGGATGGACAGCGGTTCACCAATGGCTTGCCCTACGGTCATCCGAGGGTTCAAGCTGCTATACGGGTCCTGGAACACCATCTGCATGTGTCGGCGAAACGTACGCATCTCGGCCGCCGGCAAATGCGCAAGATCGGCCCCATTGAATAGGACCTGTCCGGATGTTGGCTCGACGAGCCGCAGCAGGCTTCGACCGAATGTTGTCTTGCCTGAACCGGATTCCCCGATCAGGCCGACTATCTCACCACGATCAATGGAAAGCGAAATTCCATCAACCGCCTTGATCGATCGTCTCGGACCGAATGGTAAGACGGTGCGAAGCGGAAGATGCACGCGCAGATCGTCGACCTCAACCAGCGGATTTCCTCTGATCGGGCCTGATGCCGCGCCGCCGTTCGCCCGGTCAATGTGGCCAGTATGAGCATTCATGCGACAGTCTCCCACTTGTCAGCAGCCTGTGGGATTTGGCGCCAATGCAGACAGCGCACGCGATGGCCTTGTGTGTCTTCGAGACCTGGAATTCGGCTGGCACAATCGCTTCGTGCATGGCTGCAGCGGGGGCGAAACGAGCAGCCGGCGGGCAGATCCGCGAGATCCGGCGGGCTGCCGGGCAAAGCTGAAAGCCGCCGTGAGACCCCTTCCTGCAAGCGCATCTGCGGGCGCGCCTTCATGAGGCCCTGAGTGTAGGGCATCCGCGGATTGTCGAAGATCTCGGTGACATCCCCTTCCTCGACAATCCGGCCGGCATACATCACCAAAACTCGGTCGGCGATCTCGGCGACGACGCTCAGGTCGTGCGTAATGAACAGCAGTGCCATGCCGGTCTCCCGCTGAATGTCGTGAATAAGAGCGAGAATTTGCGATTGCACGGTCGCATCGAGCGCGGTGGTCGGCTCATCGGCGATCAGCATCTTGGGACCGCATGCAAGCGCGATCGCGATCATCGCTCTTTGCCGCATGCCGCCCGAAAGCTGGTGCGAGTAATCGTCCAGGCGCCGTCCAGCGTCCGGGATGCCCACGTGATCGAGCATCGTCCTGGCCTGGCGTCGCGCCGCAGTAGCACTGCATCGTCGATGCGTTCGGAGAACCTCGGTGATCTGCTCGCCGATCGTGTACACCGGATTGAGCGCCGTCGCGGGTTCCTGAAATATCATGGCAATCTCGTTGCCCAGGATGCCGCGCTGACGACGAGGGGAGAATTGGAGAAGGTCCTCTCCTTGATAAAGGACCTTCCCCGCAACAATGCGCCCCAGCGATTTTGGAATGAGATTCAGGATGGAAAAAGCAGTCGCCGATTTGCCCGATCCAGATTCACCGACTAGGCAGACCGTACTTCCCTTTTGAACCGAGAACGAAACATCTTCGACTGCTTTGACAGTGCGACCTTGAGTGTGGAAATGGGTGCGCAGTTTTTCGACGCGCAAGAGCTCGTTCT
This sequence comes from Mesorhizobium sp. M0184, assembly GCF_040322215.1. NCBI lineage: Bacteria > Pseudomonadati > Pseudomonadota > Alphaproteobacteria > Hyphomicrobiales > Phyllobacteriaceae > Mesorhizobium > Mesorhizobium sp. M0184. Next base: position 15,150 of record NZ_JAMYSZ010000033.1, read on the forward strand.
CGTTCATCCTGGACTCACCTGATTGCTGAGGCTCTCGCGGTTCACTTCGTGAAGTGAATGTTGTCTGGGCGAAAATCCATCGTGTAGTCAGTGTTCGGGAGCCACTGAATATTGGATTTGACCCCATAGAACTCCGGCGCACGATACAGATACGTGCCGGGCGCTTCTTCCTCGAAGATGTCGATCATCTTCTGGTAGATGTCGTGCCGACGCTTTACATCGAGTGTCGTCTCGCCCTGTTCGGCCAGTTCGTCGAAGCGCGCCTCGTCCTTCCAAAGATCCTTCGTCCAGGTCATGTAGAGCGTGACTGCAGGATCTGTCGGTACGACCCAGTCCGAGCTGTTTCGCACGGTCAGGGCCGGATCATCCTTTGTGAGTTTGGTCCATCCTTCATCCACGCGAACACTGGCATTCACCCCAATCGCTTTCCACATCTCCACGACAGCTTCCGCAACAGCAACGCCATTGGTGTAATACACCGGGTGCGTAATGTAGTAGATCGGTTGCCCTTTGTAAGATGATTCCTTGAGCAACTGACGAGCTCGATCCGCATCGAAAGGCAGCGTCGGGCGATTGGGATCATAAAGCTCGGGACCCCATGCCTCGTACTGCGCCGAATGCGGAACCGTGGCTTTCCCATCCCATAGGGACTTGACGAGCAACTGGCGGTCGATCGCAAGATTGAGCGCCTGGCGCAACTTCTTGTCAGCCATTACTGGATTGTAGGTATTGTATTGGATGAAGTGATGATTCATCAACACGCTGCGAATCTCGCAGCAGCCCAGGCTTTCCACAGCCTTCAGTTGATCCGGCGGAAGGCTGTTGATGATATCCACCTCGCCATTTGCAAGCGCGGTTATTCTTGCTGAGACCTCCGGTATCGACTTGAAGGTCAACGCGGAAATTGTGGGGCGTCCGCGAAAATAGGAGTCATTTGCTGCGAGTTCCATACTTTCGTCGGGCTGGAGTTTTACGAAAGAAAAGGGACCGGTACCAATCGGCTTCTGACCGAAGCCGGCCTCTCCGACCGACTCGAAATAAGCCTTCGGTACGATGTCGCTGGAGTTATAGGCCAGCAAATGAAGCAGAACAGGGCTAGGTTGCTTGGTGGTGATCCGCACGGTCAGGGCATCAACGACATCGACCCGTTCGATGACCTTAAGAAGATTCCTCGCTTCGACATAGTCGGACGCCGGATCGAGGATACGATCGAAGGTAAACTTTACGTCGGCGCTGGTGAGCGCCTGGCCATTATGGAAATGGACGTCTGGCCGAAGAGAAAACTCCATGGTGCGGTCATCGATCCGCTTCCAGCTTTGTGCGAGGCCCGGAATGAGCTCATAGGCCGTCCGGTCCTTGCTTTTGGAGAAGTCTCTCCCAACCAGCGTGTCGAAAACATTATAGGTGATGGGAAAGTCCACGTTTCCCAGCGCCAGGCCGGGATCGAAATTGGCCTGGACCGTATTGACGCCGACGGTAAGTGGCGGTCTCGTCTCGTCCTGCGCCACCGCGAAGGTCGGCAGCAGCATAGCAACTGCTAGAAGTAGATATCGCATTCGGGTTCTCCAAAAAAGATGGATGATGTTAGGCATTCCTGCAGGAATAGAGGGAGGGCTGCACCATTACGTGCGGCTCCGAGGATCAAGAACATCGCGCAGCCAATCACCGATGATGGATGCTGCGACCGTGATCATGACGATCACGACACATGGCATGATGGCGAGCCAAGGGGACGAGATCAGGTAGTTTCTTGCCTCGCCAAGCAGCGAGCCGAGAGAAACATTTGGCGGCTGAACGCCGACGCCAAGGAACGAAAGGGAGGACTCTAGAACCACCATTTCGGCAAAGCTCAAGCTGGCTAGGACGATGATGGGTGAGAATGTGTTGGGAAGTATGTGACGTATGGCAATTCGCCAAGGCGACGCACCGGAGCAGCGAGCGGCTTCGATGAAGCTGCGCCCTTGCAAGGCGTGCACCTCTCCACGGACCACCCGGGCGTACTTGTAGTAATCGGAAAAGCCAACGATCAGCACCAAAGCCAGTGGATGCGTGCCAACAAGGGCGACCGCTGTAAGGGCGATCAACGTCGTCGGCACCGCGGCCTGTGCGTCGACAACAGCGGCGATGCACTGGTCGGTCCACCCTCCCGCGGTCCCCGCGACCAGTCCACTTGATGTCCCTGCGATGACCCCGATGAGAACGCCGGCACCAGCTATAAGCAATGTCGTGCGCGTTGCGAAAAGCAGGCGAGAAAGCACATCGCGCCCAAGATGATCGGTTCCAAGGAGATAATCACTTGCACCGCCGGTGAATATCGGCAGTCGAAGCCGACTCAAGAGGCTCTGCGTGGCAACGTCATGCGGAGCGATTGCGGGTGCTGCAGCAGCCAACAGCACGATGACGAAAAGGAACAAGAGCGATATGATTGTCACTGTTGGCAAGCGGTCACGTCGCCTCGGAACGGACACGCGTTCATCTCCGAAACCGTCAGCAGCCAATTCTGAAGCGTCAGTGATTGTGTTGGTCATGATCACCTCCCACGCACCCTCGGATCCAGCAAACCATAGGCAAGATCAACGAGAAGATTGGCCAAGATGACTGTTGCAGAAAAAACGAGGATCCCGAATTGAAGCATCGCGAAATCACGCTTCATCACGGCCTCAATCACCAGCCGTCCCACGCCCGGCCACGCAAAAACCGATTCCGTCACCACCGCGCCCGCGATCAGGCCCCCGAGTTGCAGCCCAAGGATCGTCAGTACGGGCAGAATGGCGTTCCTTAACCCGTGTTTCAGCACGACAACGGCCGGGCTTAACCCTTTGCTGCGGGCGTAGCGGATGTAGTCCTGTGATAAGACTTCGAGCATGCTGCTGCGGACGAGCCGCGATATATTCGCGGATGCCGCGACTGCAAGCGTGATGACGGGAAGAATCATGTGCTTCCAGCTGCCCATGCCGCCACTTGGCAGGAGCTTTAAAGACAGGCTGAAAATCAGGATTGCTGCAATGCCGACCACAAAATTGGGAATGGCCTGCATCACGACCGTTGCAGTCGTGATCGAACGGTCGAAAAGGGCGTTGTGATGAAGTGCAGCCCAAAGGCCGCCGCCTAAACCAATGGCGATGGACAAGACGAAAGCGGGAATGGTCAAAAGGAGGGTGTTCGGAACCCGCTCCGTGAACAGCTCGACCACCGGCCGGTTTGAAAAGAAGCTCCGTCCGAAATCGCCCCGAAGGAGGGCTTCACCATAGCGCAGATATTGCGTGGGAATGTCATCATCGAGTCCAAGCTTTGTTCTAAGCTCGACACGTTGCGCTTCCGGCATTTCCGGTGGAATGAGGTAGGAGGTCGGATCGCCTGTGAGGCGCGTCGCGACAAAAACGACCGTAAGAATGGCCCACAACGTGAAAGCGTTACGCAGGGCTCTTGATAGGAAAAACATCGAAGTTCCTTGTCGCAGCAGTATCAGTTGGCCTGGAGAAGCCATCTGCCTTTTAGATGACCAGATGTCTAGGTATCTCCATAAAGCTCCTTTGTTACGTCTTTGTGACTAGTTCTTACGCGCCGCGCAGGGGATGGTGCCGGACGAGCTGTAGCGGATATCCTCAGGTCCTTGGGGGCTTGAACGATCGCTGATCGTAGAGCCCGTTCTTGTCGAGGCCTCGCTCATTCCAGGTATCGGTGTGCCGCTCGGATCGAAGACGAGGGTCGGCTTCTTGATCACGAACCGCGGCTTGGAAGCCGCCATAAACTCGAAAGCTGGTCGACGGCTCTTTGGCGACGCGAAGGCAGGGCCTGCGCTGGAAAAGCTACTTGTTCTGGCCAGCCTCGTCATGGGTTGACGACAAACTATCCAAGGAAGACACGGCCGAAATTGCAAGGACGGGATCCAGAAAAAAGTGCGCATCCTTCATGGTTGGCGTTTGCGCAACGACCGGCGTCCTGAGATTACGCAGGTTGCGATAGTGCCGAAAGCTGGTCGAAACGACCTACCATCCCGGCATTACGCACACGCGAAAAAATCCCGTGGCCCTGCTCGGTTGCGGCGCGACGAATCAAGGTGAAATATGCTCGGAACCGACCGGCAGAGGCAGCCTAGTACCGTTCCACAGAGATTATGACTCCTTGACGGGATAGGCTTTGCGGAGTTTTTCGCGAGCCTTCTCGGTGGTGAACATCCACTGGATCTGAGCGCCTTCGGCGTTGCGCCGCTGTTCCCAAGCGGCGACCTCGGCGAGGATCGTTTCCTTGTCATCGATGCGGCGGTCCAAGCATTGGCTGCGCAGGACGCCGATTTCGATTTCCACCATGTTCAGCCAGCTGGCGTGTTTTGGGGTGTGATGGAACTGAAGCCGCTTCAGCACCCGGCGAGCCTCCGGTGCGGGGAAGGCGTCGTAAAGCGCCCCAGCTGAGTGGGTGGAGAGGTTGTCCATCACCACCCGGATGATCGGGGCGTCGGGATAGTCGACGTCGACCAACTCGCGCATGCACTCGGCGAAATCTTGGTTGGTACGCCGGTCGGTGACTTTCACCCGGCGCCAGGGACGGTGGGCGTCGAGGAAGACGAACAGATTGACGGTACCGTTGCGGCGATATTCGCAGTCGTAGCGCTCAAGCTGGCCCGGCTTGGCGGGAATGGGCTCACGCACCTCGCCGATGAGTTGGGTCGGGCTCTCGTCGAAGCAGACCACAGGTCTTTGGGGATCGGGCGCCTCGGCATAGAGGTCGAGCACATCCTCCACGCGGGCGACGTATTCCCCGTCGGCCTTGGGGATGCACCACATGTCTTTGCGCCAGGGCTTCAGATGGTTCTCCGCCAGCCGTCGACGGACGGTCTCAGAAGACAGCTCTTCATGGTCGGTGAGCCGTAAGCGCCAAGCTGACCCCATCTGGCGCGGCTTGAGGTGATGAGCGAGACATACTGACACTGAAGCAAGGAGCCGAGGAGCTTGCAGTGTCAATTTCTATGTCTGCGCCTATGCCTGATGATAGAAGTTTCCATGTTCTTGAAGCGGTTGCCAACCGACTGGAGGCAAGCCCGCAGCGTCCGCGCCGGCGCTGGTCGGCGGAAGCGAAGTCGCGGCTGATCGAGGCGACACTGAAGCCGGGCGCGAATGTATCGGCCATTGCCAGACAAGCGGGGATGGCGCCGGCCCAGCTGTTCGGCTGGCGGAGCAAGGCGATCAAGAGCGGTGCGGTCACGCCACACAGGATGCGGAGCGGCTCGGCTTTGTCGAGGTCACGCCGACAGCGTCTGCGTCGGTGGAGATCGAGCTGGGTGGCGTGGTCATTCGCGCCGGTGCCGATATCAATGAGGAGCAGCTGGTGCGGATTATCCGGGCGGTTCGCCAGGCATGATCCCGGCTGGCGTGAAGGTGTTGCTCGCCAGTCATCCCGTCGATTTTAGAAAAGGTCCGGACGGCCTTTTGGCACTGATGCGCGATGCCGGCTCGGATCCATTCAACGGCGCACTTTATGTATTCCGCGCCAAAAGAGCGGACAGGATCAAGATCGTCTGGTGGGACGGCAGCGGCGTGTGTCTTTATGCCAACGATCTGCATTCATACTACGTCCCTTTCGTCTTCAGTTGAGAGTTTTTGCCTGGCTGGCATTTTGCCTTCGTGCGGCAGCGCGATCGACGAGCCGGTTCCATCGGCTGCATTGTTTTTGCGGTAGATCCGAAACGGGAAGTTCGTACAGGCAATAGTGCCCGTTGTAGGCGTGGCTGGCGATGAGGCCATGTTTGGCCCATCGGGTGACGGTGTGCTCGTGGATATTGAGACGCGCGGCCGCTTCCTGTTTTGTCAGCATTCCACGTTCCCGCAGGCGGTCATAGCGAGAGCGCAGCTTGTATTGGTGAACGAGATAGGCAACTCGCAAGGCCGTGAAGCGGGCGGTGTGGTGACCGCGGCGTGCGGCCTCGCCGGGACGGTATCCTTGCTGGTTGAGCAGTTCTGCGATCTCGGAATAGATGTGGTCGTCGAGGAGTTTATCGACCAGTTCGACGATGCCGGGCTGCGTCTTGACCTGCTGGGCGGAAGATTTTGGGCTCAAGGTTGTGAGCGTCTGGATCTTGCCGCCTTTGAATCGCACGTGAACCTTGGTGGTTCCTTCCGCCGGCAGCTTGACGAGAGTGACATCCTCGATGATGTGGGCAAGGAGTCGCTTGCGTTCGCGGTTTGGTGTGTCGGGATCCGCCCAGAGCTTGTTGAAATCCACCGTCATTGCGACCAGCCGCTCGCGGACAGCTTCATCAAGGATGAATTGATCGTGCTCCCGGGCACGCTCACGCTCTTCGCGGGCCTTGGCCAAAATACGGAGCTTCTCGTTCCATTCGCCTTCGAGCGTGTCGGCGACGAGACGATTGTCGGGATCGACCAGCATGAAACGGCGCTGGGCGAGATCGGCCTCGATCTGGGCGCGCTCGACCGCGCGACAGCGCAGCCGATCTGCTTCTTCATGCCGGGCTTGGATCTCCTTACGGACGTCGAGCGCCAGTTCGACGGCGGCCGGCGTCATCTGCTCGGCAATCAGCCTGCCGATGGCTTCATCGACGGGAGGCCCGGCGATCGACTGGCACAAGGGGTCACCGCGATAGGTATGGGCGCGATCGCAGATGTACCAGGCTTCCTGTCGGCCGCGCCGGGCAGCGTAGCGAACCCGGAAATGCCGGCCGCATTGCCCACATACCGCCCGACCTTGCAGCAGCGCCGGGCCTTCTCTTGGGATTGACGCTCGTGCCGCGTCATATCCTTGGCCGTTCGCCTTGAGAATCTTCAGGTTCTCCTGATGTTGTTCCCAGCTGATATACCCGGGATGCGCATCGGGAATGCAGGCCGGCCAATCATCATTGGTTCGCGCACGCACAGTCTTCTTGCCGTCGATGGTGCGCCGATAGTGTCGCCGCCCATAGGCATAGGCGCCGGCGTAACGCGGATTGTTCAGGACGCGCACCGCGGTCGATGCGGTCAGCGGCCGAAACACCGTCTGACTGTTGTGCAGGCGTGACGGGAACAAAAGGCCTTCCGTGCGAAAGGCCTTGACGGTCTGGGAGGCGGATCCGACGCGAGCGAACGTCTCGAAGAAATGGATGATCGTCTCCCTGACTTGCGTGTCCGGATCGAGCACCACATTGCCGGAATGGTCATAGACCAGCCCGGTTGGCAGGGGACAGCGAAACTCGCCGCGCCTTGCCTTGTTGAGAATGCCTCCGCGCAGCCGTGCCTTGATCACATGCAACTCTGCTTCGCTCATGGTGCCCTTGAGACCGAGCAGGAGCCGGTCGTTGAAGCCTGCGGGGTCATAGACGCCGTCTTCATCGAGGATCAGGGTGTCGGCAAGAGCGCAGATCTCCAGCAGGCGCTGCCAATCGGCATTGTTCCGCGCCAGCCGGGAGACTTCCAGCCCCATCACGATCCCGGCGCGCCCCATGCCGACGTCGCTGACCAAACGCTGAAACCCCTCGCGCCAGGCCGCCGAAGCACCGGATTCACCCTGATCATTGTCGACGACGATAATCTGCTCGTCCCGCCAGCCGAGGGCGACCGCACGTCCACGAAGCGCATATTGCCGCCTGGCGCTCTCGGTGTTCTCGATGACTTGCCGCATCGAGGATTGGCGGATGTACAGGTAGGCGCTGCGTTCGACGTGATGAGGCTGGACTTTAAGGTGCGCATTCATGGTGACCTCCGGTCGTGGATGCTCATGGCTATTGTCGCAAGGACGTGAACGACGGCTGCGTGCCCGCCGTGCGTCGGCCAGGCGGTCGACGGTGGATGACTTTGTTCTTGCAGGGGATTTGCTGCTGCGGCCAGCGTCTGTGCCCATCCCCACATGCCCCGGCGCAGAAAGAGCATGAGGCCGCTACGAGCCTTGAGAGGCAGAGCTTCGCCGAGGGCTGCCCCGCGCAGCACCTCATACTGGGCCGCAATGGCCGACGACAGGATCGACGAACGCACCGATGCCGCGGCAATGTTCACCTGCCGGTTTTTTTTAATACCCGCTCGATCATCCTGGGATGAAGCTCGACATCGAGTTCGCGGCGGACCAGCTTCGCCAGCTCCCGAGCACGAACGGGTTCGCCCGGGCCCAACTGCGCCTGAAGAAACGCCAGGACTTCGTCGTCGATTTTGTGGGGACCGCGGGGGCCCGGCTTCTTTGGTACCAGTCCCGCAATCCCGGCTGCGTCGAAGCTCGCCCTTGCCTGGTAATAGGTCGGCCTGGAAACGCCATACTCGTCGGACGCCACCGTCACCGACATGTTGTCGACGGAGACGCGCCGCAGCATCTCGTATCTGACCTGCACGGCGTCGTGCGGATCGAAGAACTCGCTGTCGCTGAACTTCGGATCGCCCACCTTCTCGGGGTTTGGATTGAAGGTGCCTTGTTCGATGAGGGCCTCCGTCTTCGAGCGCTTGCTGTCGGACATCGCCGGCTCCGAGTGTGGAAAGAAGCATAATCGTAAAGATATTTATGCCGCTATTAGCATCGATGTCAAGGCGGCTTGTGCGATCAATGCTGAACGTGTAGCCGAAATGCTGGGATATGCTCATCATACAAACCCTCCTGCGGCATAATCCGCCTTACAGATGCGGCATAATTATCCTTACAACTTGTCGAGTGATCGCGAAGCCGATTTACCAGAAAGGCGCCCGACCAGACTGGCCAGCTCCAGCAAGTCGACAGTACGCAAGAGCGCCCGCCCATTCCCCATGACAACTTCTGGATCCGGGTTCGCAAGATCAGTCCATTGCGGGGGAACAGACCACACGGCAGTATCGTCGGCCTGCAGCAAAAGGCGTTCGCCATGCCGATTGTATCGCCTGCCGACACATGGCAGCAGCCGCGAGAACAGAGGATGAAACGGATGCGTGATCCGCACTAATTGCGTAACTGCGTTCGTAGAGTCTGCATTCCCAAGTGAGGTACAAGCGGCTGGATGAGGCGAAGTTCTGCTGGCCGCGGATCGGCCACCACCGGGTCCAGCTCAATCATGCTCAGCTCATGAATGGACTGGAAACGGGTTCGGACGAAGACCGTGAGGCGACCGCAATCGGCTGGGTAGAATCCTGCGGCATGATGAATCAGGGGCCTGAAAAAGCGGGAAAATTGTCCGCGAATATGCTCTGATTTTGGCCATGTCGGCACCCGATCTCGCGCTCCCGGACGACGTTGACGCGCTCAAGGCGATGGTTGTTGCCATGGCCGAAAAAGCCGCCGGTCTGGAAGAGCGTAATGCCGATCTCGAAGCCCACAATACGCATCTCGAGTTGGTCAACAAGAGCGCCGAGGAGCGGATCGCACGACTGACGGCGGTGGTGAAGATGCTGGAGCGGTCGCGCTTCGGCAGCCGCTCCGAAAGGTTGCGGGCCGGTGCGCTGAGCGAGGAGCAGTACGCTCTGGTCTTCGACGAGATCGAAACCGGCGTGGCGGCCATCCAAGCGCAGATGGAGAAGTCTGCGGGCGGCCCGAAAGCGAAGCGCGCCCCGCGCCCGCGCAAAGGCTTTGCGGCCCATCTCGAACGGGTCGAGGTGGTGATTGAGCCCGAAACGCCTGCTGGCTGCGAAGGACTGGAAAAGATCCTGATCGGCGAGGACGTCTCCGAGCGGCTCGATGTCACCCCGGCGAAGTTCCGGGTGATCGTCACGCGTCGCCCCAAATATGCCTACAAGGGCTGGGACGGCGTCATCCAGGCAGCCGCGCCCGCCCGCATCATCGAAAGCGGCATTCCGACCGAAGCGCTGCTGGCGCAGATCGCGGTGTCGAAATACGCCGATGGCCTGCCGCTCTACCGCCAGGAAGCGATCTATGCCCGCGATCAGGTCGAGATCGACCGCTCGCAGATGGCGCAGTGGATGGGCAAGGTCGGCTTCGAGCTTGAGCCGCTGGCCGATTACGCACTGGCCCGCATCAAGCAGGGCGAGCGCATCTTTGCCGATGAGACCACGCTGCCAACGCTGGCGCCGGGATCGGGCAAGGCCAAGACAGCCTATTTGTGGACTTATGTCCGCGACGACCGGCCGTTCGGGGGCAGCGGACCGCCCATCGTCGCCTACCGCTTCGAGGACAGTCGCGCAGGCGAATGCGTCGCCCGCCATCTGGAAGGCCATTGCCGCATCCTGCAGGTTGATGGCTATGCCGCCTATAACCGGCTGGCCAAGCCCGATCGGGGCAATGACGGCGTGACGCTGGCGGCGTGCTGGTCGCACGTGCGGAGGAAGTTCTACGAACTGCATGTCGCGGGCTCGTCCGTCATCGCCTCGCAGACGGTGGCGCAGATGGCTCCGCTCTGGGCGACTGAGGAAACCGTCCGCGGTCACGACCCCGCAGCCCGGGTGACGGCGCGTCAGGAGAAATCCGCCGCCGTCGTTGCCGCTCTCTTTGCGCTGTGGGAAAAGGAGCTGCCGAAGCTGTCGGGAAAATCGAAGCCCGCCGAGGCGATCCGCTATGCGCTCGGCCGGCGTGCCGCGCTGGAGCGCTTCCTCACCGACGGCCGCATCGAAATCGACTCCAACACCGTCGAGCGCGCCATCCGGAACAGCCTCTTCGCGGGCAGCGACGGCGGCGGACGGACATGGGCCACCATCGCAACCCTGCTGACCACCGCCAAGATGAATCAGGTCGATCCACACGCCTGGCTCACCCTGACCCTCGAGCGCATTGCCAATGGCTGGCCAAACAGCGATATCGACGCCCTCATGCCATGGAATTACCAGCGCTGAACGGCCTCAGCTGCCCGCTTACGGTGAGCCGGACCATCTCACCGGCCAGGAGCTCAAGGGTCCAGCGGGCCCGTCCCGGTGGCGGCTTTGAGCAGGCGGTCGCCACCAAAAGCGCCTCCTCCTTGCTCGATAGTTTGCGCTCAACGCCGGGGCGCGGCTCGTCGGTGAGCGCTCCCTCAAGGTTCGCTTCCACAAAGCGGCGCCGGGTCCGATAAATCGTCGATCCTGAGACCTTCAAGGTTGCGGCGATCACCTCGTCGCTCACGTCTTCGTTCGCGGCCAAGAGGATCTGCGCGCGTTTTATTTTGCGCGTCGCGTGGCGCCCCCCGCTCAACAGCGCGTCAAGTTGATCACGTTCCGATTGGCTAAGGTCCACACGAAACTTTATACTCACCTGCACCTCCTTCAGCGTGTGGATGCAGATGAATCCGGAAATGAGTCAGTCACTTGGCGAACGACAAGCCGCGCCACAGCCGCGCTTTACGCAGCTTCAAGGCCAGTATTTGGCCTTCATCTACGCCTATAGCCGGATCTTCAAACAGCCCCCGGCCGAAGCCGACATGCGGCGCCATTTCGACGTCACCGCTCCAACCGTCCACCAGATGGTGCTGACCTTGGAAAAAGCCGGGCTCATCACACGGGTGCCCGGAGCTGCCCGAAGCATCCAACTTCTGGTTCCTCCGGAAGCGCTTCCTATCTTGCGCTAAAATAACCCGTCATAATCTCTGTGGAACGGTACTAGTCCGCTGCGGGAGGTGGCATCGGCGAATGAGCCACCATCTCGCGCCGAAATCGTACGCCTCCGAGGAGGGCCGCCTTGCCGGAGAAGGGAGGGTGTAGCTGACTGTCGGTATGGATATCGCTACTGACAGTCGCCAAGTCACTCGTCTCGAGATTGTTGACACTGGCCGCCGGCGCCGCTGGTCGGAGGAGGAGAAGCTGCGGATCGTCGAGGAGAGCTATTCGGCTCCGCGGCAAGCATCCGCGACAGCGCGGCGTCACGGGATTTCCAATCCACTGCTGTTTGCTTGGCGCAAGGCGCATCGCGAGGGTCGGCTCGGCGAAGGTGGCGTCTGCGGTTTCGTGCCGGCGATGATTGTACCGGAGCAGCCAAAGAAGGGTCCAGAACCGGCTGGCGGGCGCATGGAAGTGGTGAGCGTGAATGGCCGCAGGGTCATCATCGAGCCCGACGTGGACGTGGAAGCGCTGCTTCGGATCATGCGCGGCCTGGAAACGCTGCGATGATCCCGATTCCGACGGGGGTGCGGGTGTGGCTGGCGACGGGACACACCGACATGCGCTGCGGCTTTCCCAGCCTTGCTCTACGCGTGCAGGAGATCTTGAAGAACGGCCATATTTTTTGCTTTCGCGGAAAAAGAGGCGATCTCCTGAAGGTCATTTGGCATGATGGGCAAGGATCGTGTCTGTTTACCAGGCGTCTTGAGCGCGGCCGCTACATCTGGCCATCTCTGGCAGACGGAAGCGTTACGATCTCGACGGCGCAGTTGAGCTATCTCCTGTCCGGGATCGATTGGCGCAACCCTCAGGAAACATGGCGGCCGACGCGGGTCGGCTAGCATTTACATTTTGAAATTGCAGGCAAAATCTGATTCACTGGCCTCATGACGTTGACGCCGGATGATCTTCCTTCGGACCTCGCGAGTGCCCTGGCGGCGCTGCGGGCTGAACGCGAAGCACGGCTGCGGGTCGAAGCCGAGCGCGACGTGGCGCAGACGGAGGCCTTCAACTGGCAGGCCGAAGCGGCCAACGCGCAAGCCATGCTATCCGACACCGAGGCGCGGATTGCGCATCTCGAGCTGCGCATCGAGAAGCTGAAACGCGAACTGTACGGGCAGCGCTCCGAGCGCACGGCGCGGCTGATCGAGCAGTTGGAATTGCAACTCGAAGACCTCGTGACCGCGGCGAGCGAGGACGAGCTTGCCGCGGCCGCTGCGGCGGCGAGGACCCAGAGCGTGCGTTCCTTCACGCGCAAGCGGCCAGTGCGTAAACCCTGGCCAGAAAATATCGAGCGCGAGCGCGTCGTCATCGAGCCTCCCACCACCTGCGCCTGCTGCGGCGGATCGCGGCTGTCGAAGCTGGGCGAGGACGTGACCGAGACGCTGGAAGAGATCCCACGCCGCTTCAAGCTGATCGAGACGGTGCGCGAAAAGTTCACCTGCCGCGATTGCGAGAAGATCAGCCAGCCGCCGGCGCCGTTCCATGTCACGCCACGCGGCTTCATCGGTCCGCAGCTGCTGGCGACGATCCTGTTCGACAAGTTCGGCATGCACACTCCACTCAACCGTCAGAGCACGCGCTTCAAGGCCGAGGGGATCGACCTGCCGCTGTCGACGCTGGCCGATCAGGTCGGCCACGGAACCTTCGCCGTCATGCCGCTCTTCCAGCTGATCGAGCGCCATGTGCTCGCGGCCGAGCGCCTTCATGGCGACGACACCACCATCCGCATCCTGGCGAAGAGCAAGTGCACGACCGGGCGCATCTGGACTTACGTACGGGACGATCGGCCCTTCAGTGGGCATGCACCACCGGCGGCAGTCTACTACGCCTCGAGCGACCGACGTGGCGAGCACCCACAGAAGCATCTGGCCGCCTTCGCCGGCATCTTGCAGGCCGACTGCTACAATGGCTTCGAACCGCTGTTCGACCCGCAGAAGAAGGTGCTGCCGATCACGCCGGCATTTTGCTTCGCCCATGCGCGGCGGGGCTTCTTCGAACTGGCCGACATCGAGAAGAATGCCCGCGAGGGCAAGAGGAATGGCAAACCCGTCTCCCCGATCGCGCTGGAGGCGGTCAGGCGCATCGACGCGCTGTTCGAGATCGAGCGCGCCATCAACGGCCGCAGCGCTGACGAGCGGTATGCCGTGCGCCAGGAGAAGAGCAAACCACTTCTCGACGACACGCACGCCTGGTTGCTCCGCGAGCGCGATACCCTCTCGCGCTCTTCCGAGGTCCTGAAGCCGATCAACTACATGCTCAGGCGCTGGGCCGACTTCGCCCGCTTCATCGACGACGGCAGAATCTGCCTCAGCAACAACGCGGCCGAAAGAGCGCTGCGCGGCATTGCTCTGGGAAGGCGCAACTGGACCTTCGCCGGTTCCCAGCGCGGCGCCGACCGCGCCGCCGTTATGCTTACCCTCATCACCACGGCACGCCTCAACGACGTCGACCCGAAAGCCTGGCTCGCCCACGTCCTGGCCCGCATTGCCGATCTTCCCGCCTCGCGTCTGCACGAACTACTGCCCTGGGAATGGAAGCGCCTGCGCGAAGCCGACAAGCCCGCCGATCAGCAGGCCGCCTGACCTTCACGCAACGCCATCATAGAGCCCGCCGCGCCCACGCGCGTGTGCCAATCATGCGGCCTTCGTCGTATGCGTACCCGAAATCTCCGTGCTTACTCGTTGGTTTCGATAAGATATTCGTATCTGTCGCTTCGTATGACGTTGAAAGCGTATTTGATCGGCAACCCAGCGGGGGTTACATCGACATTGGTCTCGAACAGTACCGGGCTAGACGAGGATATCCGTAGGCGTTGGGCCTCCTGTTGGGTGGGCCTTCGTGCCGTTATCCGTATCCATTTGCGCTTGTATTCGGGGATGCCGCAGCGCTTCAAGGCGGCAGTGAAGGATTTTACCCTTCCGAAAGTAGCTGCAAGATCCGGAACTCGGTCGATTGGGAAGTAGCTCGATCCGGTAGCCAAAGGCTGGTCGTTGATGAACGAGACCCACCTGACCTCAGTAACTAACGCTAGCGGAGCGATGTTCAAACGCTTTGCGATATCAGTTTCGACGGAAATTTCGTTAATCGACAGTATCTCCCGCTGCAGGGACTTGTTCTGACTGAGGAGCTTATAAGTGAACCTGGGATCGCAGTTCAACCTGTGTGAAACGAAATCATCCGCAACAAAGGTCCCGACACCGTGCTGAACCCGCAAAGCCCCTTCAGATTCCAGGGCCTTGATCGCGTTGCGCACCGTGTGGCGATTAACTCCAAATCGTTCTGCCAACACGAGATCGCCAGGCAAGCGCCCATCCTCGAAAGCACCCGCATCGATATCGCTGAGGATAGCAGAGCGAACTGCTTCCCAACGCTTCATTGCTCACGACTTTCATTCTCGACTCGGGTCAATAACCTTCTCCCCAAGGATGAAATACAGCGTAACCGCGACGAGCGGACCGCCGGGATCCGGCGGTTGACGTGCAATGGTTTGCGCGGGCAATCCTCGTCATGGCGTAAAGCTGGAGGAAAGCTGGACCAATGGCTGACGGGCCGGTGCTCGCAGTCATCGTTGTGCGCTCGCCAGACATCCGAATGAGCACGCGACCCAAGCCTGGCTGCCCATTCCAAGCCCGAGCGTGAACCCTCGGCCGAGTCGCCGCGTGTGGCCTTGCTTTTATTGTGCATGAAGATCGGGGCATAGTTGCCGGGGCGTCGCTCAGCAAAGCCTCGACCGCCGTGGCGATTGAGAATCGCATTGACGATTGGTTCTTCCAACGATCTAGGCTTTCTTTAGTGCATCTGTCGCCAAGGCAACCATCGGGTCGATGGAATGGCAGCCGGCCCGGCGATGACGGCGACAAGCAACCCTCGATCGCGCTCAGCCCAAAAATATCCGCTGACGGTCGGTGCGCAGCCAGGCACGAGTCTTCGATCGCAACACCCAACTCTCATGGTGCTTTGCGGAACACCGACATGTATTGCCAAGATGCGTTCTCAAACGGGCCCCTCTGCCAGTCTCCGTAACGCTCGATAAGCTCAAGTCCGCTGATCTTTGCGAGTAAGTCAAGCTCCGTTGGATAAACATATCGCATCTTGAGCGGCATCGTCCGGCTTCCGGCCGGTGTGAGCCAAAGGTTTTGAGAAATAAAAAGCTGTTGATTACGGTCATGTCTGGCAAAGCGTACCATCGTTCTCTGCTCATCGACATGGAGAACTGTCGTTCGTTGGTCACCGTAGACGCCCGCGCCTGAAAAATCAGCAGTATATGGATAGTACAAATGCACCGCGAAGCGCCCATCCGGCTTTAATGATTTCGCGACAGAGCCAAAACAGCTGATTTGTTGCCCGACGGTCACCATAAGTGAGAATGTGCTGTTCATGCAGTACACAAGATCATATTGAGTACCCAGATCAAACTCTGCCATGTCGCCAAGGTGTGTCGTGACTGAATCGCCGCCGTTTTTTGCGCGAAGCGAGGCAAGCATCTTCGCCGAGTTATCGAGACCGTGAACAGAAGCTCCTGTCTCTGAAAGGGGCAGTGCGATGTGGCCGGTTCCGACGCCCAATTCAAGGGCGGTTCCGTTACTTGCGATGGGCGCGAGAAAACTGACTGCCCGCGCGTTCTCGACGGACTCATTGAGCGCTTCCACATATTCATCATAGACATCGCCCCATATTTCGCCATACGCAGTATAAGCATCATTCATTTGCACATGGTCTTTCATGACTTTTCCCACTTACTTTGCCCAACCAATATGTTCATAGGGGCCTTCCGGACCTCCCGCCTATCCTCCTTTCTTTCGTTCCGGCATCGCGGTTGCCCGCGGCATGAATGCCGGTCTGCAGATACCGCGCCTCGCAATGAAAAGCTGCAATACTCATGCCAATTTGGCTGATCAACCTGGACAAAGAAGTTGTGCTTACTTTTCAGCTATTTAGGCTGGCAAACAAAAGATTGACTGAACAAATCTGTGTCGCAGACCCAACCAACTCGACAAGAGATGTCAAATAGCGTTGCTTCAGACCGCTATAAGTTGACCTCACCGGAGAGCCGGCTGGCGAACGATCTTGGCCGTGGTCAGCTGTCAATGGGCGCAGAAATTTTCCGCGCTTGTGCTCATCCCCTATGTGACAAAGCCTTTGGAGGCGGTAGCATGGTGCCTGAAAGTGCGCCGCAGAATTTTTGCCAGCTCTTCGTTCTCTGTCCGACTTCGAACCGTCAGCCGAAGATATCGATCTGAATCCTTCATAGCTTGGTAGCCGCATTCTCTTACAAGGACGGATTCGAACAGAATAAGATGCCGCTTGAGCTCTGCAGCGGATAAAGAATTTTCAGGCAGCCGGCATAAGATGAAATTCGTTTGCGAAGGCACGACGTCGAGCCCTGGTACCGTCCCTAGCTCCTGGATGAAGTGCTCTCGATCCTCTCGCAACGCTCTTAGACTGGCCTCCAATTCCTCTGCGAATTCGGGCAGCAAGAACAGTGAGTATTCCGCGATACCGTTGACGTTCCACAACGGCAAGTTCCGGCGCACGGCAGCAACGAGGTCGGTATCGCCAGCCATGAGATAGCCGAGCCGAATTCCGCCGAGCCCGAAGACCTTTCCAAGGCTCTTCATCACGATCAGATTGTCAAAGGACGGCACTAGATTCTCAACGCTGTTTAAACGGCCGTCAGCAGGAAAATCAATAAACGATTCATCCACAATCAGTCGCCGTCCGCGAGAACCGAGAGCCTCGGTCAACCATGCCATGTCAGCATAATCAACAAGCCGGCCGGTCGGATTGTTAGGATTTACAACGACTGCCGTATCTGCGCCTGTCGCTATTGCGAATTCGAAGAAAGCGCGAACATCGAGATCGAAATAGGGAGGACTGAGAACGAAGTTCTTCGTTCGCTTGGTATCGAGCGGCGTTTGAAAGCCGGCGAATGTCGGGGTGGGAATCGCAATTGTGGGGTTCAGCGTTGAATAAAGCGCCTGTATGAGATCGGTCACCCCGTTTCCGACTGCAATGAATTCCGGTTGCTGCGAGGTCATCGCGCCAACAATTGAAGCAATATCAATCTGCTGAGATGGATAGCATGTTAACACGCCTTCGAGCCTCGTCGCTAGCCGGTCGTAAAAAGTCTTCGGAGGGAATCGGGTGTTGCAAAGAAGCATGTGCTCAGCGATTGGCTTGCGCCAATATCCTCCGACGCTGTTCTCCAGACGCCGCTCCAGGTTCTCCTTGTCACACCGAAATTCCGCTATGGATACATCGACACCGTCGCAAACGTCGAGCAGTTCGGCGCCAGCATTCTCAGGGAACGCAATCTCCAGCCCGGACAGACCCAAGGCTAACTTGCTTAAGGCCTGATGTGGAACCTCAGAAGCGGCGGCGTGGCTTTCAAGCAAAAGATACCATAGAACATCAGCACTCAATCGATAAATACCACTCGGTGCGTCGGGTCGCCAAGCAGAGCCATGCAATCCGCTGTCCGTATCGATTCGGTGAAGAACCTCACTGTCGAAAAGCGGTGTTCCCCATATTAGGAGAGTATCCCCCTCATGATCCCGGAGTCTCCTAATGAGGTCGCTGTCAGGCGCGTCCCGCCACGAAAGGATAGTTATGCTGAACTGTAGGCAAAATCTATCGAGTGTGCCGGTGCCCGCGTTTGCGATGAGTGCGACATCTTCAATGCCGCTTTCGAAACATGCCTTGACGAGACGGTCCAAGAGCGGCTGTCCGTTGATCGGGACTAATGGTGCATCGAAACTGCCACTCCACAGATGTATTTTGGGCACTCTGAAATCGAGGATAAAAAGAGCGCGAGTTACATTTGCCATTTCCAGGCTCCTCTTTTTGCAAGAAGCAAAGCGTGAATGAAACCAATAGCGATCAACGTATCCTCATGACGCATTCACATGGGTGTCATCCGGAACCTGTAGGGGGCTTGGTTTCGGGCGATGCTTCGATCGGTTTCTCCCGGTGGCTAAATGCCCCAAACATCCAGGCCTCTCTGTCGTTTTCAGACGCCTCCCTCCATAAAGCCGCGCTTCCTTTAGAAGGCGATTCTGATTCTCAATGGACGGCGTCAGCCCGACCTATTCGAAAGCACCAATCTTCGCTTGGCTGGAGACGGCCAGTCTATCAGTCGCGTGCGCCCAACAGTGCCGGCACGTCGATGCCGGGTCGCGCAAGGAATGTTAACCGGCGCGGCGCCTCAAACGAACGGGATCTAGGGAAATAACATTGTACGAGATGGCTCCTTTGTATGGGCCGACGCGAATGATTTGAGGGTTCCGACCAATGCTTGCCAAAGATAGCGGACTTGATGTCACGTCGATCGGCGCCGGGTTGGTGAACCCCGCCGTGAATGCCCGCAGATCCACTTCGGGCCCACATATTCGTCATGAGAACACCTCCCTGAAGAATATCCCGAGGTTGGCCAGAAGCCAGAATTTTCGACCAAATGAATCTGAGGGGTTACGTCGTCCAGCCTCAAACCAACGCCTCAAAGCAGTAGGGTCGAACAAATCTCCCAGCGGAGAGTCCTTGTGAAAGAGCAGCCTTCTATATTCCGCTGCTCCCTCCCCTACGGCCCACTGACCCAGTGGTAGCGGAAATCCCATCTTTTTCCGAGATAGAACAGACTTGGGCAAGACGCTCCGGTATTCCCTTCGCAAGGGGTATTTTGAGACGTCGAGGCGTTCGCTGAAAGAAGCAACCGGGTACCAAAGCGCCTGGGCAGAGGCGATCGGTGATCTCCACCTTAACCGCTGGGAGCCGGGCATGGCCATGGCGGCAGTTACAAGCTGGTGATCGGTGTAAGGGACGCGAGCTTCGAGTCCAGCTGCCATTGTGGTGTTGTCAACCATTTCCAGCAACGCGGGCAAGTGCGTAGAGACAAAAACATATGAGATCTTGCTAAAGAAATCTCCGCCCGCCTCGGCAAATTGAGTCGAGAAGTGATCGAAGAGCTCCATCTCGTGCTCTGTTCGGATCTGGTCATCGATGACAAGCGAACGGATCTCATCGACCGGAAAGTAAGTATAACGCTCCAAGAAGAACTGCAGCTGACTGCCATGGACTCCGAGCCCAAGGCGCCGGCGCGCGAACTGAGCGAGAGGAGGCGGCAATGCGTCGATGAATTTGCTTCGATTGTAATCATACGGCGTGCGGAACAATCGGCTGTAGCCAGCAAAAATCTCATCGGCACCCTCGCCGGTGAATACGACTTTATGCTCCTTCGAAATCGCCTTTGCGAGCGTAAACATGGCAGTTTCGTTATGCATTCCAAGTGGATGTCCCCGCATGCGAACCAGTTCTGCTACAGCGTTGATATCCGTAGGTTCTCCGATTGGGACGACCCGGTGAGTGAGCCCGAATTCAGCGGCAACCTCTATCGCATAGCCCGTCTCGTCATAATCGGGGGTCTCGACCTTGCCGGTATAGCAGATGGGCTGCATCGAGCGAGCGGACAGCTCATAGGCGAGGATGCTTGAGTCAAGACCGCCGGACAACAAGGCGGCGACCGATACGTCGGCTACCAGCTGGCGCTGAACGGCGCTTCCGAGTAGCTCCCGTACGTCAGAGTGGTCCGGCCTTGATCGCGAAATCCGCTCAGACAGATTCCACCACCGTTCGGCTGTGTATCGCCCATTTTTTATTTCCAGGAGATAACCGGGCTCTAATTTGGAGATCCCGGCGAACAGCGTTCTGGAGCCGATAACCGCGCGATAGGATAGAAAACTGAGCGCGCCGATCATGTCGGGCCCGCGCATGATCCCCGGCCAGCGAATGAGAGCATTCGCTTGCGACGCAAACAGAAGCCCAACATCGCAAATCGTGTAGTAAAGGGGTTTTACGCCCAACCGATCTCGGGCGATTATGACAAGCGACTTCCGCGGATCAAAGAGCGCAAAGGCAAATATTCCGTCCAGGTGATTTAGAAACGATTTTCCCCAAGCAAGGTAACTGACAATTAGTACCTCGGTGTCGGACATCGTCGAAAAGGAGAAACCCAGTTTGCTCAATTCATTTTTTATTTCACGGTAGTTATATATCTCACCGTTGTACGTTACAACAACTCCGGTATCGCTGTCGCGAAAAGGCTGATTGGATCGAGAATGAAGGTCGATAATCGATAGTCGTCGATGTGCGAATGCGACCGAACCATCAATGTAAAGACCGCTCGCATCAGGTCCGCGATGAGCGAGAGCGTCAGCGCAACGTTCTACCGCCTCAGCAGAGATCGGCGTATCTTCGTTTTTAAGGACTATCCCAAAGATTCCGCACATTGGGGTCGCTCTCTTTATATGACTGACACCGGCTAGTTGCCTGGTTTGTCGCCGATCATCTGGATGCAGCCATCGCCGAACCAAAATCGGGCCAGCGGATGGTCATAATGACGATACATCGGAGCGAGAAAGCGCCGAAGGTTGTGGAAATCCCTCGTATACCTTGAGATTCTACGAATGTTCTCGAAGCCGCACTCGGCATACCAGCCTCTGATCTGAACCTCGGTGAAGGAGAACTCGTGGTAGGTGGGCGCCTGGAAGCGGTCTCGTATCGTTACGAACAGATCATCATCGAAAAGACTTCGAAAGAACTCATTCTCCCCAGCGATATATTCTTTTTCTTCGCTCGCTTTGGTTTTCAACAGCCAGTCGATGGCTTCACGCGCCGTGTACGCATTAAGATTGTCGATTGCCGTGCGGAATTGGTCGTCGGTTTTGTAGAGTTCTCGCAAGTGATTAATGCATCGGTAAATGACACCGTTGGCAGTGCCCATGATCGTCAAAAAGAAGCTGCCGCCGGGACGAGTTACGCGGGCAAGCTCTTCGAAGCCTTTTTTTGGATCTCTTGTGTGCGGCAGAACCCCTGCGCAATGAACGAAATCAAAATTTTCGTCGTCAAACGGCAGATCAAGCACACTACCAGTGACCAGTGCCGAACGCGGCCCAAATCGGCTAAGCCGTTTGCGCGCGCAATCCATCCAATCATTGCTCAAATCAAGAGAAACAACGCTACGTGCCCCCTTGCCAAGAAACGCATAGGACGCATTGGCGTTCGAGCCGCAGCCCGCATCCAAGACATCAAGGCCGTGGAAGCTGCCCGTTGGCAGGCCGAAATATTCCTCCTCGATTAGAGAGACTAACCTCTCAAATATGTGGTCGTCATTCTCCTGCTGGCGCTGATAGCGATCGAAGACAGCGCGCGTTTCGGCTTCGAAAGAAGTTTCCATGTCTCTCATCCCCATAGCTACGATGCCAATTAACTTGCGAGAAGCGCGATAGACCCGGCTGCAGCGAGTGTGAGGTTGGCTAGGCGCAAGGCATTGCCGGTCCCAGGAAAGTTGAAACTTGAGAGATGTAGTGCGGATAGAAGAAACGCCGCGCCTATCAAGAGAGAGCCAAGCTGGGGGATCGGCCAGTAGCGGTTTGTCGCAAAGAGTGCCGCCAACACGAAGAGGTCATTGTTCAACGGCAATCCTCTGCCGAATCCGTCAGCGTCCAGCCCGAACGTCGAAAAATAGCTGAGCCGGAGAGCCCCTGACAGGACAAGGCAGATCGCAGCCAATAGTGCGGGAACGGAGAACGCGTTAAAAGACAAGATTAGAACTGCTGGAAAGACGGCTGCGTAGACCAAATCAGCTAGTCCGTCGAACGCGCCCCCCACCTGTGCCGTCAAAGCGGACCGGTTCGGGGAACTCTTCGCGACTATGCCATCCGCGTCATCCGCCAAAAGAGCCCACAAGGCGAAACAGATGCCAACCTCGAAACGTCCGACCATAGCAAAATAAATCGCCGTAGTGGCGAAGGTCAGCCCAAGCGCGGTAATGGCGTTTGCAGCATCGAAGAGATAGCGGATCATCCTCCTACTCCCCGGCGACTGCCGCCACGGGGCCGGCATTGTATCTCCGAGACGGCTCTAATGTGAAAATCCTTTCGGCCACGAGCAGGTCTTCTACACTGTCGATTTCGAACCAGCGCAGATCGTCACATCGGGCCGCGGTGAGCTGTAATCCGTATCGATCGATAAGATGGGCGAGCAGCTCCTCGGTATAGGCTTTGATCGCGCCTGAGCTGATCAGGTCGTGGAGGACCGGGACGACCATCGTTCGGAGGTCGGCATCAGAGAACCGGATGAGGTTCATCGTCTTGAAGAGCGCCGGCCCGCCTGATGCCAGATTCGCAAACGTCTGCTTTAGCCGCACTTCGGATATGAGGCCGTTGCTGGAAAGAATGACTGCGGACCCTTCCATAGATGGATCGAACGGCGCGACGGCGGCGGTATTTGCCGCGTCACCCATCATCAGGTGGCGAAGCGCATCCTCCTCGAAAAATACGTCACCCTCGAGCAGGTAGCAGTCTCCGCCAAGCAGAGCGTCCCGAGCTAACCAGAGCGAGTAGGCGCTGCCGGTACGGTCGAAGACCGTTGATTCGACATAGTTGATCTTGAGCCTGCCGAAGCGGCTGCCGCAGGCGTGGTGAATGTCGTCCTTGCGATAGCCGACGACGATCGTCACCTCGTCGACGCCGACCGCCTCGAGATTGCGCAGGGCGTTGTAGAGTATGGGTGTGCCATTGACCTCAACCAGGGGCTTAGGTCGCAGATCGGTCAGCGGGCGCAAGCGTGAGCCGAACCCGGCGGCGAGAATGACAGCTTTCTTGGGAGCATTGGCAGGCATTTCATTCCTCCTTCTTCGTTGCGCAATGTCGCGGTGTCATTCCCAAGCGTTGAGGAGTTCGACGAGCCGGCTCAGACCGGTCTCGAGCTTGTCAGGTGGAATTCCATAGGACAGGCGAAGGCCAACGGGATCGCCGAACGCGGTGCCCGACACTGCCGCGACGCCCGCTTCGGCGAGCAGAGTGTTCGCGATGTCGTCGGCGGTCGTTGAGGCACCGTCTTCCAATTTCCGTCGCAGCAGATCGGAAAGGTCGAGATAGAAATAGAAACCACCTTGCGCCTGGGGCACGCGGATCCGTGTCAGGGAGGAAAGGACGTTAAGGCCGAGCCGTCTGGCGTTTGCCAGCCGCGAGCGCAGCTTGCTTTCATAGACCCCGTCACCCCGCTGCAGATGTGCGAGCACCGCGTGTTGGGCGATTACGTTGGGGTTCGAACTGGTGTGAGATTGTAGGGCCTTGACGGCGCTTATCACTTCTTTTGGCCCCGCCAGATAGCCGATCCTCCAGCCGGTCAGTGCCAGCGATTTGCTGAAGGTGTTGACGATTAGCGTGCGCGCTCGAAGTTCGGGAGCGACCGAGACGATCGGGTGGTGGGCGTGATGCCCATGCACGAAGTCGCCGTAGCACTCGTCGAAAATGATCCAGAGGCTACGGTTGATCGCGAGTTGAGCGATGGCCATCAGCGTCTGAACATCGTAGACCGCACCCGCTGGATTGCTGGGGGTGTTGACGACGATTGCCCGCGTGCGTTCGGTGACCGCCCCCTTGATCTGCTCGATGCGCGCGACGTAACCGTTGGAGCGAGAGTCGACGAAGACCGGTCTGCCGCCGGCGATCAGCACCTGGGCCGGAAACGTTGTCCAGTAAGGCGCCGGGATGATGACCTCGTCGCCCGGGTTAAGCAGCACCATTGCGGCATTGAACAACGCCTGCTTCGCTCCGGACGTCACGGCGACTTCCTCGGCCGTCCAGGTGTCCCCTGTATCGAGGGAGACCTTCCGGGCCAGCGCCTCGCGCAGCTCTATCATCCCGACGGTATCGGTATAGCGATTGACGCCCTTGTTAATGGCGTCGATCGCGCCTTCACGAATGGTCGGGGCAAGTTCGCTCCAGATCTCACCGGCCGTCAGATCAATGATCTCCTTGCCGGCATCGGCCGCCACTTTTGCGGCAGCGCGAGCCGCGGCGGTACCCGATAAACCGAACAAGCTTGTCCGTTGCGCAAGCATGCGCGCCTCATTGTGTTCGTTTTGCTTTTCAAGGGACGGGCTGGGCACCTGCTACCGGTCGCCCCTCGCCGTCTGCGGCAGATATCTCTCTTCGGCCTCGGAGAGTTCTTGGTATTTCAGCAGATCAAAGAGCTCGTCGAGCGTCTCGACCTCGCTCTCGATCCCGGCGATGCTCTCTTCCCGGATGATACGATCGCAAACCTGGCGCATGGCCGACATCGCCGCGCGCATGTTGTGGTTCGCCCAGATCACAGTAGAGATTCCGGCCTCGCGATACTCGGAGACGGGCGTGCGGTAATATTTCGTAGGCACGATCACGACCGGAAGGCGGTTCTGCCAGGCGCGCGTGAAGGCGAAAATTTCCTCGGCATCGGACTTGCGGGAATGGATGAGGATGGCGTCGGCACCGGCCTCTGCGTAGGCGTGCGCCCGCACCAACGCCTCGTCCTGACCGTGGCCGGCGATGAGCGCCTCGATCCGGGCGACGAGCACGAACTCCGGATCCGGAACCTGGTCCTTCACGGCCTTGAGCCGGCCACAGAACTCACCAATGTCAGCCAGCGGGTGGCGGTCGCCGACGAACGAGTTCATTTTCGGGAAAGCCTGGTCCTCGAGGCAGACGCCGCACGCACCGTGCTGGCGTAGCTTGCGGGCGACCAAGCGCGCATTGTTGAAATTCCCGAACCCGCTGTCCCCGTCGACGAGAATCGGTATGCTCGTCGCGTCCGCCATACGCTCGACGACATCGACGACTTCGGACCAGGATGCTTCGCTTGCATCGCGATAGCCGAGGCTCGAGCAGATCGAGAGCCCAGAAGCCCACAGTGCCTTGAAGCCGGCCTTTTCGGCAATTGCTGCGGAGAGTGCATCGTGGGCTTCCATGAGGAATGACGGGCCGTCGTGGATGCGAATGAGGTCACGAAGGGTAGTTACACCTTCGCTTGCATTGCCGGCGGGATTCCACAGGCGATGCCCCTTTTCCGATAGTATGCGGATCCGACGCAGACCTGACATGGTGCTTTCCTCCCGTCGTTCCATTGATCGCGATATCACCCACAACATGAGGTCGGCAGTTCCTGCCGCCTCGCTACGAAGCAGTTCAAAACTCGTGCCAATTTGGCTGATCGAGCCGAAAAAGAAATGATGTGATTGCTTTTCAGCTATTTAGCCTGAGGCTCAACAAGGATTGGCTAAATAAGCCGGTGTCGCGGATCCGACTGGTGATGTGCCGAAGGAGCTAAAAGAAACGACATCGTAAAGTCATCGCGTCGGGCATATGGATGGCCAATGGGGTCGCGAATTTCGGCAGTAGCCGTGAGGTGAGCGTTTCACCAGTGGGGTCCAACCAATCTCGAGCGCTTCGATGACACCATAGGTAAAGAGCGTCGGGTGCTGGTGGGAAGCAACCATCGCCTCCCTACCAGCTTGAAATTTTCTCCGCCCCTGCAGCACTCCCGCCGCTGAACCTTTGCTTCGCCAATCGGGTCGAACTCGACCGCCGTGACGAAGTCTAAGAAAGTGCCATGTTCCAGTGTCGCAATCGCAATGTCTGCGGTGGCCGACCGGGTTGGCCGCCTGCAACCTCAGCAATTCCCGTCACCTGGCCGTCGTCAACCTTTGTAGATGCCCGGGAAAACGATGTCCTGATCGACGAGCACATTGAACCCGTAGCCAGGGCGGATCTCGAGCGTCGGCTGCACGTCCATGTTTCTCTGAATGGTTCGATCGGCGACACGCCCGAAACTCTCGGCGAAATTTCGTCTTACGGCATCCGAGGCCGTGTCTTGCGTCGCGAGTGTGGAGCTCTGCGGGATCGCCATGTCCATGCCGGTGCCGATCACAGCAATGAGGATGGCCGAACCGAAGGTCTGAAGCCACTTCCGGTCGACTTTGTCGCGGAAGCCGCTATAACCTTGAGCGTCAGTGCCGGCCATGCCACCAATCTGAAGCGTGGAGCCGTTCGGGAAGATGATGTCCGTCCAGACGACGAGGACGCGGCTTTGGCCGAACGACACCTTGCTGTCGTAGCGTCCGAACAGCTTCGTTCCCTGCGGAATCAGGAGACGGTGTCCAGTTGCTGAATCATAGACGTTCTGGCTTACCTGGGCGGTGATGCGACCGGAAAGGTCGGAATTGATGCCGGTGATCAGCGTCGCGGGAATGACCGAGCCACGCTTGAGCTCGTAAGGCGACTGCTGCGGGACAACACGGTTCGGAAGGTAGCCGAGCTCCTTGAGGTCGGCATTGAAGAAGTCCTCCTTGGAGCGCTGGGCGTTCGGGTCGGCGTTGACGCCGCCGAGACCAGCACGCAGAGCAGCCGCGTACAGGTCGGATGCTGCACCAAGCGTCGTCGCGGTGGAAATACCGTTCGTCGTCGTGGCGGCCGCAGCGGTCGTATCTCCTCCCCGCCCGTCGAACTTGCCGCGGTCGACCGTGATCGGCGCGTCATAAGCCGCGTCATGAGCCTGAAGCCGGGCCATCCTCTGGCGATGCCGCTCCCGGAGGTATTGTTCTTCCTGCTCTCGCTGCAGGCGGGCTCGCCAGACCTGTTCGGATTCCAGCTCCTGTGCCGGCTGTGCCTCTTCCCTGCCGCCCGGCTGTGGCGTGAACGGATTGACGGGTCGCTTCTCACCTTGCGTCTCCACAGGCGTCGGCTGCAGCGTCGTCGTTTGCTGCGGTTCTCCGATGATGGCGTCCCCTACACCTCGCTTGAGCTGATCCGCGAAAGTCGAGGCCGGATTGCCAGAACCGTCGCCCAGACCGGAATTCTGGCCGAGCAGGCCGCGCGAGGTGATACCGTAGAAGATCACGCCGAGCAAGGCGATGACGAGCACGATCACGATGATGATCGGCAGTCGATTGATACGCCTGATGCCGGCCTCGGGCGCTTCGTTCGGGGCATCGCCGAGTTTGAGAAATTGCACCATGGCTCCCTCCTATCCGCGACGCATCACGGAGAGCGGGCTCGCCGGCATTGCGCCCGTCGTAGTTACCTCATAGGCACGACCAAGCTCGACGCCGCGCGTCGACAGCCGCGCGAGGACCTGGCCCTCGAACGGCTCGACAACATAGGCAAGAGGGACGATCGTCGTGCTGGTGTCGGTCTTCTGGTCGGTGACGACAGCGTATCCTGACCCTTTGAGGGCCGCCTCCAGAGCTTGCCCGAAGGGCGAACCATCCTGCTTCAACGCGATGGTGCCGGTGCCTGGCCCGACGTGCTCGGTAAGGCGGCTCACCATATCGCTGGCGATCGAACTTGCGGCCGGGCCGGAGATGTCGGCCGGCGCGTTGCTGGAGACGAGGCCGCCCGGGCCAAGGCTCAGGCAACCGGAAAGAAGGGCGGCGAGCGTAGCCACGATGGCGAGGGAGCGAAACGAGCGGGAAATCGACATCATCGCCCTCCCCGCCGGATCGTGACCTTCTCCTGTTTCCAGCCAACGCCCGAGACGAGCACGGCCTTATCGACATAATAGTCGACGATCATCATATCGTTCTTCATGCGGTAATTGACGATGCGGTTCTGGCCGCCGGAGACGACAAACAGGACCGGCGCGTCCTGGCCGGAGATCGAGCGTGGGAACTGGATGTAGGTCTTGGCGCCATCGCTATAAACGCGACTGGGCCGCCATCCGGCGTGACCCGAAATCGAATAGCCGAACTGCAACTGCTCGACCGGAACCCCAGCGCCAGGGATCGGGCTCGCTTCCATGCGGGCGTTGACGTCGGCGAGTTTTGTCGACACGTCCTCGGGGTATTCAAAACCGACGCGGGCCATGTACTGCGTCTGATGCGACTTGAGCTGGATGTGATAGGTGCGTCGAGAGGTCGTCACCACCATCGAGGTCACCAGGCCGGGTTCGGAGGGCTTGACGATCAGGTGGATCGCCTGGGTGCCGGCGGCCCCGGAGGTTGCGGGTTCGACCTTCCAGCGTACCGTGTCGCCGACGAGAACGTCGCGCACAACTTCACCGGCCTGCAGCTCGATGTCGCACACCTGCAGCGGTGAGCATACGACCGAGGGCTGGATCTCGCCGTAGAGAAAGACGACCTTTCCGTCCACGCCTTTCGTGACAAGGCCCTGGCTCCCGCGCCAGCGTCCGGAAATACCCGTCCCTTTCGCTTCGTTGGTGCTGAGGCTCTGAGCTGCCGCCGGTGGCGCCCCCATCAGCGGCGAAAGAGCGATCGCCAGAGTGATTGCGGCAGGCCCGGCCGCCCGAAATGCTGTCTATCTATTCTTCATGTGCGGGTGCATGCCTCTCAGAGCTGGGCCGTCCAGTCGAAATCGCGGAGATAAAGACCGATCGCGTTGAAACGGATGATGGCCTCGTCCTGCGGAGGCGTAAGCGTGACGGTGGCGACGCCGCGGAAGCGCCGGACGGCGGTCTCCTTGCCCTTGCGGTCGCGTTCGAACTCGGTCCAGTCGATCTGGTAGCTCTGGTTGGACAGCGCGACGATGTTGTTCACCTCGATAGCGACCGTTGCGGTCTTCGCCTTCTCGAACGGCGATGAGGAGCGGAACCAGGCGTTGACCTTTTCGGTGGCAGGGTCGGAGGTTCTCAGATGCGCATAGGTGCGATCGATGTACTGCTTCTGCACGACAGCATCCGGCGTCACGCTCCGGAAGTTCGAGACGAAGCTGCCGAGCGTTGCCCTGACGACGCGCGGATCGGCATACTCGATCTGTTCGGGGAAGCCGGCGCTCGAGGCCGTGCCGAGCTTATCGACCTCGACGATGTACGGCACCAGCTTGACCTGCGTGCTCTGAAAAAGCGCATAGGAAAAGCCGATCACCGCCATGCTCATGCCGGCGATGCCGACAAGGCGCCAGGCGGCTGCGGCCTTGACATAGGAGCCATAGCGTTCGTTCCACTCCTGTCGGGCGGCAAGATAGGGGTTTTCGGGTGGGTTGCCTGAGGCCATGCTAGATCGGTCTCCTCATTTACTGTCGTCGATCGGCGGCGGCACAGGCCGGGAGGATGTACGCCCGCCCGATTGCCGGCCCGATTGCCGGCTTTGTTCGAGCTTGGCGTTGGCAAGCCCCAGGAGAGACCCTGCATAGGCGCCGGGCGACGCGATCGCCTTTTCCTTTGCGGCCGAGCCGGCGGCCCATCCGGCGCTGCCGATGCTTGAGGCCATGCCTCCAAGTGCAGCACCCGCCATCGACGCCCCGCCGGCTCTTGCGTCGCTCGCCGTCTGTGCGCCCCTGGACGCGGCGCTCGCGCCGAGGAATGCACCGCCGGCGGTAAAGGTCGCAGCCTGCGTCCCGTGCCGGATCGCTTCCATGCCGCCGGCGATCGACGCCCCCTGGACCACGCCCTGCATGATCGGAGGGACGTACATGGCGATGACGAACACGACGACCGATATGCCTGCAATGGCGAGCGTGGTGATGAACTGGTCGGAGGTCGCGGTCGGCGCCTCGGCCAGGGCGAGCAGGACGTCCGAGCCGATCTTGGCGATCATCACGAGCGCCATCAACTTCATGCCAACGGAAAAGGCGTAGACCAGATAGCGGACCGCGAAGTCCTTGGTGTAGGAGGAGCCTCCTAGTCCAAGCATGATCATCCCGGCCAGGAGCCCGACATACATCTCCACCATGACGGCCACGAAGATCGCGGCGACCAGGGAGAAGGAGATCACGACCACGACCATCGCGAAGACGGCGGCAATGGCGAGCGCGTTGTCTTCGAACAGGCCGAACTTCGCCTGTTCGGACATCTTGGATGCGACCCGAATGCCGGCATCAAAAATGTTGGCGGGCGAAGCCGAGCCGCCGCCGGCGCCGATCTGGAACAGGCTGTCGACCACGGCCTTGGCGAAGGCCGGTCCCTGGTCGAGGATGAAGGCGAAAAGGCCGATGAACATGATCCTGCGCACCAGCTCGGCGAACCATGCGTCGAGGCTCGCCGCATTGATCGCCAGCCAGACCGCGGCGATCCCGACTTCGATGCCGGCGAGAATCCAGAACAGCGAGCGTGCAGCGTTCATCACCGTCGTCTCCCAGCCCTTTGCGGCGGTGACGACCTGGTTCTCCAGTGTTGTCAGTACCGAACCTTGCTGTGCAAGCGCCGGCGCGCTCGCGAGCAGCACGATCGCGATCACGATGAACAGCGTCTCGAGCGCGCGGGAGGGGCGGGCAATCACCATCGGGGCTTCATCTCCTGTCCGCCGCGCACTTTGCGATCCGGATCGCCGCCGAAAAAGCGCTCCCGGTGCTCTTGACGCGCCGGCCCGGAGCCCGACGCCACCGCCGGCGTTTCGGTCGTGGCGTTCGGTTGCACGACTGTCGCACTGCACTTAAATGTGAGATTGCGCCCAGCTCGCTCAACCGCTGCACCTAATCATGAGATTCAATAGCCCTGAGTCTCAATTCACCTGCAGCGACTGAGAGTTTCTTGAAACCGATATGCCGGCGTCGATCGCAGCGAACCGCGTATAGTAAGCCCCAAGCGTTTGGCGCTTGAGTCCGGAGACGTACGTCGGACCAGCCTGATAGACGATTGAGACACCAGCGAGCAGCGCCATGCGGAGCCCAATAGGCAAGATCGGTGTTGCAATCGTAGGTCTTGGGAGTCTCTGTTCGGCTACAAGCTCATCGAAACCCGGAACGACGGCGCCAAGGATGGTGCAGCGGCCTATCGATGAGTGATGGCGGACTGGCTTCGGGCATCGTCTGATGAGGAGTAAACGGACGATATCGATTGGCGACACCCAACCGACAGATGCTCCCGTCAGCGACTGATCGATGAGCCGCTCGCCCTGGACGGCATCTACCCAAAGATCCTCGAATGGCAAGGACGTGCTTGCGAGGGCAGATGACCCCTCCCTCGTCTCTTGCTGCCGTTGCCTGCAAACGGGACAGGTTATACGCCAACCCTCGGTCCAGCCTCGCTGTACCGCAGTTGCGGCTCCTCGCGATCTGTTTTGCTCACAGCAGGGGATGCAGCATTGAATGGCGCGTGGCGCGACGAGCTGCGCTGCCGATTTCGGGAACCCGGACGTGGTCATCGCCAAGATTGTCGAAGGTTGGGTTCGAAACAGCCTCGCAATGTCAACGGCGGCGGTTGGCCCCAGGTTTGTATCAGTTTGCCGCAAAGATGTTGCCTCCGGAATGGCATGGCGAAGCATTGTGAGCGGGGCGACGCCGTAGAAATCGGCATGGCGCGTGATCCACGACGACAGGAGCTCATCTGGGACGGGTTTGAGAATGACAGGAAGTAAGTGGCCTTGTGCCGCTGAGCTCGCGGATCATGCGTAGGCTGTTTCGGCGCTAACTGGCGGGCGCCAACTTTCCACCGCTTCATCGGTGATGTGCTCTATGCCGCTCTCGATCGACTCGGCTGCCAGGCTCGTGATCGCGTGAAAAATATTTGCAGTGATGCCGCCGCTGATCTGCAGAATTTGACGTAGAGATTTCGGCGTCAGCACCGTCGGTCGGCGAAGCGGCATATTCCGCAAAATGGACGAGACTAGTGCTTCGAACTGTTCGTTGGCCGCCCACCTATTCAAGGTCAGCTCGCCGAATCGGCGGGCAAGCTGTACGTCGCCACTTATCGCTTCGCGGGCTTGAATTACGCCGAAGCAAACGAGGGAGATCTGAAGCCGATTGCTGAGAAATCGCAGCGTGTTCAGCACGCCCCGCTGCTCGCGGTACGAGCCGGCGAGAATGTTATGTACTTCATCGATCACCAGGACCTGGACGCCAACCGTTTTCAGAAGCCGCAACGCCGCCTGCTCCATCTGCACGATGGCGGCGCGGGGTGCCTGTGGCGCGCCAAGTGCAGCCAGGATCTCGGCATATAGACGGCGCTCACCTGGCTTCCCCGTCATCTCGATTGCCAGAACCGGCATAGCCTGAACGCCGGTCGTCGGATCAAAGCGGGAGGGGTTATTGTCGCAGAATTTTTCCATGATCATCGTCTTGCCCATGCCACTGTCGCCGTAGATGGCGACCGAGGGCATGCGCGTGCCGCGCGGATGGCCGACCAGCAGGTTGAGACGATCGAGTGCCTGCTTGGCGCGCGGATAAAAAAGCCATCGGCGAGCCTGAAGCGCGCGAACTCGGACAATATCGGGCTCGCCGAGGAGGTCTTTGGCCGCCTGCGTCAGATGGACGTTATCCGTGCTCAAAGGGGCTCAATCCAAATCTTCGACGGAGGGAACAGGTTTGCTTGAATCGACGCCACGAAGCGAGCCCACTTCATCGTCATCCACATTCGTTTTCGCAAGCCGGCGCCCTTGTGTCTTGTTTTTCGCCTGCTCGATCAGTTCGCGCTGCGAGAGCGCAGTGCGAATAAGGACGTGCATGTCAATTTCGCGTTTGCCCTGAGCGTTAAGTTTGCGTCGGGCAGCCTGCGCCTCCCACAACGTAATGGGTGCGAGTGTCACATCGGCATAGCGAGCCTCAACAAAGCTGCCTGAGGACCGCTTAACAAAGATGCGCGACAGATCGCGGGGATCGTATTTCACAATCAGGCGGGCCTTGGTTCGTCCAATATCGGTGGCCAGGGCGGGCGACCAGTAGCGGATGTTGAAAAGATGGATGCCGGTCGGGCGCAACGTTCTCTCTGCCTCCGGCAGGAAGGAGATCCAGAACTGCATACGATCGTTCGGCAGGCGCAACACCAACTCACTCTCCTGCTGTCGCCAGACCGCAATCGGTGGCCGACGGAGTGCGCCATCGATAGCATGATGGTATTGCCCAACGATCTCGAGTGCGATGTAGCGCTCAAGCTCTCGAAGCGTCAGTGTCGCATGGCGTTTGGCATCATACTGGCGCCGTTCCTCGATGTTGCTTGAGGTCGATCCTGGCAGCAGATGAACCGCGCCCATCTGCGTGCCGATCAACCGTTCGATGTGGCCGCCGAAATGAGGCGTCCCCGGCGGACGCCAATCGATCTTTATGCCGTTGTCCCGGCAAGCACGTTCGAATGCATGACTTCGAAAGTCCGCGCCGTTGTCGACATGTATCGTTCCCGGCAAACCGGCCACTGGCCACGCTTCATGGATACCCCTCTCCTGCAACCATTGGGTTTTGTCGAATACTGAGTGCAGTATGCATAGGCTTGTCGATAATCGCGACGGCGCCTCAATGGTCAGATAGAGGCCCGTCACCATCCGAGAAAAGATGTCCAACGCAAGTGTCAGCCAGGGCCGTCCGAGCGGCAGACGCGTTTCTTCGTCGACAACGAATACGTCAACTTTGGTATGATCGATTTGCACAAATTCGAGCGGCCGCGACGCCGAAAGGGCACCTGGCGTGGCCGTTGTAGCTTTGACGACCTCGCTCTCGCCGCGCTTACGCCCCCTCACCCGTAGATCGACTTCTTCAACCCGGGATTTGATGGTGCGCCAGTTTGGTGGAGCAAGGCCGGCCGCTGCGCAGGCGATTTGGACCTGGCGAACCAACTGCGCGAAGGACGGGCGTGTCGGCTTGAGATAAAAGCCTTCAATCGTTCGTCGCACGAGAGCTTCTCGATCTTTGTCGAGGGCACGATGTCCCTGGCGCCGACCGCGCTTGCGGTCCATCAGCGAACTTACAGTGCCACCTGCTCGAAACAGCTTGATCATCCTGTAGAGAGTGGCCCGGCTCAGGTCCAGTTCCCACGCCAGATCCGCTACAGCCTGACCGCTCAGGCTTTTTGGATAGCGCTCCACGAGCTTGCGGATTGCCTCTTCGCGCCGGCACGCCTCGTTCCAACGGGTTCGCTCCCCGTAATCATTGGTGTCGTCGTCCATGCTGCCCGCGAACAATTCAAACTAACGTTAGACCGTCAGAATCTCACATTAACTGCAGCGAGCCAAGCGCGAATCTCAAATTAAATGCAAATTCTCAAGTTAAGTACAAGGCTAAGGGCTTGCAATCATTAGGCGAGCAGTCTCACCTTTAAATACAGCGCGACACCCGAAGGTCGGCTGGAGGCCGACATAGCGGCCGAGCTTGCGGTGCTCGATGCTGTAGCGGCTACCTATCAGCTGGACGTGGCAAGGGCCGTGGCGAATCAGAAGGGGCGTTTGCTGACGCAGCTGCAGGTGCCGGGGTCCGGCGCCCGGCCAATGGCCGTGTTTCAGGTCGCGGCCGGCGAGCCAGTGCGCGCGCGGCCCGATGATCTGCGGGCTGCCGGCGCGGCGCTGGCCGACCTTCATGGTCAGAGACAGCTGGCCGCGCTCGCGCCCCAACGGGAGCTGGTCGCCGAGACGGAGATTGATCGCACCATCGCCCGGATTGAGGACGGCTTCGCTACCGAGCGCGCCAGGCTGATGGCTGCGGTGGCCGATTTGCGGGGTCAAGGTGTGAGCCGGGCGGTTGGGCCTGCAGGGTTCTGCCACGGCGATTTCCGGATGGCCAACCTGCACAGGGCTGGCGATCGGATCGTGATGTTCGATTTTGACGATTGCGGCATCGGTCCACAGCGGCTCGATCTGGCTACCATCGGGTGGTGGCTGGAACTGGCTGCGGGTGACGGGGCCGCCAAGTTGTGGCAATCGTTCCTTGCTGGCTATGGCCATGCGGACGGCGACGCCGAGCTGGGCAATTCCCTGCGGTGGCTTGTGGCAGTCCAGCACCTGCGGTCGCTGCGTTTCTTGCAGGACTACTGCCAGTTGGATGCCGAAACCTGGGCTGATGCCATGGAGAGCGCTGCCAGTATGCTCGAGCGGGCTGGCAGCAGTTCCTTAGGCTTCTTGGCGGGCGCGTGATAACCATCTTCGACGCCAGCCTGTCGGACGTGCCGTCGCTGGCCGAGCTTCAGGCCGGGGCGGCATTCAACCGGTGGATCTCCAGTCCGCCGCCGGTTGCGGAGCTTCGGACGGAAATCAAGGGGAAGCTGGTGGATATGGCGGCCGGGCGCGGCCGCTACATTGTGGCCCGTTGGGCGGGAAAGCCCGCCGGCTATGGCGCAGCCTACCTGACCCGATGCCAGCGGCGGGCTCACGTCGAGGTTGGGGTGGACCCTGACCATTTCCGCAAAGGGATCGGTACCGCGATCGTGGACGCGCTAATTGCGTACAAGCGAACGGTATCCTTGGAGCGGCTGGAGGCGGTCGTGGATGTCCGCAACAAAGCGTGCCTGACCCTGCTACGCTTGCGCGGTTTCCGCGAGGTGGAGACGGCGCCGAGGCCGGTCTCGTTGCGTTGGTGCAAGACGCCGGAAACTAGATCCCGGCCGGCACGAATGGTGCCGGGCGCCGCATGGTTAGACTTTTCGCCTAACTCGTGAATCAAGGTGGTTACAGGGTGGTCGGGTCGATTCTGCCAGCCGGCGAAACCATTGCAGCGGTCGGCAGCCGTCCACAACTCGCCCATCGCTTCCCACATCCCCTCTGATATTTGAGGTCTCGGGCGGCTGGGGGCGGTGCACCGCGCTAGCCCGGATATCTCACACTGTCTTTTGGCGTAGGTCTGAAGCGGGGATTTTGCGAGCGCGTGAGTTGCAGGCAAGGGCTGTCGCCGCGCGAAGCGGTGGTTGTGGTTCGGCGCTGTTTCCTTGCTATTGACGGGAGGGTGATGGGCGCGCTCAGGCGGCGGCTGCCGATAGTCTGGCGTAGGTCAGGGCCCACTCGCGCTGGAAGGGGCAGGCCGAGTTCATGGCCAGCCTGATGCGGCGCACCGAGACGCTGACCAGGGCGCCGATCTTGAACAGCTTGAGACGGATGGTTGCGCAGCTTGCCCTGGCGAGCCGTGTGTCCACCAGGCCGATGCGGCGCAGCGCGCAGATCAGCACATAG
Organism: Mesorhizobium sp. M0184; assembly: GCF_040322215.1. Classification (NCBI taxonomy): domain Bacteria; kingdom Pseudomonadati; phylum Pseudomonadota; class Alphaproteobacteria; order Hyphomicrobiales; family Phyllobacteriaceae; genus Mesorhizobium; species Mesorhizobium sp. M0184. The sequence goes on from NZ_JAMYSZ010000033.1 coordinate 51,237, forward strand.
GCCATCGAGGCAAACCAGAGCCTGAGCTGGTTGGCCCGCAGGGTGGCCGCCGAGGTGCGGTCGGCGAACAGGTCGAGCTGACATTCCTTGATGCGGTTTTCCATCTCGCCGCGGGCGCAGTAGAGGTCCTCGTAGAGGCATTGCGCCGGCCAGGCCTCGGCGGCGAGCGAGGTGACGACAAAGCGCGGGTTGGCCTCGCCTTGCGTCCACTCGGCCTTGGCCACGACCCGGCGCCGGCCGCTCCAGCACTTCCGGGTGGTCCACAGGAAGTCCTTGAAGCGGCGGGCCGGCCGGCTGGTGAGGGCACTTTCCACCCTGGCCGCGTCCAGTTCAGCCGCGATGTGGCGGGCCAACCGAACATTGCGGGCCAGACCGAACAGGTAGTCGACGGCGTTCTGCTCGCACCAGGCCATCAGCTCCTCACGAGCGAAGCCGGAATCGGCGCGCAGCACGATGCGAACCTTGGGCCAGCGCTGGCGCAGCTGGTGCACGATGCGCTCGATCTCCTGAACCGCGCCGGCGGCGGCGTCGATGTTGGCGGGCCGCAGCTTGGCACACAACAGGTGATCGCCGCAGAAGACGTAGAGCGGCAGGTAGCAGTGTAGTAGCCGTGGAAGAAGCGCCCCTCCTGGTTGCCGTGCAGGGGATCGCCGGTGGCGTCCAGATCCAGCACGATCTCTTCGGGCGCAGTCGCGTGCGCGCCCATGAACAGCTCGACGAACAGCGCCTCGATCGCCGCCGGATCGTGGCTGATCTTGTGATAGCGCGAAGGCTGCGGCCGGCTCAGCTCCAGCCGGTTGAGCGTCGACTTGCCGGCGACGGCCGCGCATTTCTTGTGACGGCGCGCCTTGAGCTTGCCGGCCAGCACCGCCAGCACCGGATCATGGCGCAGTTCGTCGTGGTCGTTGAGGTCTTCATAGCCGAGCGCAAGCGCGAAGATCCGCTGCCCGACCAGCGTCTTCACCGCATGCTCGATCAAGCCCGTAGCTTGCGCGAGAGAAAGCGCGAGCGGAATTCGCCATACCGCCAATGATCATAGCGCCCGCAGTGTCACCGTGGGTCGTCAGTCACCTCCTCTTGGGTGTTGCTCAGGACGGAGCCGCTGCCAAAGTCGGCCACGAACAGCACCGAGGTTCCCCAGTTGAACTCGAATGTGTAGCTGTTGCCGCCGGCCGTCGCGTAGTAACCGGCTGGGGCCGCTGTCGGGTGGCCCGGCCCGGTATCGCCATACTGGGAATTCAGCGCGATCGCATAGGCATTGTTGCCTTTGGTGTCCTGCGGGCCGCCGATGAAAGCGAACAGGCAAAGACCGGCTGAATTCGCCTGGAAGCCCAGCTGCATGTACTGCGGCAGCGTGGCCGCCTTCAGCGTGGTGTCGACAGCGACCGGGCCGGCGTCGCCGGTGGTCGGCAAAGGCGTTGGCGCCGCCCCCATGCCCGGTCCATAGACCGCGATCCAGATCGGCGTGTTGGTGTTCACGCTGACGTTGGTGAGGTTCAGATTGTTGCCCGCCAATTGTTGATCAGGATGGTGGGCTGCAAAGCCAGCCCGGCGCCAGCAGGAATTGCGGCTGGCTGCTGCCGCTGGTCAGCGCCAGCTTGCCGACATTGTTCATCTCGGAAGCATTCTGGAAGGTTCTGTCGCAAACTTTCGGAAAGGTCATTTGCTGCATGACGCTTGCTCTTTTTTCCGGGAGTTTGTCATGTTCAAAGGCCGCCATTTTGATCGATCCGTGATCCTGCTGTGCGTTCGCTGGTATCTTGCCTACAATCTCAGCCTGCGCGATCTGGAAGAGATGATGGCCGAGCGCGGCATTCACGTCGACCATTCCACTGTCCACCGCTGGGTCGTGCATTTTTCGCCTCTACTGCTTGAACGCTTCAACCGGCGCAAGCGGAGCGTCACTGGAAAATGGCACATGGACGAAACCTACATCAAGGTTCGAGGCCAATGGATGTATCTCTATCGTGAGAATGAGCGGGACCTTGGGCCGTATTTCGGGACGTGGTGGGCACTTGGAGGTGGGGTCCATTCGCATCTTGTAATGAAATCGCCGGCTTTCCGGTTGGCACAACCGTTGCAGAGTTGTTTTCGACGACATTTCGACAAATGGGAGAAACGCATGAGTCGCTGGAGCAAGCTGGTCGACGTCAGCCACCGTCAATGTCTAAGGGGAGGAGGGGGGAGTTCCTGCGTGCAATATCTGTTCGTCGGTGCCACAATGGTTTTGGCGTTACTGCCTCCGGTCGCCCGGGCCCAGGATATCGAGGGAGGCAAGGCGGTCTTCAAAAAGTGCGCCGCCTGCCACAGCGCTGCTACCGAAGCAAACAGAGTCGGGCCATCCTTGAAAGGCGTCGTGGGCCGGACAGCGGGGACCGTCCTTGGCTATTCTTATTCGAAAGCCATGAAGGATGTAGGCGCTGTGGGCCTCGTGTGGGATGAGCCGAACCTGATGGAATATCTGGCAGATCCCAAGGCGAAAGTGCCGGCGAACAAAATGGGGTTCCCTGGCCTCAAGAATCCCGACGACGCCAAAAACGTCATCGCCTATCTCAAGAGTGTGTCAGGTTAGAACCTTTGGCCTTGGCGTTTCGAGAACAACGCAAGGGAGGACTGACTGTGTTTCACGTTTTGAAAGCCGACTGTTCTGCCGGGCAGAGCGGCGAAACTATCCCGTTCGAGACGGCGGCAGCCAAAGCCATCGCGCTCGCCAAACCTGTTTGACATAGGGAACAGTCTCACTCGTCGGTGCATTAAGGAGGGTTTCGCTGCCGATATATGCTCGCCTATTTCGCTGCCTGCGTTCGATAATTCGGCCATGCACAGGTTTGCCGTTCGAACGGCGGATTTCGACGGGGAAGGGCCTTGTCTGGCTGAACGAGTGGTCGCCGGCGATGTGCGCGCTCTTGAGAACCTCGACCCACGAACTGCACTCAGGATGTTGACGGGAGCACCCGTCCCGTGGAGCTTCGATGCCGTGGTCATGCAAGAGCGCTGCGAGCGAATTGGCGACACCGTCGCGATTGACGAGCGGCCCCGTCGTGGTCGTCACATCCGTTTTGCTGGCGAGGACGTCAGCGCCGGCACGGAACTTGTAAGGCGGGGCAAGGGCCTGTCCGCCATGGATCAAACCTTGTTGGCAGCGGTGGGGATCGTCAACGTCCAGGTGCTTCGAAAGATCCGGATAGGACTGCTCTTCACCGGAACCGAGTTAAAAGAACCGGGTGAACCCCTCGAACACGGTCAGATTTACAACTCCAATCAGATCATGCTGAGCTCGTTGCTGGCGGCTTGTCCTTGGGCGGAGATCGTCGACTTCGGTATGGTCCCTGACAGCCTGGGTCTCCTTACAGACGTTTTCGCGCCGTTACGTCCTGTGATGCCCTGGTTACCACAGGCGGGGTCTCGGCAAGCGGGGAAGACAGATTAAGCCACGGCTCGACCCCGTCGACCTGGGGACGGAAGACCGGAATCTTGCGATATGACCTCAGTGCGGTGACCCGCTCCCGTGTCCACCGATTGCCATTGCCGGTCGTCAGTCCGTTGCGATTGAGGACACCGGCAATCACATCGTCATTGGCGATAAGGACGAGCTGTCGTACGGCGTCGACAATATCGTCAGGCGTCGCGTTTCTTTGCCCGCGGCGCCGCTTCGGCAGGCGCAGCTCGGTGTGGACACCACCAACCCAATGGATGACGAGGACGATCTCGGAGGTTCCATCATCGAGATCGGCAACCACTTCATTGATGAGCGTTCGCACGATCCGCTTCTTCAGCCTTGCATCGGTTGTCGGCGCCGTCCAGACGGCGCGGAGTTCCCCGCAAGTGCGGTTACCTGGGATGCGGACATGGGGATCGGCTGCGGCGCAACCGTCAGATGTTTGGCAATCTTGGCTTCGATCTCGCCGGCGCGAGCGAGCGCCTTGTTCCAGCGTGCTTCGAGCTGCGACGTCACCAGCCTGTTCTCCGGATCAGCCGCGTCGTATTGCCGGAATGCCCGGTCGGCGGCATAGCGCGCTGCCTCGAGGTCGCGCAGCAGGGCATCCTGAACCTGGTCGCGTTGGTTGGCCATGCGGCGTTCCGCCTCGATGGCGGCGGCAATGGCTCCTGGTTCGACCACCCCGAGCAGCGCCTCCTCGATCGCATCATCGACCCGCAGACCGCCGAAGGCGATGGAACGTGGTTCGCCGTTGTCGAGCAACCCTCGCCAACAGGAATAGCGCGGGATGTTATGGTTGGCTCCTGTGTAACGAACCGTCAGCTTCCGGCCGCACCTTTTGCAGCGGAAAAGGCCGGCAAGCAGAGCGTCGCCATGCTTCGGCGCTCCATGATGGCGACTGGCCGGTACATTGTCGCTGACCATCTTGCGGATCTCCTCCGCCCGTTCCCAACTGACATAACCTTCGGGTGCATCCGGGATCAGCGCCAACCATTCATCACGCGCCTTGCGGCGAATTCCAGATCGGCCACCGTATCCCGGTACGGAGCGACTCTTACCATAAGCATAAGCGCCGCCGTAGATCGGGTTCGCAATCATCCGGTGTATGGTTGCATAGTTGGGTCTGCGCCAGATGACATCACCGTCCGCGCGCCTGACCGGCAACTCCAACCCGTGTTCGAGGAACCATAGGAGCGCCTGCCGTGCACTGCCAAGTTCGGCGACTTTGTTGAAGACCAACGCAATGGCGTCCTGGATGCGCCGGTCGGGATCTTTCTCGATCCTGTCACCGACCTTAAAAAAGCCGACCGGGACCGTGACGACAAGCTCTCCGCGGCGTGCCTTCTCTTACCGGGCGGAAAGGGAACGCTGACGTAAGAGATCGAGCTCATACTCGTTGAGGCTGCCCTTCAAACCCAAGAGCAGCCGGTCATTGCCCTGGCGTGGTGCGTAGACCGCTTCCTGGTCGATCAGAACGGTATCAACGACGCGGCACATCTCGATGAGCTGCTGCCAATCGCGGCTGTTGCGGGCAAAACGCGATACTCGCGTGCCGCTACCGCCCCCACCTTGCCAAGGCAGACCTCGGCGACCATCCGGTCAAAACCAGCGCGGGTTACACCACCGGCGGCCGAACGACCAAGATCGTCATCCACCGTCTCAATGCGCGACCAACCAAGTGCTGTCAGGCGATCGCGCATGGCGTATTGAAGGGTACTGCTTTCGCGATTGTGCAGAACCTGGTGAGCCGAGGACTGCCGAACATAGAGAATAGCCTTCCGCTGCAGATGGTGCGGCCCGATCTTTTCATGCATCATGACCGGCCTCCTTCTGCTGGGAGGCGCGCCCGCAGTTTGCGTGATCGACGAACAGCCGCACGATGAGAACCGTCAGCGCCTGGCGGGTTTCCTCCGGCAACTCCGGCCATTGCGGCATGCCTGCGGTCATCCCCCTCTGCGGAGCCGAAAACAGATCGAACTGGTATGTCATGGACTGGCGAGGCATGGACATCTCTCCGACTCGTTTCGTGAGAGACCAATGCTGCGCCCATTACCGCAGATTGCGATAAGGCGTCGGCGTCTTCCAGTAACTTTGCCAAAGCATGCAGGCTCGCGAGATCGACGTGCGGAACCGGCAGGCTGCGCCAATATCCGCTCACGGAGCGGTCGAACATCCATGCTGGGACTTCAAGAAGCCGATCAGAAGAAGCACCAGAAAGGCTGCAGCGGAAAATATCCGTACCTTTGGCCAGCGCCTCATGGACATGCACGAGCTGACCGCACCAAGGATGCCACGGATATCAAAGCTCGCGAACCTCCGTCCCGTGGGTGTACTGTCGTCGTGTTGTACAACCATCACAGGCCACACGGAGCACTCGACGGCCTCACTCCAAGCGAGTATCTCAAAATCTGCCGACCGGATGACCCAGCCGTCTCATATGTACTGAGCGCGGACACTTGATTTTCGGAAGAACATATGACGTGCGACCTTGGCGCTGCCGAAAGCAATACCGCGAGCGACGATCATGCCTGGAGGTAACCGGTCTGCCAAAGTTTGGAACGGTACACCGGCTGAACGATTGATACACCAAGCCGCTGTTGCAATCGGCTGGACTGAACGACGTCGGCGATCTTGGTTCCGTGGGCGGCCCCTTGGTTTAGCTCGGGCCTGGAACGGATTTCCTGCTTGCTTTTTCCGCTTTGAAGCGCGATAATTCATTCCTGACAAGGAGAGAATTATGAGCGC
>NZ_JAMYSZ010000034.1:0-57219 GCF_040322215.1 Mesorhizobium sp. M0184
CGCTCGGCCACCCGCAACCGCTTTTCCACCTCGGCCAAGGCCAGAACGCCGCTGTTGGACGACAGCATGCCGCCGTCGAAACGGGCGACGACGGACCCGCCGACTGATGACAAACCGCTCAGCGGCAGCGCAAGATCGTTCATGGTGGGTGTGGTCTCCGGGAAATGGTTCGGATCGGCTTAAGCAACCAAATCCTACGTCATTTCAACGATCAGATCCCGAGCAGCCAGCCAGTATTCGACCGTCGCTGGCGCCTCCGCCCACTGAGGCCTTGTGCTTCCTCCAGCGAGTCAAGCCGATCACCATGCGTGTCGCCAGTTCTGGTGCTCACCCACGTGCCATTTGCGATCTTGTGTCGGTGAGAGCACCGCAAGCACCTCCCCTGCTAGAGGGCAAGGCGGCTTGCGTCGCCCGTGTTGTTACTATTCTTCGCTGGGGTGGAGTTTTTTCCTTGGCTTCGGAATCGGGACATTCGGCTTTGCAAAAAATAGGCCATCGTGGTCGATCGTCACGCCCCCGAGTTCGGCGGCACGATGGAACGACAACGGCAGCGCAAGCTCCATTTGCGCGAGGGGCTCGTCCCTTCAACTACTTGATGCATTTGCGCTTTGCGTACCTCCGTGCATGTTGCTCGATGCCAGGCGGAGACCTCTGTCTAAACGATCGCGCATCGATGCAACGCCCACGCGTGGATCGCCATCATCGCGGCGATCGCTTTGCCGCGATCGCCGCAGCCGTTTTCGAGCACGACAACCATGCCGGCGCTGTCGGCAGCGATGCGCATGCAAAAATTCACAGATGCATTCTGGCCAAATGCTAGCTGCCCAGCAAATGTCCGGCATTTCGCAAGGCCCCTAGGAAGAGACTGGCATGGCCGTTGGCATCGATCTTGGCCTGCATCGACAGGGGCATGCTGTGCCAGTTCTCCAAGGGCGCAATGAAATGTGAGAACGTACCGTTGACGATGCAATGGTGGGTAACAAGGCCCTGTCTGTCCAACGCCAGCACGCCGATCTGGTCGCCCTGATATCGGATGGCTGCGACCCGCTGGACCCCCGCATCACCGTCGACCCGCACGTCGAAAAGCAGGATGCCGCGGCTCCTGGTGGCTACCTCGGCGGCCTTTTCAGCGAAGCTTAAGGAGAGCGAGCGGACGCTTTCGACCGCCAGCTGTAAAACCATCAAATCCAGTTCATCCACTGCCATAAGGTACCTGCGCGCAACACATGGGTGATAGCAATCGACCACACCGCTTGTTCACAGATGTCGGCTCACGACCGATCATTCAGGTTGTTGCCGGACGTCCATTGACCGAGGGAGTGCTCCGGTTCGAACCGATCCTGAAGCGGAATGCGCTGGATCTACGGAACCCGAGGAGCAGGCCAGCCAAAGTTGCCGCGACAATTGATGTCGTGATCATTCCAGACATTTGCATCGGCGTCGCTGAACATCCCACTGGTAAGTCCGTTGTTTGCGGCAAGGGGCCGTCTAGTACCTGAAAACCCTCGCGGTGGCGTTCCTCGAAGCTCGGGACCGCCGGGCGCTTGATCGTCGAGAACTTTGTTTACGAAGGTCCGGACCTCCTGCAGAGCATATTCCGGTGCGCTCGCCTTTGAGCATTCCGCTGAAGCGTGACGTTTCGCTAGTCCGTGTTCCTTGCAGGCTCACCGCGAGGGCGCCTTGCACACAGCGGCACGTCAGCGCATGAAACTCGTCCCCCGTTCACTTCACAAAATGGATTTCCTGAAGTACTGGGAGCGCAGAGAAATCTCCGGTCGCAGCCTACCCGGTTAAAACAAGGACCCAACAATGAAGACTCTCGTCGTCTGCTCCGGCGGATTGGACTCCGTCACCCTTGCTCACAAGGTGGCAGCGGAGCACGAACTCGCCGGCCTCTTATCTTTCGATTACGGCCAACGGCATAGGAAGGAATTGGGCTTCGCCGCCCTTTGTGCGGAGCGACTGAGCGTCCCGCACCGCATCATCGACATCCACGAGATCGGCGGCGGCCTTTCCGGCTCCGCGCTGACCGATAATGTGGACGTGCCCGACGGGCACTACGCCGAAGACACGATGAAGGTCACGGTGGTGCCGAACCGGAACGCCATCATGTTGGCCATTGCCTTCGGCTTCGCCGCAGCGCACGACGCTGACGCGGTGGCGACGGCCGTGCATGGTGGGGATCATTTCATTTATCCCGACTGCCGTCCGGCCTTCATCGACGCTTTCCAGATGATGCAGGACCACGCGCTCGACGGCTACGCGGAGATTCGCATTTATGCACCCTATGTGAATCTCACGAAGGCGGACATTGTTAGGAATGGAGCAGCATACGGCACGCCGTTTGCGCAGACCTGGTCCTGCTACAAGGGCGCCGAGCGTCACTGCGGGAGGTGCGGGACCTGTGTCGAGCGGCGCGAGGCGTTTCATCTCTCTGGGCAGCCGGACCCCACCGACTACGAGGACTCCGACTTCTGGCTCGATGCGCTGCGCAGGAGGACCGCGTAATGTTCCGCATCACCAAGGAATTCCACTTCTCAGCCTCGCATCAGCTCACCTCGTTGCCACCCGATCACCAATGCGCGCGCCTGCACGGGCATAACTACATCGTTGAAGTGGAGCTTTCAGCGAATGGACTGAACGACAACGGCTTCGTGCGCGACTATCACGATTTGGCGCCATTCAAACGCTACATCGACGAGAGCTTCGACCACCGACATCTCAATGACGTGCTGGGACATGAGCAAGTCACGGCGGAATATCTGGCCAGACATTTTTATGAATGGTGCAAGGCACGCCTGCGCGAAACCTCGGCCGTGCGGGTGAGCGAAACGCCGAAAACCTGGGCGGAATACCGGCCATGACCGATACGCATCCCGCAATCCGCGTGAGTGAGATTTTCGGGCCGACGATCCAGGGCGAGGGCGTGCTCATCGGTTTGCCGACGGTCTTCGTCAGAACCGGCGGGTGTGACTATCGCTGTTCCTGGTGCGACAGCCTGCATGCGGTGGACAATCAATTCCGCCATGAATGGGAGATGATGTCCATTGGCGCGGTGTGGCAAAACGTGCTTGCGCTTTCCGGTGGCCGCCCGCTGATGGTGTCGCTGTCAGGCGGCAATCCGGCCATCCAGCCGCTCGGCGCGCTCATCGAGCGAGGCCATGGTGAAGGTTATCGTTTTGCGCTGGAAACCCAAGGTTCGGTGGCCAGGGACTGGTTTGCCGACCTTGACGTGCTAGTCCTCAGCCCAAAGCCGCCGTCAAGCCAAATGACGACCGATTGGGCCGCTTTCGAGGCCTGCCTCCAGGCGGCACAAGGCAGGCCGCAAGTCGTGCTCAAGCTCATTGTTTTCGACGAAAGGGACTACGCCTACGCGAAAGACGCCGCTGCGAGATTTCCGCGACTTCCGATCTATCTGCAACCCGGCAATCACACGCCGCCACGCCCCGCAAATGAAGACGGGCCTGTCGACCTTGACGGTATATTGAAGCGCATGGAGTGGCTGGTTGATAGCGTGACCCGCGACAGGTGGTTCGAAGCCCGTGTGCTGCCGCAGCTGCACGTTATGCTCTGGGGTAACAAGAGAGCCGTCTAGCCTAGGCCCGCTTTTCACTGAAACTGCGCCGGCGGATATTCGGGTGGACGGGTTGTCCCACGCTTGACGGCGCTGCCGGGGTGCTTGCGGACTTCTGCCACCGGCACCAGGAGCGTGGCCAGCCGCTTACGACTCGGATTGTTGCCGAGGCTCGGTTTCGACGGGCGTCGGCCTGGCGCGAACCAATCAAAGGTTAGCGCGAGCCACGGGTGGATAGTGTGGTGGTGCGATGCGGCGGCGCCTGCTGCAGCTGGCACGGTCCTTGCGGATTCTTGTTGCAAGGCCGAAGGGAGCTGTCGGCCGACAACCATGATCTGGCCAGGACGATTGTCGACTGCTTCCGATACAGAAAAGAGGCCGGACTCGACGTGGCGCTTCAGGGACTGCGAAATGGAATACGGCGCCGGAAGGCACGACCGGACGATATCGTCGCTATGCCAAGACGCGTCTGGTCCGCTCCGAATCCTGTCTCGACACGACGGTCGCCGATCAACAGTGAAAAATGTAGCGCAATCGGTTCACGATCGACTGAGAACCATGACGTTCCTCTGCGGTGCTCAGACTGCCGCTGAGTGCCTGGCCGTTCCACTTTCGAAATATTTGTCGAACTTTGCCGCGATGCTCCTGACAAAGGGCCGGCTTTCCGCAGGCACGACGAAGCGGTCACCATCAAGTTCAAGCAACCGCGCAGGATCTTGGAGAGCCGTGGAACTCGCCTTGAGGAGAAGTCTTTGGCCGGCTTCGCCAAAGCGCTCCACCAGCTCAATCGCCGAGAAGGCGAAGTCACACATCAATCGCTCGATGATCCAGCCGCGAGCACGGTCGTCGTCGGAAAGCGCGATACCCCGAACAGCGGCCAGCCCGCCGTTCTCGACCATGCGCCCATACTCGGCGGTCGAAGGCATGTTCTGTGCATAGCCTTGCCGAAACTGGCTGATGGACGATGGGCCGAGGCCGATCAATGTCTCGTAGCGGTCCTCGGTGTAGCCTTGGAAGTTCCGGTGCAAAGTCCCGGCGCGGGCCGCAAGCGCCAGGGCATCGCCCGGCTTGGCGAAATGATCGAGCCCGATTGCTTCGTATCGCTGGTCCATGATCGCCCGCGCTGCCAATTGCGATTGGGCAAACCGCTCCGCCGGACCCGGCAACCAGGCCTCGTCGATCATCGTCTGATGTTTCTTGAACCACGGCACATGGGCGTAGCCAAAAAGCGCGATCCGATCCGGTTCCAGGGTCAGTGCCTGTGCAACCGTGGAGGCGACGCTCTCCCTGGTCTGATGCGGCAGGCCGTAGAGCAGATCGAGATTGACGGATTCGACGCCGCGCGAACGAACGCCATCAACAACCGTCTTGGTCTGCAAAAAGCTCTGCTCGCGGTTGATCGCTTTCTGCACCTTCGGGTCGAAATCCTGAACGCCGAGGCTCGCCCTTGTCATGCCGATTTCGGCAAGTGCATCGAGGCGGGCATCGTCCATATCGTTGGGTTCGATCTCAACGCTGATCTTTGCACCGGGGAGAAAGGTGAAGCTGTTGCGCAGGACGGTTCCCAGCGCCACCAGATCTTCCGGTTTGAGCATCGTCGGCGAACCGCCGCCGAAATGGACGGCACGCACGCGGCCCTTGCCTGCGACAAGACTGGAGACGGTGGCGATCTCGGCATCCAGTGAGCGCAGATATGTGGTCACTGGTTCGTAGTGGCGTGTCTGCTTGGTATGGCAAGCGCAGAACCAGCAAAGCTTGTCGCAATACGGGATGTGCAGATAGAGCGAGATCTCATCGCCGTCGTTGAGCGCCTCCAACCAGCCTCGGTAAACGACGGCATCGACCCCCGCATGGAAATGCGGCGCGGTCGGATAACTGGTATAGCGCGGGACGTTCTCGCCAAGTCTGGCAGCTAGCTCCAGTCGCATGTCGTGGTCCACCGTGTTTGCGTCGCCGGAACTGTGGATGCTTGGATGAGCCTAAGCCCTGATTTCGATCAACGTTCAGCACGGACAAACTGCCGCAAGGATTTTTCTACCGTCGATTGCTATCCTGCCCGCACTGGACCGGTAGAGCGATCGAATGACATTACGGCAGGACATTCACAGTTCCGGCATTCCCGTTCTTTGCCTGTCTTGCGAGGCACGGCACCGCGGTGTCTGTGGTGCGCTCGAACCAGACCATTTGGCTCAGCTCGCCAAGACGTCGTCGCGGCACAATATCGAGCCGGGGGTCGAACTGATCGGCGACGCCGAGGCGGTCGACTGTTATTCAAACGTGCTTTCAGGCGTGGTGAAGCTCACGAAGAGCCTTTCGGACGGCCGCCAGCAGATCGTCGGTCTCCAGTTCGCGCCGGATTTTCTGGGACGGCCCTTCAAGATGAAAAGCGCGATCAATGCGGAAGCGGCAACAGCTGTCTCGCTATGCTCGTTTCCGAGAGCGGCCATCGAACGGATGATGAAGGAATCACCGGAATTTGTGCATCGCCTGCTCAAGCAGGCGCTGAACGAACTCGACGAGGCACGCGAATGGATGGTGACTCTGGGGCGCAAGACCGCACCGGAGAAGGTGGCGAGCTTTCTCCTCATGATCGCCCGGAACATCGGTTCCAGTGTTGACCCGGCGGCCAGGTCGGCGTGCTTCGAGCTGCCGATGACGCGTGCCGACATCTCTGATTTCCTTGGAATTACAAACGAGACCGTGAGCCGTCAGCTGACCAGCCTGAGAATGGACGGCGTGATTCGGATCGAGAACAACCGCCGTGTCACCGTGGACAGCATGAGCCGGCTGGAACGGCGCTGCGGCGGCCGAGGCGCAACCGCCCTTTGAATGACACCGAAGCTGCATGGCTTACGTCACTTACTTCGTTCGGGGCAGGGCATGCTCGCGTTGGGCTTAGAAGAAGTCGCATAGCGATAGCCCGCTCTCCATCCGATCGGATGAGCCAGGTGCGTTTCGGCCAACTCGTCGGCGAAGCATCCATCCTCGAGGTGCTCGACGTGCAACCGGCTGTTCCAGGCAGGATCGCACTCGGCCGAAGTCAATACGCCTCATACGCAGGGGAAAATTGCCGTTCCCCCGAATCATGAATGTCACGAAGGCAGCGCAACGCTGGCGCTGGCTGTCCCAAGGCATTGAAACGATCGACGTTCGGCAAGGCATCGGCCTACTTTCCAGCGTCACAGAAGGCGCGCTTCCCACACGCCCGCGATCGCCTCCATACCCGGCCAGACCGGGGACGCCGGGCCTGTCCATAAGCGTGGCGGCCGGTGCTGCGCTTCCACATTCGATCGCCACAGTCTGATCGCACCGAACTCGATGCTGCTCGAAGCAAAATCGTGCGGCTCTGACATGGATCAGGGCGAGCAGGCCACGGCTGCGCAATAAGGCACTGCGGTTTGGCGCCCGCCGGAATCGGAAATCGGGGCTTGCGATGAAATTCGGCACAGAGATCGTCCTTCTAAGCCTGTTTGCGTTTGCGGCCCTGGTGGCTGCCGGCTTCGGCGTAGATGAACCTTTTCGGCGGCATATGTGGGTTTTGTTCTTCGCCGTGGCTGGCTTCACTGCGATTCTGTTGCGCAACACGGAGTTCAAGCCGGCAGTTCCGATCGACCCCGCCGCTTACATGGATGGGCCGATCCGCTACGGTGCCATCGCCACCGTATTCTGGGGCGTCGTCGGCATGCTGGTCGGCGTGGTCATCGCCCTGCAGCTCGCCTACCCGGATCTCAACATCCAGCCCTGGTTCAATTTCGGCCGTTTACGGCCATTGCATACGTCGGGCGTCGTCTTCGCCTTCGGCGGCAATGCGCTGCTCTGCACGTCGCTGTATGTCGTCCAGCGCACCTGCCGCGCTCGGCTGTTCGGCGGCGATCTCGGCTGGTTCGTGTTCTGGGGCTACCAGCTCTTCATCGTCATGGCGGCGACCGGCTACCTGCTCGGCATAACCGAGAGCCGCGAATACGCCGAGCCCGAATGGTATGTGGACCTGTGGCTGACCATTGTCTGGGTCGCCTATCTCATCCTGTTCCTCGGCACGATCCTAAAGCGCAAGGAACCGCACATCTATGTCGCCAACTGGTTCTACCTTGCCTTCATCGTGACCATCGCAATGCTGCATGTGATCAACAACCTGTCGATGCCGGTCTCCTTCCTGGGCTCCAAGAGCTATTCAGCCTTCTCCGGCGTACAGGACGCCCTGACGCAATGGTGGTACGGCCACAATGCCGTCGGCTTCTTCCTCACCGCCGGCTTCCTCGGCATGATGTATTATTTCGTTCCCAAGCAGGCCAACCGACCCGTCTATTCCTACCGGCTGTCGATCATCCACTTCTGGGCTTTGATCTTTCTCTACATCTGGGCCGGTCCGCACCACCTCCACTACACCGCCCTGCCGGACTGGGCCCAGACGCTCGGCATGGTGTTCTCCATCATGCTCTGGATGCCGTCATGGGGTGGCATGATAAACGGCCTGATGACGCTCTCGGGCGCCTGGGACAAGCTGCGCACCGACCCGATCATCCGCATGATGGTCATGGCCATCGCCTTCTACGGAATGTCGACCTTCGAAGGCCCGATGATGTCAATCAAGGCCGTCAACTCGCTCTCGCACTACACCGACTGGACCATCGGTCACGTCCATTCGGGCGCGCTCGGATGGGTCGGCATGATCTCGTTCGGCGCGATCTATTTCATGGTCCCGAAGTTATGGAATCGCGACCGGCTTTATTCGCTGCGGCTCGTCAACTGGCACTTCTGGCTGGCGACGCTTGGGATCGTCGTTTACGCCGCGGTGATGTGGGTCTCCGGCGTCATGCAGGGCCTGATGTGGCGCGAATGCAACGAGCAGGGCTTCCTGGTCTACTCCTTCGCCGAAACCGTCGCCGCCATGCATCCCTACTACATCATGCGTGCCATCGGCGGCGCGATGTATCTGTCGGGCGCCCTCATCATGGCCTGGAACATCGCCATGACCATCCTCGGCTACCAGCGCGAGGAGGATCCGATGCCGCGCTCCATCCCCGCCCTCCAGCCTGTGCGATCAGGAGCCAGAAAATGGTCCTGATGGACAGACACGCGGTCATCGAGAAGAACGCCACACTTCTTCTCCTCGGGTCCCTGCTGGTCGTGACAATCGGCGGCATCGTCGAGATCGCACCGCTCTTCTATCTCGACAACACCATCGAGAAGGTTGAAGGCATGCGCCCTTACTCGCCACTCGAACTGGTGGGGCGCAACATCTATGTGCGCGAGGGCTGCTACCTCTGCCATAGCCAGATGATCCGGCCGTTCCGTGACGAGATCGAGCGCTATGGGCACTACAGCCTGGCGGCCGAGTCGATGTACGACCACCCGTTCCAGTGGGGCTCGAAGCGCACCGGGCCGGATCTCGCCCGGGTCGGCGACCGCTACTCGAACGGATGGCACGTCCAGCATCTCACCGAGCCGCGTTCGGTGGTGCCGGAATCGATCATGCCGAGCTACGCGTTCCTGAAGGACATGCCCATCGAGGTGAAGGATTTCTCGACGCATCTGATCGCCAACAGCCGTGTCGGTGTGCCCTATTCAGACGACATGATCGCTCATGCCAATGCCGATCTCATGGCGCAGGCCGATGCGAATGCCGACACATCGGGCCTGGAGAGACGCTATCCGAAAGCCAAGGTTGGGGACTTCGACGGCGATCCGCAGCAGGTCACCGAAATGGATGCGCTGGTCGCCTATCTCCAGATGCTCGGCACGCTGGTCGATTTCAGGACCTATGACGAAGCCGCCGGTTACCGCTGAGGAGAATGGCGATGACCTACAATTTCATGCGGGAGTTTGCCGACAGCTGGGGCCTGCTTGCCATGGCGCTTTTCTTCCTCGGATGCGTTGCCTTTGCACTTCGTCCCGGCAGCCGCAGGCAAGCCGAGAGAGCCGCTCACATTCCTCTCAAGGACGACTGATCATGGGCAGCGAGCATATCGACGAGGTTTCGGGTATCTCGACGACCGGCCATGAGTGGGACGGCATCAAGGAACTCAACAACCCGCTTCCCCGCTGGTGGGTCATCACCTTCTACATCACCATTGCCTGGGCGATCGGCTACACCGTCGTCTATCCGGCATGGCCGATGCTGACTTCCGCGACCAGGGGTGTGCTGGGGTATTCGAGCCGCAGAGACGTCAAGAATGAACTGGCCGCGGCCGAAGTGGCCAAGGGTAAATTTGTCGCTGCCATTCAGGCGAAGACCGTCTCCGAGATTACTGCCGACGATACGCTACGCGAATTCGCCGTCGCCGCAGGGGGCGCCGCGTTCAAGGTCAATTGCGTGCAGTGCCATGGCTCGGGCGCTCAAGGGTCCAAGGGTTTTCCCAACCTAAACGACGACGATTGGCTGTGGGGTGGCAACGCCGAACAGATCCAGCAGACGATTGCGCACGGCATCCGCTTCGCATCAGACCCGGATACGCGCCTGTCGGAAATGCCTGCTTTTGGCGACATCATCACGACGGATCAGATCAAGCAGGTCGGCGCCTATGTCGCAAGCCTCTCCGATCCTGTTCAGGACACAAGCCTGATCGAACTCGGCGCCAATGTTTTCGCCGAGAATTGTGCGGCCTGTCATGGTGAGAATGCAAAGGGCAACAGGGAGCTCGGCGCCCCCGACCTGACCGACGCGATCTGGCTATACGGGTCTGGCGAAACAGCCATCGCCGCGCAGGTCCGCGCGCCGAAGCACGGCGTCATGCCGGCCTGGATCGGGCGTCTCGGCGAGATCAAGGCCAAGGAACTCGCGGTCTATGTCCATTCGCTTGGTGGCGGAGAATAGGTACGCAGCCTATTCTCGTCCTCCCCCCCACCGCCAAGCGACGAGGCCCGGCGCGAGCCGGGCCTCGGCATCATCCAGAAACCGATGGGTCGGGCTTCCGGCGAAATCGTCGCTGGTGACTGGAGCTTCTCGTGCTCGATAACACGCAAATAGAACGGCTCGAAGCCGATGCGGTCAACTCCGCCAAGACCCGCGAGCCGCTCTATGCCGCACGCAAGAAGATCTTCCCGAACCGGGCCTCTGGCAGTTTCCGCCGCTTCAAGTGGTCGGTGATGGCAATCACGCTGGGGATCTACTACCTGACGCCCTGGCTGCGGTGGGATCGCGGGCCATTTGCCCCGGACCAGGCCGTGCTGGTCGATCTTGCCAACCGCCGCTTCTATTTCTTCTTCATCGAGATCTGGCCGCAGGAATTCTTTTATGTGGCCGGCCTGCTGGTCATGGCCGGTATCGGCCTTTTCCTGATCACATCCACCGTCGGCCGGGCCTGGTGCGGCTATACGTGCCCGCAGACCGTGTGGGTCGATCTGTTTCTGGTCGTCGAGCGAGCCATCGAGGGCGACCGCAACGCGCGCATGAAGCTCGATGCCGGGCCCTGGACGGCGCGCAAACTCGTGCTGCGAACATCGAAACACGCCATCTGGCTGGTCATAGGCGCGGCGAGCGGCGGCGCCTGGATCTTCTATTTCGCCTATGCGCCGACCTTGCTCGTCGAACTCTTCACCGGCACGGCAGCGCCTGTCGCCTACATCACCGTCGCTGTGCTCACAGCGACGACCTATACGTTCGGCGGGCTGATGCGCGAGCAGGTCTGCACCTATATGTGCCCATGGCCGCGCATCCAGGCGGCCATGCTCGACGAGAATTCCCTCACCGTCACCTATAATGACTGGCGCGGCGAACCGCGCTCGCGTCACGCCAAGAGGGTCCTTGCCGCCGGGCAGCCCGTCGGCGACTGCGTCGACTGCAATGGCTGTGTCGCGGTGTGCCCGATGGGGATCGACATTCGTGATGGCCAGCAGCTTGAATGCATCACCTGCGCGCTCTGCATCGATACCTGTGACGGTATCATGGACAAGCTCGGCAGGGAGCGCGGACTGATTTCCTATGCGACGCTGGCCGACTACAACGCCAACATGATGCTGGCGACCCCGGGCGGCTCCGGTTCAGTCAACCCGTCACTGGTCAGGAGCGCTGACGGCCTGTTCTCCGACAAGGTGGCCCGTTTCCATATCCGCAAGATCTTTCGCCCGCGCACCTTCATCTATATGGGCGCCTGGTCGGCGGTCGGTCTCGCGCTGCTATATTCGCTGCTGACCCGCGAACGGCTCGAATTGAATGTCCTGCACGATCGAAACCCGCAGTTCGTGACGCTGTCCGACGGTTCGATCCGCAACGGCTACACCGTCAAGCTGCTCAACATGATCCCCGAACCAAGAACGATCATTGTCACGATGCAGGGCCTGCATGGAGCCGAAATGAGCGTTGTCGGCATCGACCTGCCGGCGGATCGCTCCTTCGCCATCCCGGTCGAACCTGACCGGCTGAAGATGCTCAAGGTTTTCGTGCGTCAGCCGGCAGATCAGGTTCGGGGTGCAGCGCAAAGCTTCAAGTTCCGGGTCGAAAACAAGGCAACGTTCGAGTCGGACGAATACACGGCCACTTTCAACGCACCGGAGATCGCCAGATGACCGACACCTCGCGACAATCCCGCGAATTCACCGGCAGGCATATGCTGTTCACCATCCTTGGCTTCTTCGGCGTGGTCATAGCGGTCAATCTGACGATGGCGACGCTCGCCAACACGAGCTGGACCGGCCTTGTCGTCGAAAACACCTATGTGGCGAGCCAGCAGTTCAACAAAAAGGCCGAGCAAGGGCGAGCTCAGGCAGCCCTCGGCTGGACTGGCAAACTGACCATCGCAGGCGGTGAGGTCCGCTACAGCCTCACCGATGCTGTCGGCAAGCCGGTTGCCTTGCATGGCGTCAAGGTGCTGTTCCGTCATCCCGCCTACGAGGCCGAGGACAAATCCGTCACTCTTGAGGCTGCCTCCGGTCAGATATTCGCCGCGCACCACATGCCCACGGATGGCGTCTGGATCGTCGAAATCGACGCCGATGCGAGCCTTGCGGAACCCTATCGCGACGTTCGCCGGATCATGATTTCCCACGGGGCGCTGCAATGAGCTGCTGCGCGCCAGGCGCCGAAATGGCATTGGACCTGGAAAAGGTCACACTGGTCCTGCCTTCTGGCCAGGAAATCAGACTGGCGAGCCGCTCGATTGGCGAAAATCTTCGCCAGACCGACCTCTCGGTGCCGGCTGTGCATTGTGCCGCCTGCATCCAGACGATCGAGACGGCGATCGGCAAGCTGGATCGCGTCGAAGGCGCTCGTGTCAATCTTTCGACGAAACGTATTTCGGTCCGGTGGCGCGGCGAGGAGGTTCCGCCATTCGTCGCCACACTTGGACGGCTGGGCTATGGCGCGCACCTGTTCGATCCCGAGGCTGACGGGAGGGACAAGACGCTCTCGGAACTGATCCGCGCCGTCGCGGTCGCCGGCTTTGCGGCGGGCAACATCATGCTGCTATCAGTCTCCGTCTGGGCCGGCGCGCAGGGCGCGACCCGCGACCTGTTCCATTGGGTCTCGGCCTTGATTGCCATTCCTGCGCTCGCTTTCGCCGGCGGCATCTATTTTCGATCGGCCTGGAATGCGCTGCGCCACAGCCGCATGAACATGGACGTGCCGATCGCGGTCGGGGTATCGCTCGCTTACGCCATGAGCCTCTACGAGACGATCAACCATGGCGACCATGCTTATTTCGAGGCGTCGGTGTCGCTGCTGTTCTTTCTGCTGATCGGCCGCACGCTGGATCACGTGATGCGGGAACGGGCACGGAGGGCCGTGAACGGACTGGCTCGGCTGGCGGCGCGCGGCGCCATGGTGCTGCGCGAGGATGGTTCGCGCGACTACTTGCCGGTTGGCGAGATCGAACCAGGAATGGAGCTCTTGATCGCGGCCGGCGAGAGGGTGCCCATCGACGGCAGGATCATTGGCGGGGCGTCGGATCTCGACTGTTCCCTGGTTTCCGGGGAAAGCACGCCCAGAACGGTGGGCCCGGGGGCGCAGGTCCAGGCCGGTACTCTCAATCTCACCGGTCCACTGACCATCGAGGCGACGGCCGCCGCGAAGGATTCCTTCCTGGCCGAAATGGTTCGGCTGATGGAAGCGGCAGAGGGCGGCCGCGCCCGCCATCGCAGGATCGCCGATCGCGTCTCCGCGCTCTACGCCCCCGTGGTCCACCTCACCGCCTTTGTGACGTTCCTCGGCTGGATGGCGGCGACCGGCGACTGGCACCGGGCAATAACAATCGCGATCGCCGTTTTGATCATCACATGCCCGTGTGCGCTCGGTCTCGCCGTGCCGATCGTGCAGGTGGTCGCTGCGCGGCGGCTGTTTGAAAGCGGCGTCATGGTCAGGGACGGCTCCGCCATGGAGCGCCTGGCCGGGATCGACACGGCATTGTTCGACAAAACCGGCACGCTTACGCTCGGACTGCCCAGGCTGATCAATGCGCCGTCCATCGATCCGACGATGCTCGCCATGGCGGCCGAGATGGCAGCGCATTCCCGCCATCCCTTTTCGAAGGCAATCGCTGGCAATGCAGCCTTTGCCGGCCAGCCGAAACTCGCGTCCGTCAGGGAGCATCCGGGCTTCGGCATCGAAGCCATCGCCGAGGGCAGTACCTGGCGGCTGGGTCGCCGCGGATGGGCTGAGTGGAAAGCCCGGACCGGCGGCGAAGGCAAACAAGGCTATGGCGGAACCGTTCTGACGAAGGACGGGGTCATTGTCGCGACTTTCGATTTCGAGGATGAGCTGCGTGCCGATGCCAAGGCGACCCTCGAACTCTTGAACAGCGCCGGCGTGTCGGTGGAGGTGCTGTCGGGCGACACAGAAGCTGCCTGTGTCGAAGTCGCGGAAGCACTGGGCGTCGAGCGCTTCGTTCCCGCGTTGCTTCCCTCCGGGAAGGTCGAACACATCGAAGCATTGACGCGAACTGGCCACAAGGTGCTGATGGTCGGCGATGGGCTCAACGACACGCCTGCATTGGGCGCCGCACACGTTTCGATCGCTCCGGCCACGGCGGCGGATATCGGTCGCAACGCCGCGGATTTCGTGTTCCTGCGTAAAAGTCTTCTGGCGGTCCCACTTGCTTTAGACATTTCGCGGAAGGCCGGACGGCTGATCCGGCAGAACATCGCCATCGCGATCGTTTACAATGGCATCGCCGTGCCGGTCGCCATTCTGGGGCACGTTACGCCACTGATCGCGGCGGTCGCGATGTCCGCCTCGTCCCTCCTGGTCATCGGCAATGCGCTACGTCTGCAAGGTTTCGTGTCAAATGCATCGGTGCAAGATACCCGACATGACAGGCGCTCGGACATTGGCGCACTGGCACAATCCTCATGACGACGCTCGCCTACCTCATACCTGTGGCCCTGTTCCTCGGAGCGCTTGGGCTGGCGGGGTTCCTGTGGGCCTTGAGGAGCGGCCAATATGAAGATCTCGATGGCGCCGCCGAGCGGATCCTGATCGACCGCGACGAGCCACGCAGTTGACCCAGCCTGCCCTGCGAGGACTCGCTCGAATATTTTCCGCGGTTGCTTCGCGTCATGCCGATTTCGGCGCGCGACGGGTGCGAATGGATCAGCCAGAATACGTTGCCGAACTTTCGGCCAGGAAAGGGCCGCACCGAACGGGAAGCCGGCCATTCCATGATGACCTGACCAGACCATGGTGTGGCGGTCGACCAGTCGACCGTGAACCCGCCGTTGCCGCGTTTATCGAGCCTGGTTGATCCACATCAGGGTTATCTCTTCATAGGCATGGTTTCATTGAGCATTTTTGAACGGAGAACGGATGTCTAACGGACGGTTAGGTCGCGTGGAGACGCTTGGGGAGATGAGCCGCAAACCGTGGATCGATTGCGATGCGTTCCAGTGCCCTTCGTCGCAGATAGCCGACGCAATGGCGGCACGCTGATGGCCGGCTCTGTCGATAGATTCGACGTTATTGTGGTCGGAGCCGGGCCGGTCGGACTTTCCTTCGCCGCATCGCTTGCCCAGAGCCGACTCAAGGTGGCAGTGGTTGAACGGCAGTCGCTCGAAAGCCTGGCGAATCCGGCTTTCGACGGTCGCGAGATCGCGCTGACCCACGCATCGGTTGGAATCCTTCGCGAGCTCGGCGCCTGGGATGCCATCCCCGCTTCGGACAAATCACCGCTACAAGGCGCGCGCGTGCTCAACGGATCGAGCCCTTTCGCCCTGAGCTTCGATTCTCCCAGCGGATCTGGGGAACCACTCGGAATTCTGGTCCCAAATTGTCGGATCCGCGACGCCCTGTTCAAGCTTGTCCACTTCCAGGATCATGCCCAGCTGCTGTGCGGCCGCTCGGTCGTCAATGCAACAACCAGCCACAAAGAAGCAGTCATAACGCTCTCTGATGGCAGGCAATTGGCCGCTCGGCTGCTCGTTGCAGCGGATTCGCGTTTGTCCGCGACGCGCGACCTGCTCAGCATTGGCGCCGACATCAATCGGCTTGGCAACTCCATGCTGATTTGCCGAGTGAGGCACGAGCGCGCCCATCACCAGATCGCGGTCGAATGGTTCGATCACCATCAGACGATAGCGATGTTGCCGCTCATGGAAGGCGTGTCGTCGCTGCTTCTCACGTTGCGCTCAAGCGAGGCCGACAGACTGCTTGCTCTCGACGACGATTTGTTCCTCATGGAATCGACGAGCCGGTGTCGAGGACGCTTCGGAGAGATGACCTTGGCAAGCACCCGCCATGCCTATCCGCTGGTCACGACCTGGGCGCACAAGTTCTGGGCTCCGAGTGCGGCACTGATCGGCGATGCTGCCCTCGGCATGCACCCGGTGACCGCGCATGGCTTCAACATCGGCCTCAGTGGCCAGAAGCAACTCGCCGATAGAATCCTGGCGGCATGTCGCGAGCGCCGCGACATTGCTGATCCCGACATGCTCGGCAGATACGAAAGCCGGCTGCGTCTGTCGGCGGCACCGCTCTATCATGCTACGAATGCACTTGTCGCTCTCTACTCAGGCGAGCACCCGGCGGCACGGCTTGCAAGACATGCAGGGCTTCGCTTTGCCCAATATCTTCCCTTTATCCGCCATGGCATTTCGGCCATGCTCAGGCGGTGAATCGCAGGCAGCGCTGCCGCTCTGGACGCTATCTCGGCCCGGCTTCCTTTTGTCTCGCCGGGCGCGTTGATGCCGTTGGTAGGGCTGCTTCCATGGTGACGTTGCCGATCCTGGGATGATTCGGATCAAGGCACGCGTGCGGGCAAGAGCTCGATGGTCAGACGGCAAGGCCAAGAGGCAGACGTGCGCCCCGAAGACATGGTGAGCACACTGGTTATCCCCGCTGGATAGTTAACCCGTCCTTCAGTGGGCCTGCGTAGGCTTGTCCTCGCGAACAACGATGGGAGCAAGCTGGTCCGTCCATGGCCCCGAAGAATGAAGACACGCTGGAGGCCAAAATCCGTCAGGATCAGCTTGCTGACCTGAGGGCCGGCCTCTTCGTGTCGATGCCGATAAGCGCTATCCTGTCAGGCCTGATTTGGGCGGTGCACGCCCTTTCTGGCAGCGGCTTTGCAGCTGCAATCTGGTTCCTGGTCGTCAATGCGATAAATGCCGCCCGCCTTGCACTCGCGCGTTATCAGCTAAAGGAAACGGGGCGCCATGACGGATTAGTGGGGGTTTTGCCGCGGCTTCGCTGGTTTGGCATCCTTGCTCTTCTGGCAGGGTTTGCCTGGTCCTTCCTGGCCGTCCTGACTGTTGGATACACGACACCTCAAGCACCGCTGCATCTGGTCATTCTGGCGGGCATTTCAGCTGGTGCGGTTACATACGGCAGTTCGTATGCCGCGGCGGCGATCAACTTCATCACACCTCCGCTCCTCATCACGGTGGCTTGCCTTTTGGCGAAAGGCAATTTTGAAGACTACATTCTGGCTTTTACCGTTCTGCTCTTCATGGGCGGCTTGGTTCGAGCTTCGTTTGTTGGGCAAGCACGGTTCCGCGAAGCGAGCCGCCTGAGGCATGAGGCCGAGCGGCTTGCGGCGGAGATGAAGGCCAGTTCCAGGCAGGACCACCTGACGGCCCTTCTCAACAGGCGTGGCCTCGAAGACGCTATCGGACGGTTCGAGACCGCGGATGGCCCCTTCGTGGCAATGCTGGTTGACCTGGACGGGTTCAAATCCGTCAACGATACCTACGGTCACAGGACCGGTGATGAACTGCTTGTCAGGATCGCCCGCCGCATAGAGGAGGAAGCACCGGAAGGCTCAACGCTCGCTCGTATCGGCGGCGATGAATTCGTGCTGTTTTTTCCCTCAACGAGGGTTTCGCTTTCTGCCAATGATCTCGCCTCCAATATTATAGCAAAAATTGCCCGCCCCTATCGGGAGGTCGCGTCCGTCCGGGTCGGGGCATCAATAGGAATATACCTGGCGGAAAGCCCGGGCCTGACCGAAATGTTGTTGCGGGCGGATATCGCCCTTTACACGGCCAAGCGTCGTGGCAGGAACGAATTTTGCCTGTTCGATGCCGAACTCGACAGGGAACTGCAACGCCGCCAGTCCGTCGAACGGGACCTTCATTCGGCGATAAAGACGAGAAGCTTGCAACCTTGGTTCCAGCCGATCGTGAAACTCGACACCGAGGCCGTGGTCGGTTTTGAAGCCTTGCTGAGGTGGTCCCATCCGACTCATGGTGCCATCTCTCCACCCGAAATCATCACAGCTGCACGCGAAACCGGAATGCTTCAGCTGCTGACGCAAACCGTCTTCGCCGACTGTTGTGCTTTTATCGACGGCTTGGTGAAAGCTGACTGTCGTGATTTCCGTGTGGCGATGAATGTTTCGCCGCGCGAACTGGAAGCCGGCGATATCGACGACATGGTTTTGGATGGTCTGGCGGCAAAAGGCCTCCCTGCAACGATGTTCGAAATCGAGATTACCGAAGAATCCCCGGTGGACCCGGACAGAGTGGATGAAAAGCTCGGACGGCTTTCACATGCGGGCATTTCCATCGCGCTCGATGACTTCGGCACCGGCTTTTCTACGTTGGCATCGCTCAAGGACAGTCGGATACGCAAGGTCAAAATAGACCAGGGCTTCATTCGCGGCTTGGCCAAGTCCCGAGAGGACCGACTGCTTGTCAAATCGGTCATCGATCTCGGTAACATGCTCGGGATCGAGGTCATGGCCGAGGGCGTCGAAACAGAGGCGGATCGGCAAACCCTGCACAAGCTTGGCTGCCGAACCGCTCAAGGCTACCTGTTCTCCAAGGCTGTGCCTCTGAGCCAAGCACTGGAAATGGCAGTCAAACAGCACGCGAAGCAGTTGTGACCGCTCCCGCCGCGCCGTCTCTCGCGGCCGTGCGCTCATGAGTGACGGGTATCTGAACTTCCTTGTTTGAAGAGCATGACAATCCGTGCTGTGCGTCAGCCGGCGAACAGTTCCTTGTAGCCGGTCGTCACCATCCAGTTCGCCCGGTCGATATGGCTGCGAAGAGCCTTGCGGGCGCGGACCGGTTCAAGGGCCGGGTCGATGCCCAGAATGAGATCGGCCATCTCCTCTTCGCTGGCATTGTCGGCGCAGGCATCCAGGATCCGCAGGTAGATCG
This sequence comes from Mesorhizobium sp. M0184, assembly GCF_040322215.1. Taxonomy (NCBI): domain Bacteria; kingdom Pseudomonadati; phylum Pseudomonadota; class Alphaproteobacteria; order Hyphomicrobiales; family Phyllobacteriaceae; genus Mesorhizobium; species Mesorhizobium sp. M0184. The sequence continues at coordinate 19,100 of NZ_JAMYSZ010000034.1, forward strand.
TGAAATGCTGCCTATCGTAGGCCGTCAGGTTCTCCGACCAGGGGACTTCGTCGCACAGAGTTGAGCTTCGAGTCTCATCTGTTCCCCTTGATCGATTCATGCCTGTTGCGAGCCTCGGCTGTTGAGCGCTGGATGCAACGCAGCATATCCCAAAATGGGATAATCCGAAACCGGGATTAGTCGCTGATCCGGTCTTTACCCGACCGGTTCGCCTACATGCCCAAATCTCTTCGATCGCCCCGCCACCAGCGGTTTCTGGCCCAGCTGGTTTCCCTGCGCAAGGCCAAAGGCCTGACTCAGGCGCAGGTGGCCGAGAAGCTTGATCGGCCCCAATCCTTCGTGGCCAAGTACGAGGGTGGAGAGCGGCGTCTCGACGTTATCGAGTTTCTCGACTTAACTGCAGCGCTTGACGCTGATCCGTGCGAGATTCTGTCCAGCCTGCGGGCTAACGGGCGCCTCCGCGTCTAACGGCTCGCGCCGGTACCGTGAACCGAGCGCGCTTTTCTTCGGCAAGCTGCCATTCCGCTGCGGATGGGTCTTTACCAGGCCATGCCGATATTAGGATGATAATCCTAATTATATACGTGACAAAGTATGGGCGATTCGGTAAGGTTTTAGAGCGTGGAGGCCGGATTCAGCAGACAAGTGGAAAAATGCGAAAACGCCGATTTGGCACTGGAAATGCGTTTTGGATATTTCTTAACGGATTCTTCCGGTTTGATACGACTTCCCCGGTTGGCTCGGGGAAGAAGGTCCGACGAAAAGCGCTTCAATGAGACCGTGCAGCGGATGCTGAAGACGCCGCCGAAGAGGATGCAGAAGCCGCGCGAAGTAGACCCTTCCAAAGCCAACGCGACGAAATCAGGGAACAACAGTCCTCCGCGCAAACGGACAGATGGACTCTGATCAGTTTTGAGTAGATATAGCCCCTATCAATACGGGGAGGGGCGATCTCTTGTTCTTGGAGAAATTTTCAAGATTCTTTCGACAGTATGATATGACATTCGCGCCGCGCCACAGCGGTGCAGCCTTCCTGCCTCTGCACGGGGAAGGGAAAACCCCGAGCATAAAAAAGGCGCTTGACGCCTACATCGACTCTGAAAAGGCGTTGGATGTACAAGCAAATGGCGACATCGTGGAAATCATTGAGACGGCCTATGATCGGGCAGCTAAGACTTTGGCGCTGCTAATCCACCGCGCAAGCCCAAGCGCGTCTGACCCAGCCTATCGTAAAAAGGCGAGGGCTGCGGCCGGAAAAAAGCCACTGACTAAGTTTACGATTCGAAATACCGTTCGCAATAAGGGCGAGGAGCCGTCTGTTTCCGCCCATCTCGTTATACGAGAAAAAAACGTAAAACTGGGAAAATATCGAGCCGTTTTGGAGGAGATACCTGGTATCAACATGGCCGTGGTCAGGCAGATAATGGCCAAAGCGCTTTTTGACTATACCTTCGAATTTGCCAAAAAAGGCAAGCAAGAGACCACATACACTACCGTCAAAGCTGAAGGATTGAAATCAGAGACGATGGAGTCGGCCCTCAAGAAAGGAGAAATCGACTACGTGACGCTGGTTCGTCAAGCTAAGCCCGATTTTGTGGACGCCCATGGTATTTTTGTCCCGCGAACTGAGACTATGATGCTGAAGGTTACTCAACAAATTACGCCGGTAAATTTCAAGGGACTGATGTCAGCGCTTTTTACCAAGGCGAAAGCAGCCGGTTGGGAGCAATTCAATATCGATATTTCTCTCGACGATAAGCGGACGAAAACTGTCAAGCTTGATAAAGAACAAGATGCAAAAGAATTGCTTTTCGTTCGTTCGGAACAGGTGGCTTTTGATAAAGAGCTAAGTCAATGCGCGCCGAGCCTTAGTCAGCCAATTGTAATTAAGGCAACAGCGCTTGCGTCAAAGGCCTAGCAATGAACTTCCTGTTTTACCCATTGAAATACCTTCTTTTGGTGAACGAAGATGGGAAACGACTTTGGGCTCGTAACGCAATTGCGCTGGTGGTGCTCGCGACACTGCTGAGTGTCCCATTCATCTGTTTCTCCGGAAATTATTTTGGTGAGAGGGGCTTTCTAGACCGATTTGGGGCTTTTTGCGGGGTGCTCACTGGGTTTTACATCGCCGCACTTGTCGGTATCGCCAGTTTTAGCGGCAGCCTGTCGAGCCTTGATGATGAAATTTACGAAGGGAAAATATTGCAATCGGCGGGATCCAAAGATGGGCTGACGCGGCGTGAATATGTCAGTGCGATTTTTGGCTACTTGTCTTTCATGTCGTTCCTTCTCTCAGTTGTCGCAATACTGTTTGTGGTATCCGCTGACGCTGCCCAGAAAATATTTCCTTGGTGGGTGTCAGTTGTCGCTATAGTCTCTTTCAATATTTGCGTTGCTCACATGATGGTCACGACCAGCCATGGGCTCTATTACTTGATAGAGAGACTCTACTATCAAGAGCCAAAACTGATAGACAAAGACGATTAGATGTTCCGGCGTTTTAGGTGGCGCAACATTGCGCGCACCTTCTGCTTAGGCGATACCGGCTTCACCGATCCGCCGATAGGTAAGGCGCTTGCCTTCGATCATGGCAAGCAACTGGTCGTGGCGTTCGGTGCCTGTCACCTTAAGCGCCGGTGCGGCGATTGTAGCGGAAATCGAACTCGGCAAGGTAGCGGTGCAAGTGAGCTTCGCCGCAATGCTCATAGACGGCAACCATGCCGAGCTTGAACACAGAGAACACGCCTTCGATCGTATTAGAGTGAATTGTCTCGGCGCCTTCGTAGCGAACGTATTCGCCAGCGGAATGATTGGTCGTCTTGTGGGAGGCGTATTCCTGCCGGTCACGGTGTAGAGCTTGGACTAGTCGGTATAGCGCGTCGAATTACCGTCGGCATTGCGCACCAGGATATCGCGCACAACGGCCTTGGTGGCGTGCTGGACGTGAAACCATGCGAGCTTTGCCGCCACGCCCGACAAGGCCGATATCGGTGCGCTTCGGCTTCATCTTGCGCTTCAAGCGCGGCTGGCCCTTGCGCTGCGGCGAAAGGTAATCGCGGTCGACGCGTCCAATGTAGGTTCGTCGGCTTCTACGGTTTTGCCTTTGCCACCGAGCGGCCCAGCAGACTTCACGTCTTCCGCCATGGCTTCACGGATGCGATGAGCCATGAACCACGCGGTCTTGTAGGTGACGCCAAGCATACGATGCAGCTGGTGCGCGGACATGCCTTTCTTTGACGAAGCCATGAGGAACGTCGCCAGAAGCCAGGGTAAGGATGCGTCGTTCATTCAATGGTTCGGAACCGGACCGGAATTAGACCCGACTTGTAGACTCCAGGCTGCAAACGTCGCATTCTCTCTTCGGAGGGAAGGGCGTGGACAACCATCGCTATCAAGACAACTCCTGGCTGGCTTTCTTGACCTTCGAATCGACCCTGCCGCTCTCGGCGCAACATCAAAGCCAATATAAGCTACAAAACGGGCGAGCGCGTCTATCATGATCCCGGACAGGAATATTACTGGGACACGCGCCTCAACCTGTTGAAAGGCGAGCGCTGGTTTTGTTCGGAGGAAGCCGCGCGCACGGCGGGGATGTCATCGAGTTTCTCGACGTAACAGCGGCGCTTGACGATGATCCGTGCGAAAAATCTGTCCAGCCTGCCGTCCTGGCGGGCGCCCGCGCGCCTGACGACGCGCACCAGGTGCTCGTGAACCGAGCCCGCTTTTCTTCGGCAAGCTTAGGCGGTCTCGGCCATTCGGCTTCGCCCCTTGGCGTGGGCAGCCCTTCGGGCTGAGACGGCCGCCGTCCTTGCGGGCGGCGCGGTTTGTCTGTTGGCCTTTCCCGGTGGCGCGAGGTGGGCGGCACTCCCCTCTAGGCCCGCCGCGGCAGCCCGCAACCCTTCGCGTGCCGCTCAGGGTCCTCCTCTTCGTTCCGGTCCTTCGGATGCGGTCCGCCTACCACGGCGGGCCTTTCCGGTCGCGACTCGCCGCCCACCCCGCTTCCGGGGAAAGCCGCGGCGATTGGCGAGCGGAGGATGAGACGATGCATGCAAACAGCAAGCGTACCCCCAGCGGAGAGGCTGGCGCAGGCAAGGGCGGGCGCCCCGGCGCCAGCCTTTATCAGGAGATCACGGACCGCATCATTGCCGAGCTGGAGCGCGGCACCGTGCCATGGGTCAAGCCATGGGGCAGCGCAAAGGCAGGCCTTGGCCTGCCGAGGAATGCATCCTCTGGGCGCACCTATTCCGGCATCAATATCCTCATCCTGTGGGGCGCGGTCATCGAGCGCAGCTATCCCAGCCAGAACTGGCTCACCTTCCGGCAGGCGCTCGTCCTTGGCGGCAATGTCAGGAAGGGCGAGCGCGGCACGACCATCGTGCATGCCGACCGCTTTGTCCCCAAGGACGAGAAGGAGCGCGCACGCCACGAGGGCGATGAACCACAGGCCGTGCCTTTTTTGAAGCGCTTCACCGTCTTCAATGTCGCGCAGTGCGATAATCTTCCGGAACACCTCCACGCCGCCGCCGAGCCGCTGCCTCAGTGCGAGATCGTGCCGCAGGCCGAGACGCTCATTCGCGCCAGCGGTGCGGATTTCAGGTTCGGCGGCGATCGCGCTTTCTACATGCCGGGCAGCGACCACATTCAGGTGCCGCCGCAGCCGGCGTTCCATCACCAGATCGACTATTACCGGACCTGCTTTCACGAGCTTGGCCACTGGACCGGCCACCCGACGCGGCTTGCTCGCGACCTCTCCGGCTCGTTCGGCTCCAAGGCTTACGCGCGTGAAGAATTGGTCGCCGAAATCACTGCCGCCTTCGTCTGCAGCAATCTCGGTATCGAGCCGACCGTGCGTCATGCCGATTACATCGGCTCATGGCTGAAGGTGCTGCGCGAGGACAACCGCGCGATCTTCCGTGCCGCCAGTCTTGCCTCCAAGGCCGCCGATTTCCTGTTTGGCTTTAAGGACGATGCCAAAAGCGAGGCGCAGGAAGGGATTGCGGCATGACGATGCGCGATCCTCAACTGACCGCGACCGAGCCGACGCCGCAAGGCGAGCAGATGCTCATTCCCGGTGGCCGGCGGATCACCACGCGCGATCGGCTCACCCTCCTGATGGACGCGCCGATGTCTCCGCGCGCGGCGCAAAAGCCGCTCGATATCGGCCTCTTCGATGAAGCCAGCAGAAATCAACTCGACCTGTTCTGACAAGGAGTCTTTCCATGATCCTGATCACCGATCCACTGCGCGCACGACTGCTCGCCAATGGCGCCGCCGACGCCGACATCGACCATTTTCCCGTTGTGAAACTGTTTAATCCGACAGGTGCCGCCACGTGGCTTCTGAGCGAACTCGACGCCGATGGCGACACGCTGTTCGGCCTTTGCGATCTCGGCTTCGGCTTCCCCGAACTCGGCAGCGTCAGTCTGGCCGAGCTTGCATCCGTAAAGGTCCGCTTGGCCTCGGCATAGAGCGCGACCTGCATTTCCAGGCGCGCTTTACGCTCTCCGTCTATGCCGAAGCCATCCGCATTTGCCGCCACATCACCGAGGCCGAGCGACTTCTGCGGCAGGCAGCAGACGCCCTTTCAAAGCCCCATTCCGAGCTTCCGCCCGACACGGCGGAATAGCAGCGCCGATAAGCGCAAAAACCGTCCCGCCGCGCCGGTCTTCGGCCTCTGCGGCGGGGACAACCTTAACCAAAGCGAAGGAGAGTAACCATGCAGCTTGCCCACATCCCCTTGGATCAGCTCAATATTTCCGCGCTCAACATGCGCCATGGAAAACGCGCGCCCGACATTTCCGACATCCTGCCGTCCGTGCGTGCGCGCGGCGTGCTGGTGCCTCTCCTTGTGCGGCCCAACGGCCAGCCGGAAACCTTCGAGATCGTCGCCGGCAGGCGGCGCTATTTCGCCGCCAAATCGCTTGCCGACGAGCGCGGCGAAGGCGATCCCTTGCCCTGCGCCATCATGGAGGATGGTGACGACGCCGATGCGCTGGAAGCCTCGCTGATCGAAAACCTCGCCCGCCTCGATCCTGACGAAGTATCGCAATGGGAGACGTTTTCGCGGCTCGTCAGGCAAGGCCGCACCGTTCCCGACATCGCTGCGACCTTCGGCATCACTGACCTCAAGGTCAAACGCATTCTGGCGCTTGGCGACCTCTTGCCCAAAATCCGCGAAGCCTATCGCCGCGAGGAGATCGACGCCGAGACGGTGCGCCATCTCACCATGGCGTCCAAGGCGCAGCAGAAGGACTGGCTGGCACTCTGTGCCGATCCCGATCAATACGCGCCGCGTGGCTTTCAATTGAAGCAATGGCTGTTCGGCGGCCAGTCGATTTCCACCAAGGTGGCGCTGTTTGCCATCGACGAATATCCCGGCCTGATCACCTCGGACCTGTTCGGCGAGGACAGCTATTTCGCCGATGCCGACCTGTTCTGGCAAAAGCAGAACGAAGCGATTGCCGCCAGACGCGACACCTATCTCAACGACGGCTGGAGCGAGGTGGTGCTGCTGGAGCCGGGCCAGTATTTCCACCCATGGGACTACGAGAAGACCCCGAAGAAGAGGGGCGGCAAGGTCTTCATCGCTGTCACCTATCGCGGCGAGGTCGAGTGTCACGAGGGCTGGCTGTCACACAAGCAAGCCCGCCGCGCCCGCGAGGGCGGTGAGCAAGAAGAAACAGCCGCCAAGCCGCCGCGCCCCGAACTCACCGGCCCGATGCAGAACTATGTCGATCTGCATCGCCATGCCGCCGTGCGCGCGACCATGCTCGACCATCCCGCCGTGGCGCTGCGCCTCGTGGTGGCGCACGCCGTCACCGGTTCCGGCCTGTGGCAGGTGCGCCGTGAGCCACAGCGCGCAGCCAACGAGACGGTGACTGCCAGCCTTGCCGGCTGCAAGGCTGAAGCTGCATTCGGCAAAAAACGGCGCGCAGTGTTGGCCCTGCTCGGATCACCGGATGAGGACGGCGTGGTCGCCGGCGGCAATGGCGACGCCTTTGCTACCGCCGGCGTGTTCGCGCGCCTCTTGGCGCTCTGCGACGACGATGTCATGCGCGTTCTCACCCTTGTCATGGCCGAGACGCTTGCAGCCGGCAGCACCGTCATCGAGGCGCTCGGCAACCATCTGAACGTCGATATGGGCACATGGTGGCAACCGGACGATGCCTTCTTCGACCTCTTGCGCGACAAGGAAATCGCCAATTCGATGCTGGCCGAGGTCGGCTGCAAGCTGGTCGCGGACGGCAATGTCGCCGAGAAGGTCAAGACGCAAAAGAACATCATCCGTGACTTCCTGGCGGGCGAGAATGGCCGCCAGAAGGTCGAGAGCTGGCTGCCGCGCTGGATGAAATTCCCCGCCGAAAGCTACACCAGCCGCGGCGGCTTCCGCACCGCCGATCAGTGGACACAAGTGCAGCCGCTGTTCGTGCGCGAATGAACCGATCAACCTCAGCGGCGGTTCTCTCGAGTGCCGCCGCTCAGGTCACGCGCGCCGCTCCGGGCCGCGCCGGCTGCCGATTGGGCGTCTTGTCGAGCCAGTGCCGCGCGCGAGAAATCCCGACGCCAATTCGCCCCCATTTCGGCAGCCCTGCACCGCGCCGGGCTGCTTGCTGAGGCGCCCCGCGCATGGGGCCAATTGTCCGATCCGGTTGCCGACAGAGCCCGCGCAGCCGGCGCCCTGTAATGCCGCCTGCTCGTTGTGCCGCCGATCGCGCCACCTGTCTCCATGTGTCTCAGGGACCATTCCCCTGCGGCTGGCTTGACGACCTATGGGCGGATCCGGCCCGCCCGAAACCCTCGCCAGCAGCTTTTTTCCCCGCCGCCTGCGGCGGCTTCCTCGCGCCGCTTCGCTTCAAAAAAGCTGCCCGCTCGGGTCCTCCGCTATCGCTGCGGCCGTCCCGGTTCCGGCGGTCCGGACGCGCCCATCACGGTCCGCCATCGCAGGGGAATGGTCCCCTACGAGCACCAAAGGAGACTGAAAATGACCGCGATCGGATACGTAACCAAACAGGAAAACGGCGGCTACAAGGGCCAGCTCAAGACGCTTAGCGTCCGCGCCGACATCGACATCGTGCCCAATCAGGCAAAGAGCGCCGACACCCATCCCGACTTCCGGGTGCTGACGCAAGGGGTCGAAGTAGGGGCCGGCTGGATCCGCACCGGCGAGACCTCCGGCAAGGACTATGTGAGCCTGTCGATTGCCGCACCCGAGTTCGGCCCGCGCAAGCTCTACGCCAATCTCGGCCGCGCCGCCGGCCAGGATGACGACGACACATACGCCATCATCTGGAACCCGGTCGACTGAACCGCCTGCTTCGAGCCTCGCGCCGCAACCGGCGCGGGGCTCTTTCGGGAGGGGGCGGCGAAAACTCGCCCCCCACTCTTCGCCCGTCCCCAAAACGATCTCGCTCGCCGATCCTCGCCTTCGCTTGTCCGTAACGAAACGAGGATCATCATGGACGACGAAAACGAACGCGCGGCCCGCGCGAAGAAGGGCAGTCCGTTTCTCAACACCGCGCAGGCCGCCTTCTATATCGGGCTGTCCCAGCGCACGCTGGAGAAGATGCGGCTCAAAGGCGGCGGCCCGCAATTTCGCAAGCACGGCCGCTATGTCCGCTATCACATCGACGAGCTCGACGACTGGTCGAAGGGACGCGCGCAGGAGACCAGGCCCGAGGATGCCGGGCACGATTCCGGCTCGGCCGGTGAGGGAGGCCGCTCATGAGCCGGCGTCCCACTACCCGTCTGATCGGCAGCCATCTGCGGCGCGTTCGGGCGCGCAAGACGATCGCCGTGGCCAGTATAGGCCTCAGCCTGATCGGCTTCGCCGCTTTCGACAACCCATCGCCCTGGCTGGTCTGGAACGCCTCGGCCAGTGCGCCGGTCGGCCTCTATCGCGTCGCGTCCGGATCACCGGCTCGTGGCGACCTGGTGCTCGTCCGCCCGCCAAAACCGGTCGCCGATCTCGCCGCCGAACGCTTCTATCTGCCCAGCAACGTGCCGCTGGTCAAGCGCCTTGCCGCGCTGCCTGGCGAGCATGTCTGCGCCTTCGGCGACGCCATCATCATCGGCGGCGAAATTGTCGCGCGCCGGCTGGCAACCGACACGCAGCACCGTCCGCTGCCTTGGTGGAATGCCTGCCGCAAGCTCGCCGCCGCCGAGGTTTTCCTGCTCGGCAACGATAGAAATCACTCCTTCGACAGCCGCTATTTCGGGCCGGTGCCGGCCGAAAATATTGCCGGGAGGCTCGTGCCGCTATGGACCGAGTAACCCTCCTGATGCTCGGCATGGTCGCGATAGCGCCATGCGCCTGTTCCGCCGCGACCGACGCTCAGCCGGCCGCCATCTCCCGTGGTCCGCAGCTGGCAAGATGGCAGCACTACGTAGCTGAGGCAAGCCGGCGTTTCAGCATTCCACAGCCCTGGATTTATGCCGTCATGGATGCCGAAAGCCGGGGGCAGACAAAGCTGAATGGACGGCCGATCGCCTCCCACGCCGGCGCCGTCGGCCTCATGCAGGTGATGCCCGGCACCTACGAGGAGTTGCGCGCAGAGCTTGGCCTGGGAGCCGATCCGCACGACCCTCGCGACAACATTCTGGCAGGCACTGCCTATCTGCGCGCCATGTATGACCGCTTCGGCTTTCCCGGCCTGTTTGCCGCCTATAACGCCGGGCCGGACCGCTACGAACAGCATTTGCAGCGTCGGCGACCGCTGCCCAGCGAGACGGTTTTGTATCTGGAAGAGCTCAAGGCGGCGGGGATCTCGGCCGCCGATATGGACGCGTTCACCGGCAAATCCCGTTCCGGAAAAGCGCCGGAAATCCCGTCCGGGCAGTCGCTGTTTTTCCTGCGAAACGGTGTTTCCGCGACAGATCCGAATGGCCAAATCGTGGTGCCGCTCGGATCGGAGCGAGCAAGGTCAGGCCGGCCGGATCGCAGGTGAGGGCAGGGGTACCGTGGGTCAGGCCGGGCAGGGAGGCAGGTCCGCGGAAGGCAAGATAAAGGCATCGCCTCCTCGAGGCGGCGAAGTCTTTGTCTGCACATCGTTTTCCACGGAGGCTGCCTTCAGCGTCAGGAGAGCTGCTGCCGACAAACCTCTGATATTGCTTAAGATTACTAGGAGGCTCAATGCAGGATGAAGAGTTCAAGCCGAGCCTGGGCAAAATCGGATCGCGCGGCTCGAAGGCAGGCAAGCGTTTCGCCGGCCAGATCCGCGCCGCGATCAACCGAGCCGGCGGCGGCAGCGGTCGCCGTGGCCGCTTCATCGGAAGCCGGGCGGGGCGCGGCGGGGCTGCTGCCGCCGTTCTCAGAGCGCGCGACCCCCACGCGGCGTTTCGGCAGCGGCGCGCCGTCGTCAAGGCGCGTATCGTCAAGCTGGCCGGCAAGGGTGTTGACGGGGCACGTGCACACCTTCGCTACCTCCAGCGCGACGGCGTCACCCGCGAAGGCGAGCCTGGCGAGCTCTATAGCGCCGACAGCGACCGCGTTGATGGCAAGGCCTTCATCGATCGTGCCGATGGCGACCGGCATCAGTTCCGCTTCATCGTCGCCCCTGAAGACGGCATCGAGTATGATGACTTGAAGCCGCTCACGCGGCGCCTCATGGCGCAGATGGAAGAAGACCTCGGCACTAGGCTCGACTGGGTGGCCGTCGATCATTTCAACACTGGTCATCCGCATACCCATATTATCGTCCGCGGCAAGGACGACCGCGACGAAAACCTCGTCATCGCGCGGGACTACATCTCGTCTGGAATCCGTGAACGGGCGGCGGAGCTGGTCAGCCTCGACCTTGGCCCGAGAACGGACCGCGAGATCGAGCAACGCCTGCGCCAGGAAATGGAGCGGGAACGCTTCACCAACATCGATCGGCAGCTGCTCCGCATGCGCGACCATGAGGGGCATGTCTCACCGGCCAGCCGAGACACGTTTCGCCAGACGCTGCACCAGGGCCGCCTGCGCAAGCTCGAGCGGATGGGTCTGGCTGAGGAAGTCGGCTCGGGCCGCTGGCGCCTTGATGGCGAGCTTGAAGCGACGCTGCGCCGCATCGGCGAGCGGGGCGACATCATCAAGACCATGCACCGCGAACTGACCGGCAAGGGGCTCGCCCGCAGTGCCGCCGACTATGTTGTCCATGATCGATCTGCAGAGCAGATGCAGCCTGTCGTCGGCCGCATCATTGCGCGCGGCCTGGCCGACGAAATCACTGACCGCCATTACCTCGTCGTCGACGGCGTGGACGGCAAAAGCCACTATGTTGATATCGGCAAAGGCGAGGCCACCCAACCGACGCCAGAGGGCTGCATAGTGCGGGTCACGGCGAGGGACACCGGGCCAAGGCAAGTCGACCGCACAATTGCCGAGATCGCCACGGCCCATGACGGGCGCTACAGCATCGATATCCATCTCAAGCATGACCCGTCGGCCACCGAACGCTTTGCCGAAACGCACGCGCGGCGACTGGAGGCGATCCGCCGGGCGACCGGTCGTGTCGAGCGCGAGCCGGACGGCACCTGGATCGTCGCACCGGATCATCTCGACCGTGTGTCTGACTACGAGCGTCAGCGGGCCGGGGCCGAGCCTGTCACGGTTGACAAGCTCTCATCGACGCCGCTGGAACAACAAGTCAGCTTCGACGGCGCCACCTGGCTCGATCGAGAGCTGGTTTCCGACATACCGGAGGCCTTGCACAGCTCTGGTTTCGGCCGCGATGTCCGAGAGGCGCAAGGCCGCCGACGGCAGTGGCTGATTGCGCAAGGTCTTGCTCGGGAAGAGCAGGACCGGATCGTCTATCGCGCCAACATGCTTTCGATGCTGCGCCAACGCGAGTTGAACCGCGTGGCCGGCCAGTTGTCGAACGAACTCGGTCTGCCCTATTCTGAAGCCCAGAGTGGAGATCGAATAGAAGGCACGCTCCGCCGCTCCGTCGAGCTCGCCGGCGGAAAATACGCTGTCATCGAGAAATCGCGCGAGTTCACGCTGGTGCCATGGCGGCCGGTGCTTGAGCATCATATCGGCAAGGAGGTTTCCGGCGTCGTGCGTGCAGAGGGGATTTCATGGACCATCGGCCGGCAGAGAAGCGGACCAAGCATTTCGTGACATGGCTACACAACTTCTTTTGCCCGCGTTGAAACAGGTACTCAGTCCGGACGGAGTTCGCCTGCTAATTGCCCGCGGCATTGATCTCGCGAGGGATAAATGGCTGGTCGTGCAAGACTTATCGTTCGCTCTACAAAATGCGCCGCGATGATTCATCGTGTTCCATGATTCTGAGCCAAAACCCTCCTGCGCCACCACGGCACTCTTCCCGGTGCCTGATGGTCAAGCGCGGCAGGGGTAACTGCATTGTCCCGGCCGACAGGTTTCCGTTGCGGGTCATCCGCTGAAGATCGCACGCCGCGAACTATGTATTCTAGAGCATCTGCTTATCCGTGCAGGCCGCATCGTGCCTCGTGCGCAGTTGGAAGATCACCTCTATTCGTTCAACGACGAGGTAACTGCCAACGCGCTTGAAGTCGGAATCTATCGCTTACGTGGACACCTGAGTAGGTCAGGTGCAACGCCACGGATCAAGACCGTGCGCGGCATTGGTTACATTCTTGAATCGACTGAGGCGGCATCCGCATAGTTGGTCGAAATTGAAAGAACAGACTGCCTTGAAAATCGTTCCAACTCGCCATCGTGGCGCCAAACAGCAGCCGATCCTCATCGGCGGTCCGAGACCTACGGTTTCCCCTTACTTGGGCCATCTGCTCTGCGCGCTCGTTCTATTATCTCCACTTTCTGCCGCGGCCCAAAACAACGGGGATGAAGGGGCGCCGCGTGCCGCTTCCAATAGCATCAACGCGACGCTGAACCTTTCCTCTTCGCTCGGCAAGACAGTTCATTTGTCCGCGCCAGCCGCGACCATCTTTGTTGCCGACCCGACGATCGCAGATTATCAGGCACCCTCGAACAAAACCATCTTCGTCTTTGGGAAGAAATCCGGGCAGACCAGTCTGTTCGCCCTAAACGACAACGGGGAGGCTCTCGCCCAGTTGCGTATTGTCGTCACACAACCGATCGGGGACCTGCGCGCCATGTTGAGGGACCAGGTCGGCGACTATCCGATCCACGTCAGTTACACGCCGCGCGGCGCAATCCTTAGCGGTACAGCGCCCGATGCCGAGGTCGTCGACATCGCGAAAAGAGTCACTGAGCAATTTCTCGGTGACGGTGCGCAGGTCGTCAATAACATCAAGGTCGCTGGGTCCTTGCAGGTTAATCTGAATGTGCGCGTTGCGGAGGTATCCCGTAGCGCCATGAAGGAACTCGGTATTAACCTGTCTGCCTTCGGTCAAATCGGCAATTTCAAAGTGGGTTTGTTAAGCGGCAGCAGAGGTGCCCGCTGGTGCGGCCAATGGTGGCGGTACAGCAGAAGTTGGATTCAACAATGATAATATCAGCGTCGGCGCGGTTCTCGACGCGCTCGCCAAGGAGCACATCGCTTCCGTTTTGGCTGAGCCGAATCTCACTGCCATGTCCGGTGAAACCGCCAGCTTCCTCGCCGGCGGCGAATTCCCCATTCCTGTCCCACAGGAAAATGGGCGGGTCTCGATTGAATTCCGTCACTTCGGCGTCGCCCTGGAGTTCGTACCCACCGTTCTCAACAACAACCAAATCAATATTCGCGTAAAGCCGGAAGTCAGTGAACTCACGTCGCAAGGTGCCGTTCAAATCAACGGTATCTCCGTGCCGGCAATTTCCACGCGCCGTGCCGACACAGTCGTCGAACTCGCCAGCGGGCAGAGCTTTGCAATCGGTGGGCTCATCAGGCGTAACGTCAGCAACAATATCAGTGCTTTTCCTGGGCTCGGCGAGGTGCCGATCCTTGGCGCCCTGTTCCGTTCGTCCTCATTTCAAAAGGAGGAGTCGGAATTGGTTATTCTGGTTACGCCTTACATCGTAAGACCAGGATCGACCCCCAACCAGATGAGCGCCCCCACGGCCCGGATGGGGCAGCCTTTGGACGGGGGGGCCACCCCGACGAATTCGTTGGGAAGTCCGCCGCGATACCACGCCAATCCCCGCACCGGCGCGCCAGCCGCCAAGGGCGGTCTCGGCTTTATCATTGAATAGGGGGGCCGAATGACGTTGCGGATCATAGGTCTCCTGATCGCTCTGACGGCAAGTGTAAGTGGCTGCACAAGCACCGCACCGAGTGTCGAGCCATTGACACCGATCCTTGTCCGGCAGGAGACCACCGTCCTAACGTTAGAGAGCCTTCGCGCTTCCGAACGGCAACGTTTGCGTGTGTTCCTTGAGAGAGCCAGTCGCGGTCGGCGGGATGCGCTCCATCTCCTTATCAGCGGGTCGCCCCGTCTCAGCGCAGAGACGGTCCATCAGGCTAAGGAGATGGGCATCGACGCTTACAAGATCCACTTATTCGACCAACAGGACGGCCGCGCAGCGCGAATAGAGGCGATTGTCTTCCATGCCCATCCTCCTGTCTGTCCGTCGCTTTCCAGTCCTTTACTCAACGAAAAGTCCTTCGACCAAACGCTTGGCTGTTCGACACGCCATAACTTGGCGGTGATGGTCAACGATCCGCACGATTTGCTCGACAATAGGGCTGTCAAGCCAAGCAATGGTGATCGTGCGGCCATACCAGCTGCCACATACAGGACATTCGCGACGGGCAAAGATGGCTGATGTCAGGTCCTTTCGTTTTCGTGGATCACGGCACCTACTCCAGCACGCAACATTGCGGATCCATCGGATTTGGCGCACGATCGTCGCCTTGTCGAGGTCATTCACCTTCGGCGACCCAGATGGGTAACAGGCTGCCCTCACCACACTACGGCGCTTTTGAGTGGGCGCTGCGCTCGCGACTTTCTTGGTGGGGCAGCGGTCACTCTCACGCTGACGGTGTGAACGGAGTTGGCCGGGGATGTCCCGGTCATTGTTGAAAATCTGAAGGGAGCGGCGTTTGCCCGCTTCGAGCCTGTAGGCTCGGGGTTCGATTCCACTGAGGAGGGCAACACCATGAACATAAATAACACATTTAAGCACTTGGGCGGGACCGATCAGCCGGGCGGCACGACTTCGATGTTCAGTCGGTCGAGCGGGCTTGTCGTGCGCCGGATGAGGCCGTTCGAGACCTTGGTATAGCGCGCCGTCGAGGACAAATTGTTGTGGCCGAGCAGCACCTGAATAATGCGAATGTCGGTGCCGTTCTCCAGCAAATGCGTTGCGAAGCTGTGCCTGAGCGTGTGGACCGTCACACGCTTATCTATGCCGGCGGCCGCACGCGCCGAGCGGCAGGCCGAGTACAGCACCTGCACGTCAATGGGGCGAATTGCATCCCGGCCCGGAAACAGCCAGCCCTGCGGCTTCGCCAGCCGCCAGTAGACCCGCAGGATGCGCAGAAGCTGCGCCGACAGCATCACCGTGCGGTCCTTGCTGCCCTTGCCGTGCTCGACCCGGATCACGCCGCGTCCGCTGTCGATGTCGCCGACCTTCAGTCCGACAGTCTCCGAAGCGCGAAGGCCCGCGGCATAGGCCGTCGTCAGGGCGGTGCGCGTCTTCAGGCTCGGCGAGAAAGCGGACAACGTCGTAGCGCTGAGAACCACCGGCAGCGTGCGTGGCGCGCGGGCATAGGCGATCCGTTCAGGGATCTCGGCATGACGCAACGTCACGCCGTAAAAGAACCGCAGCGCGCACACCGTCTGGTTCAGCGCTGGCCACGAGATTCCGGTAGAGACCAGATGCACCTGGAAGGCGCGAACGTCCTCCAGGCCGAGCCGGTCCAGCGAGCGGTCGAATATCGCGAAAACTTGGCCACCGCGTGCACGTAGGATCGCTGGGTGGCCGGCGACAGATTGCGGATCGTCATGTCCTCGATCATGCGTCGGCGAAGAGGGCTCAACTCGGCCATCTCAAACTCCTGTTCTCAAGATTGCGCTTCAACAGCCGCAATCCTTCAAAACAGAAGCGTCATCCGCAAACCCACGCACCAAATGACGCGTCAGCGGCTTCGTTCAATCCCTTTATGGGTCCGGATCCTAGCAGGTTGTGACCATTGCTGTGGCAATGCAGCAGTCCTGGATGGCTGCATCAAATAAGTTCCAAGATGCCCCGGGCGCGCTTCCACCGGACCACCTGGACGCTGCAGTTAAATGCACAAATCCACGCGCGTGCTGAAGCATCGTGAAAAATTCATGGATTATGACCCGATCCAATTTCGGTCGATCAATCAGCGCCCTTCGCCGGGGCTGTCGGTCCGCATCGCGCCTGACAGCGGCGCTATGCTGGCGCTCCCATGGCCGCCCTGTTGAACCGCTTTCTCCAGCACCGAACTGAATTGGTCCCGCTGGCGGACATTTCGATGCTTCCGCCTTGTAGGCCTTCTTTGTTGCGGCCGCCTCTGCGGCACGGCTGCGCCGACGTGAACGTGCTTGGCGGCACGTTTTGTCAGGGAGGGGAAAGAGGCGCGCGGCCCTCTCCCAGCAAGCCGCCGCTGGCGGATTCCTCCGTCTGCCCGCTGCGCTCCCTGCAGACCGGGGAGACCCTTCCGCCCCCCTTGCTCCCGCTGCTCGCCGCGATGCAGGGGGACAGGCGACCTGAACCCGTGCCCAAGCCGATCTGATGGCCGCAGAGGCGGTGGGGCTGGACATGGGCCCGTGGTGGACATACGTGCCACACAAATCCTCATGCTCGCCTAACCGGCTGCAACGTATGGCAATCCGGGCAGACCCGACGAAAGAAGGAGTAGGTCTCGGCCATTCCCGTGTCCGAACCCAGAAAAGTTACTGGTTTCCTTACGGGCGCGATACAAAGGGCACAGGCTGGACTTGGCTGCCGGGGGCGGGGCTTGTCGACCGCTCAATCGAAAGTGAGAGACGAGGAGGAGAATCACCGACCTGCAGAGCGGCAAGGCGCTCGCCTACTTCCCTGTCAGTCACCGTTAGCCGATGGTTTAGACGAAGATAGTCCGTCCATGTCGGCGTGCGGAATGTCTCGGTCCAAAGAGTCGAGTTCTGAAGATCGCGCTGGAGGGTCCAGTCCCGCGCACCGGCACGGCTCTGAACGCGCCGCCTTTCGCGCATGCAGCTCAGAAATTCCTCGATATTCTCCTCGGGTATCGAGTACTCCACCTTGATCACGATCGGGCCGCTCCTGGGCTTCAAATCGAGGGCCAGTTCTGGTGGCCTGAAGTCGAAGGCCCCTTGATCCGATTCCTCCCATAGGCGGACCGGCAATAGCTTTCCCACAGCTGCAACCAGCAACAGCGCCGCTGCAGCACCTTCCAAAGCCCACGTCAGGGAATAGTTCTGCGCGACAGCACCCCAGATCCAGCTGCCCGCTGCCATGCCGCCGTAGGTCAGGGCGTAATAGATCGACAGGGTGCGACCAACGACCCACCTTGGGCTTGCCAACTGCACACACACGTCGGTTCCGGTCCAGGTGACAACCCAACCTGCGCCAGCGATTGCAAGCGCGATCGCTGCTACAGCCACCGATGATGTGAGAGCCAGTAAAAGGCAACACGTTGCGCAAGCAACGGACGCGAACGTGATCAATCGATTTTGGGACGTGATGCGTCGCAAGTAGCTATTGCCAATGCCCGCGATGAAGGCGCCTGTGCCGAAGCCGGCCAACAGGACGCCGTAAACAATTGGCCCCCCCGCCAGTTGGTCGCGAACCAGGAGGGGGAGCAGAGCAAGGATCGAGATGCTTGACAGCCCGAACAGGGTTGCACGCACGATCGCCACTCTGATCTCCGAGGAGATTGCCGTGAAGCGCATGCCATCATGAATGGCCGTCGTCATCCGCTCGCGCGGAAGAGGCGAAGAGCGAACTTGCCACTTGGAGCGCAGTACAGCGCTCAACGGGACCAGGTCGGTCAGCGCAGCGAAGGCGAAAGCCGTAAGGGGGCCCAGCAAAGCCAAAATTACACCGCCAAGCGCCGGTCCTATGCTTCGAACCACGTTGTAGCCCACCGACATCAGCGTCACTGCAGCGGGTATGTCGCGCTTTTCCAGGATGTCGCCGACCGAGGCGTGCCAGGCTGGATCATTCAAGGCAAAGCCGCATCCCGCCAAGAAACTCAGTCCCAAGATCAGCCATGGACTGACAAAGCCCAGTCCAACAGAGAGAGCCAGCGCCGTGGATGCCAGTGCGATCAGGCAATGTCCGGCAAGCATCACGCCGCGGCGGCTGAAGCTGTCTGCAATCGCTCCAGCAAGGATCGACAAGAAGAAGGCGGGCAGTGTCGATGCAGCCTGCACGAGCGCAACCATCAGATCGGAGGCTGAAATCGTTGCCATAAGCCAGCTTATAGCCACGCTCTGCACCAGCCAGCCAAGGCTGGATATCTGCGTGGCTGTCCAGATCGAACGAAAGACCGGATTCTGAAGAGGGATCAGTGTGTTTGCCGCAAAGGGCGGGGAATCTTGACGCTGCATGACTTCTCACCTCCACCACGTAGTTCTTTCGCTCACTCACTTGCTGACAGCGGTGCGCTTACGCACAGCTGCGTCACAACCAAGTTCCGATATCGCGCTCGCAACAAAGTAGATGTCGCATCCACGGTGCTGATGCGCGATGAGTGTGCCAGTTGGGCGTCAGCTGGTCTGGGTCGCGCAGCCCGATGGGGTGCGGTCTGCCCTGCGACTCTTGGCCTTGGACGGTGCTACCGCCCCGATGGCCGGGTTGTCAAACTGCCACGGTGCTAGCAGCGCCCATCCCATCCTGACAGGCATGAGCGTACGACGCAGCGCATCGCTGGTATCGGAGGCGGGTGCAAGATCAAGGGTGGCATCGTCTTGACAAGTACGAGCTGGTGGACGCCTTCGCCCGACCTATCACATCGGCGATTTATGGGGCCGCCGTTCAACTCGTTGGTCTATGCACAAAAAACATAATACGCTTCAAAAGACGTTTCGTGTCGGCGCAGGCGCCGAGGAGGGCGCGGAAGCCTTCACCATCGTCATCCCGCCACCGAACGTCACTGGCTCGCTGCACATGGGCCATGCGCTCAACAACACGCTGCAGGACATTCTGGTGCGCTTCGAGCGCATGCGCGGCAAGAACGTTCTGTGGCAGCCCGGCATGGATCACGCCGGCATCGCCACGCAGATGGTGGTCGAGCGCCAGCTTATGGAGAAGCAGATCCACCGCCGTGACCTGACGCGCGACGAGTTCATTGAGAAAGTCTGGGAGTGGAAAGCCGAATCCGGCGGCGCGATCTTCAACCAGTTGAAGCGGCTGGGGCCTCGGCCGACTGGAGCCGAGAACGTTTCACCATGGACGAGGGCCTGTCCAGGGCGGTGCTCGAAGTGTTCGTCACGCTCTACAAGGAAAGGCCTGATCTACAAGGACAAGCGCTTGTCAACTGGGACCCGAAGCTCTTGACCGCGAGTCCGACCTTGAGGTCGAACAGCAGGAGGTCAACGGCAATCTCTGGCATTTCCGCTACCCCGTCGAGGGCGAGGTTTTGGATCCGGAAAATCCTAAAACCTTCATCACCGTGGCGACGACCCGCCCGGAGACGATGCTGGGCGATATGGCGGTCGGCGGTGCATCCCGACGACGAGCGTTTCCGGCATCTTGTCGGCAAGAACCTCATCCTCTGCCGATCGTCGGCCGCAGGATCGCGGTGGTGGCGGACGAGTATTCTGATCCGGAGAAAGGCAGCCGCGCGGTCAAGATCACGCCGGCGCACGACTTCAACGAATTTGAGGTCGGCAGGCGCCATAAGTTGCCGGCGATCAATATTCTCACCATAGAGGGGCGGTCACCCTCACGGACAATGACGACTGTCTCGCCGGGCTGGAGGTGGCGCCGTAGCGCCATGCGGTCCGGGACGAGCTCGACGGTCTGACGCTTACATCTCGCCGAACTGGTCCAAGCAAGCATGAATTCCATAACCAGGCGCCGACGTGGAACTATCTCGTCGTCCACGCCCACGGACGCATCACTGTCCGGGATGATGAGCGCTATGTGCGCCGTAACGTGGCGAAGCTCACTCACATGCATGAAGCCTCGCAGCCTGCCCCGTGGAAGATGGGCGACGCGCCGAAGGACTTCATTGACACGATGGTGAAGGCGATCGTCGCCCTGGAAATCGAGATCACCAGCCTGGTTGGTAAATCAAAACTCAGCCAGAACAAAGAGGTGCGCGACATTCAGAACGCTGGTGAAATGCTGAATGCCCGAGGCGTCAATGGGATGGGAGAAGCGATGCTCGCGGTTGCGGCGGCCAAATCCCAATAGCAACTATCTTGTCCCGACAAGCCGCTGGTGCTGGATTTCCAACGGGTGACCTTGAGAGACAAATGCTTCGGCTCGCCGGAAACGCGACCAGCATCTGACCACCCGCTATGCGGCAGATGGACAAGAACTCAGGCCGCCATCGCCAGCCACATCCGCAATGCCGCCGGATCGATGGAAGCTGCTTACCCCGCCAGTCTCTCCGGTCATGCCGCCTGCGTCGTTAATACCTTGAACAGCAGCCTGGCGGTTAAACCGCCTTGCGTGTTCGGTATGGCGGCACAGCGGTTTGGAGATCGGCGAACGCCACGCCCCACGGTAGCGATGCCTCGCATGACCAAGCAGCGGCATGTGCGGCAGGCTTGCACCCGCTTCAGATGCGAGACGGGTCAAGACAATCATCCTGCACAACGCCACGCGGCGGTGAGCCGGTTTCGAAAAGGGCCGGCCCCGGCCGTTCATACAAGTGGAGTTGGGGGCGCGGGGCCGGATCAAGTCTATCGCGTTGGACCCGCCGGGACCGCGCGTACATCATCCCGGCAACGCCAGGCGCTCGCCTCGCGTCATGCGGGCTTCGGCTTGGCGCGCCGAATGTCTGGACCGGCATCGCGGAGCAATGGCGCACCAGTCTACGACATGGTGCGTAGTCGCCATGCTGCCCCTGGCCAGATCGTAGATGACCTCGGCTTGTTCGCCATGGCGAGCCGAAGCACGTTGACGGCCGTGCCGGGTGATGCGCCGTCCCAGACTATCATCCCAAAATCGGCGCGCGCCATCTCCCGGTCTTTGGCGGCGTAGATCCAGTATCCTCTAGCACCTTCAGGAGACGGGACCCGGTAGGCAGCCCAGTCGCCCAGACCATTGCGGGGTTCCTTGGCCGCATGGAAGACCCCGACATGTTTGTAGCCGTAGCCCGCGAGCAGGCCCTGCGCCTCGGCATCGGCTCCAGACGCGTCGCCAATCAGCACGCCGTGCACGGCAACAACGATTGGGCGGATCCGAGCGATGGCAGGTTCCGTCAGCTCAAATATCTCGCGTGAACCCCCTATGAATATCATCGACATCATGACTTTCCCTTCTCTCCAGGGCTCCCTCGCTCTGACCGCCGTCTCCCTCTGGCCCTGCGTGAGGGGTCACCCGAACGCCGAGACGGCGAAGCCGGCTCGGGGAGCGGCGGGACGCCGCAACTAGAGCCCGTCGGCGGCAGGCCGGCGCGCAGACCTGCCGCTTCCGGAGGCGCTACGCGCGCGGAGCTAGTGGCCTTTGTCGGCCAGCCAGAGGCTCACGTCCTGGATCGAGCGCATGAGCACCGACGGATTGTCCCGCGCGGGAATGAAGCCCCAGCTCTGCCAGTAGCGCTCTGCCTCGGCGTCGATCGCCCGCACCACCACCGCGCGGCCGCCGACGATGTCGGCGCCGGCGACGCAGCGATACAGCGCGTCCTTGACCAAGCCGCTACCGACGCCTTGTCCGGCATAGCGGTGGTCGACGGCGAGTTGTCCGATCAGCAGGCAGGGGATCGGATCGGGCGGGCGTCCGGTGCGGATGGCGCGCGGTGCGCTATTTGGCTGGATCACGCCCGGCGCGAGGCCGTAATACCCGACGACTGTTCCCTCGTCGTGAACGACCAGGACGCGGGTAACCCCGCGGGCCTGGTTCGTTCGCGCGAAGCCGGCCAGCCAAGCATTGAGCGCCGGCTTGCCGCAATCGAAGCTGTCGAGGCGGTGTGCGTGGTCGAGGAGTTCGATGCCTGAAAGCGCCACCTAGCGGTCCCAGGGCGGGGACCGACGCAGCCGCTCGGCCGCCTTCGCCGGGGGCGCAGCGGCCGGGGCTGAGATCGCCTGCATGAAGGCGTCATAGGCTTCCGGGGACACGCGGATGACGGTTTCGTTGAGGATGGCCGCCTGCGCCTCGTGCAGCGCGGCGCGCCGCATGAACTCCGTGCGCGACAGGCCGAGCAGCTCCGCGCCGCGGTCGATGATGGTGAGATCATCGTCGCGAAACCGCATCGAGACGGGTGCTTCCTTCCTGGTGGGTGTGGTGGCCATGGCGCGCTCCTGTGCTGCGGACGTATATACGTTAGTGTAACGCGGAACGCAATACTACGTTCCCTGGCGACGTCTCGTGGCGGATGGTCTCAGGATTTCTCGCCGCATCGGTTCTTCTCGGCTTCTCGCCCCAGTCGCCATTGCCGCAACCCAGAGCAAGGTGGCTTTGGTCAGCTCCGGCGGATCAATTACGGCTTAGAAAGCGCATTTGTTTTTGGCGGCCGGATGAGCGGGTCCAGAAGCGAAGTCGCTGCCATGACTGTCGCCGGACGAGCCCGGCTATCCCGAAGCTGATGAACATCTGACGCGATGGCGACTTTCGGGCCGTCACGCCACAAAGGAGGAACGGCTATGAAGGCTGGGCGGCGGCACTTTCATTCTCAGGCGCCGCTCTATGCCACCTGTCGGCCAATGTGACATCGCCACTGCGGTCCTTCGAACAAGTCGATTCGATTCTGAATTTCGGCCTTTAGGTGATTGTAGCGATTGAATCAGCGACAAGGGCTGGGCAATCGCGGTTGTGGTGACCGCGAGCCACTAAGCTTGTGCCGTACCCTTACAATGATTCATCAAGGCGTTTACCTCGGCAATCACGAGATCCGGCGTGATGTCGAACTTGCATCGGACTTTGACCGGACAATGCCGCACTTGGTCCAGACCACATCCGCGACATTCAATAACACTCATAAGCATGCTGACCAAGGGACCTCGAAACCCCCAAATCTCCGGTAGATGTGACGCCGTGAAAATGCCGATAGTAGGGCGGCCAAGCTGGGCAGCGACATGGCCGGTGCCTGAATTGTTCGAAACGACGAGGGCGGCCGAATTCACGAGACAATTGAATTCCAATTCTGACAAGTCGACAGCCGTCCGAATGTTCGCGGCCCCACGTTCCCTAGCTATCTTCGCAACCTCCTCAAGCGCTTCCAGGCATTCGCCACGGCCAACGAGGACCACCTCACCACGGGTCGAAAGAGCAGCGACAACTTTGCCAAAACTTTCAATCGGCCAATCTCGCAGGCTGGAATTGGAGAACGGAGCCACGACAATCGGGGCATTGCCTGTAGTCGAATTCTGTGGGTGACCCGCTCCGCTTTCGAAATAGGCAGCTGCCTTTGCGACCAGAAAGAGGAGGATTTCTGACACATGCTGGAGACGCACCTGCTTACGGTCAATGAACCAATCAAGCCATCTACGGGGGATTTTGTTAGCAAGCCCTATTTTTTGGACCAGCTTGTAGAAAATGGTTCTGCGCAGTTTCAGATTGAATGGCGCTATCGCAATATCGATCTGATGCATGCTGTACGGATCAACTATCGCCGCACGGTGCCTGGCGGGAACTTCAAGCAAGATCGGCCTTGTTTCTTCCGGAACACGCATATCAATGGCAAGATCAAACTCGCCGGTCAGCAGCGGCCTTATGTCCGCGGCTTCTTTGCGCGTTTTGACTTTTGGGTTGCGAGGAAAAAAGTCAAAAGCAACGTGATCGTCGGCGAGGTCGAACTGTTTTGCAGTAGCGATGTTCCAGCTTCCCACCACCAGCGTAATGTGGGCATGCGCAAAACGCTGACGAAGGTCCTTTAGAGGCCCTAGAGACATCCAAAAGTCGCCGACATGATCAAGCTTGAGGACCAAAATTCTCATCCTTGCGCTTGACTGTTCCGGCTCTTCCCAGCTGCGGTATATAATTTGATTGCCGTCGTGCTTTGTAAAATATGCCATTGCCATTCCGAAGATTATACGGTCAACACTGATAGCCCGGTGACGCGTGTGTAGGTTGGAGTGCTCCCCACTTTGTCCGCGTCTCCGCAAGAATTCTGCCATCAGATCCAAGCCGCGCTCCAGCAGGAGCTGTTGGGCGAAGTCTGCATCTCTAGCGATGGTAGCGCGCCAAGAAAGCCAGCTATGTCCCGACCCGCAATGTGAGGGGCTTCGTCACGGTCTCGCATGCAGTGAGTTCGGCAACGCCGAGTAGACGGTGATCGCCAAGCCGCCGTCCCCAGATCTCGGAGCATAACGGCAGTGGCCTCGCTCTTTGGTCGATGCTGATCCTGAATGCGACCGTCGCCGCCGGCGACGACACCGCCGGCCGCATTGACCGTCTCGGGCACGCCCTGTCGCTGTGGTCCCGCATCACGGTCGCTAGCAAGGACCCGCCGCAGCCGCTTTTTTCTGCGCGTCCGGTCGTCCAAGGTGAAGTGGACGAATCAACCCTGTGATGAAGTCGACTGCCTGCCAGCGGTGAGGTGGCAGGCGGCATCGATGAACACCATTATTCGCCGAGCTTGGATAGCGGCACCTCTATCACGCTGAGAGCCTGTTATGCTGGTCCAGCGTTTGATCGCAGTCTTGATCCATGCGAGCAGCTTGTGAGGGATGCAATCGAACGAGGCGCTGCTCCCACAGCCGTCGCAGGCCCTCCATCAGAGCTTCACGCTTAGCCTGATCCGGCGCAATTGTATTGAGGAGATCTCCCAACACGGCTTCGCCCTCAATCCGCATCAGCAGATTAAACAAGTCGTGTGAAATTCGTACACTGTCACTGCTGAAGTGGGTCGTGCTGATCTCGCAGTGAGTCTCCCGACGATCTGGCGCTTTGTAAGCGCGGGTTTGATGGAGGGACACATAGGGCGGCAACGAAACCGCAAGCGCAGTCCAATCCTGCAGCGTTGTAGCCCGCTTTTTTACCAGGAAGGGCCCGACCACAAGTCCATCCAGCTCTGTCGTCAGAAAGGTGGCAATCGCGTCTGCAACCGAATCCACGATCGGTTCGGCATTGTTGTTAAAGGACGTATTGAGCAGAATTGGAGTGCCTGTGCGCTTCTTGAACGCATTGATGACCTCCCAGTACGCGGGATTGGCGTTGCGCGATACTGTTTGCAGGCGAGCGGTACCGTCGACGTGCGTGATGGCACCGAGCAAGGCGCGCTTTGAGTCACGCACGCGAACGACGAAATTCATGAATGGAAATTCGTGCCTACCATCCGGGAGGTCGAAAAATTCGCTCGCATCCTCCTCCAGCACAGATGGCGCGAAGGGCCGATAGCCTTCGCGCTTCTTGACCATCGCATTGATCCGGTCCTTGTTTGCGGCGGGCCGAGGGTCGGCAAGAATGCTGCGGTTGCCCAGCGCACGTGGCCCAAACTCCGAACGACCCTGCACCCAGCCGATCACGGCGCCGTTGGCGATCCAGTCGGCTGCACTGCTTGCCACGTCATCAGAGCGTTCAACCTCGAGATGTCCGGCCCATGCATTCAGTTCCTGTTGCACGGCGCGCTCGCTCCCGAGATCAGGACCCCAATAGACCCCCTGCAGTCGCTCACACGGCGCGGGGCGGCCCATCTCGTTAGAGACTATCAGCGCAGCTCCCAATGCGCAGCCAGCGTCGTGAGACGCGGGTTGCACGAAAATGTCTTCGAAAAGCCCTGAATACAGCAGCTTACCGTTCATCGTGCAGTTGTGGGCCACCCCCCCCGCCAGGCACAACCGCTTCATGCCGGTGGCCTCACGGTGATGCCGGAGAATGTGGAACACGATCCGCTCAAGCGCTTCCTGCAGTGACGCACTCACATCTCGATGCTGCTGGGTGAAGGGCATTCCCTTTCGCCTGACCTCGATATTGCGGAGCAACGCCGGACCGATGCGGTCGAGGTGAACACGGTAGCCACCGCCGTTGGCGGAGAGCTCGTAGAACTGCTCGAAGAGCTCGCGATAGGGAGCGGGGTCGCCGTAGGGCGCGAGTCCCATTACCTTATACTCGTCGAACAAGCCGTAGCCGAGATAGCGGATCGTCTCGAGATAAAACAGCCCAAGAGAATTGTTCTCGGGGAAAGCCTCGAGTTGCGTAATTTCTGTGCCAGACCCTACCGCCAAGAGGCCCGATAGGAAATCACCAGAGCCATCAATCGCTAGAATGAGACTTTGTTCGAAGCCCGACATTGCAAAGGCGCTCACGGCGTGCGCCTGATGATGACTTACGAATGAAATACGCGAACTGTCCAACTTAGTGCCGAACTCACGCGTTAACAGATCCTGCACCAACGTTTTAGCATCCAACGGAATGGAGAGAATGTCCGGGTGGGATGCGGACATACCTTCAAGCATGGCGTTGGCATAGGGCTCGCTGGCGTAGAGCGCGACACGATCAATGTCGTTGAGCTGAACCCCCGCCGCTGACAGACAGTATTGAATCGAACGAATTGGGAGCTTGTTGGAGTGTTTCATCCGATTGAGGCGTTCCTCTTCGACGGCTGCTATCACCCGTCCGTCTCGGACGAGCACCGCGGCGCCATCGTGCATAAAGGCGTTCCGAAGCTCGAATCGGTTTTCATGGACTTGGTCAAGTCCGCCGCTAATTCCTAGACACAGCATTTCTTTCTCCACATAGTGACGGGCAAGCCAAATTGGCCTGCCTCAGACCGTTTCCAACTAAATAGGCCGCGTTGTCGCTTGCAGCTGCAACCGCCTGTCAGGCATCACCGGCATCAAAGAACGCCTCATAAGGGTCCGCCTGAATCAACATGAGATGCTTCGATCGTGGCGCCTGCCATTCCATGACGCCGAGAGCTTGGCTGGATCATCGAATCTTGAGCGGCTGCTGACTTGCATGCCGGCGATGCCGTTTTCATCTGCAGCACGAACTTGTGACGCGGGCTGCCTATATCCTTGCGAAGGGGCGGCTGTTGACGAATAATGCCGCGCCGTGAACTGGCCCGATTTCATTCCCCGAAAGACCGTCGCACAGGCGACTGACATGTGCTGCACTGTCCGCCTGCTTCCCGGTCGCACATCCGATAACGCCTTCGCTTGTGCAGGAGGCCGCATCGCGTCATTCGTCGGCCAAACATGGCACCGACTGGAAGCCCGGCAATACCGCGTAGATGTAAAGTGCGCTGATGTTGTATGGTAGCGCTGCCGGCCGGGTCTCCAATCCTCTGCCCAAACGAGCGGACTGCCTGCGGCAAAAAGCCCGCCACAAGCAGAATCGCGCTGGGCAGCTGGCTCGCCTGCAAGACTTCGCAGCTCAGGAACATTGGGGACGACTAGCGTCGAACCGCCGACATGATCGGCCAGTTGCAACTCACTTCTCGGCACGACCTCCACTGCACGTCAGGGCGCATGGAAGATTTTCTCCTTTGGATGGGTGACCGGTGCGGACGTGCTTTTGTCCATGCAAGATTTCCGAAGAGTTATGAAATCGTTTGTTTCGATCAAAGTCATCCACGCTATGAATAGCTGCCGGACATGCGCTTCAAAGGGGCTTCAGGCTTCCCGGATGGCTACTCCGATTCGAAGCGCGTGGCATTCCATGCGCTCTATGACAACATTTTTCAGCAAAGGGTATGAGAGCAAACCCACACTTCTTTTTCAGAAGTCGCTTCGAAGCAGCCGAGGCCTTGATGGGCTTCTTCACCAAGTTCGGCGATGGTGCCGCAGACATTCTTCCTCTTTCCGGGCTGAACAAGCGCAGAGTTCGCGCCTTGGCAGTGTATCTGGGCGCTCCGTCTGATCTTGTTGAAAAGATCCCGACCGCCGACCTGGAGAACCTCGTCCCGGTCTCACATACGATGAGATTGACGACTTCCTCGAAGGCCAAGAGATCAACGAAGCGGCGCACAGGCGTATACTTCATGCGCATTCCAGCACAGCCCATAAGCGAGCGCTTCCCGTCACAACGATTGCCATGACGGGTTCGATATTTAGGCATCGGCAATAGCGTCTCAACATACACGATCGATGGGCTTGCCGCAGTTAGGCAAGCGGCCTGAATTACCGCTGGAGCGAAGCGCTGCTCTTTCAGCCCGCATGCGGTCATGAGGTTGACAGTGTCGGCACGTATCGCCGAGGCCGGCACGCGAACTCATTCTCCCTGAATGCCTGCTCTATCGATCTTCCGCAGCGTAACCACTTGACCGGTCGCTTCGACATTCCAGGCACCTGGATTCTAGCCGATCCTTGCCGCTCTCCTTCGGCCGGTCGCAATGCTGGACGTGCGGCCGTTACGCGATGCAGAGCTGGTTGTCAGATGCGTGATGCGAAACGTGAGATGCAGCTCCAGTTTTGGCGATGGCGGGCTCGCCGCATTGTTGATATCATCCGCACAGAACAGGCGCGCAAATGACATCGGATTCAGAGAAGGCTGAGGCGGTCGAGCAGTTACTTGATACACCTGACCTTGCAACCGCACTGGAAAGCGAACAGTTCAAGAAATTCCTCGACCAGGTGCCGATCGCCATAGCCGTTTCGGACCTTGCCGGTGAAGAGCGCGTGGTCTACGCCAATCCGGAATTCGAGAAACTCTCAGGCCTGATGGCCGCCAGGCTCACCCAAGAAAACTGGGCGGCCCTTTTAGGCACGGGCCTCCATCAGCAAAAGGACAGGCCGCTAGCCGAGGCGGTGGTCGAGGGAACCGATTTGGTCGGCACCTTCAGGCTGGAGCGCGGCGAGGACAAACCCGCGATCGTCGACGTTTATTCCAACGTGATCGAAGACGATAACGGCAAGGTTTGCTTCCGGCTGGTGGCGCTGGTCGACGTATCGGCTCACGGCGAGGCGGGAGATCAGCGCTCGGTGGAGGAGCGTGTCAGCGAGAAAGACACGCTGCTGCGCGAACTGCAGCACCGGGTGAAGAACAACCTGCAGATGATCACCGCGCTGATCCGGCTGGAAAGCCGCAACGCGACCGAGGCCGACCGGAGAAGGTTTGAGCGGCTTGCCGGTCGCGTCGACGCTCTGGCGATCCTCTACCAGACGCTAACGGCCGACGAGCCGAAGGAGGAGGTCGATCTTGGCGTCTATCTCAGCCAGATCGCGTCCGCGGTGATGAGCTCGCATGCAGTCGAGGGGATCCGGCTGGATATGAAGGTGGATACATATCCCGTGTCAATAAACGTCGCCATGCCGGCCGGGCTGGTCGTAAACGAATTGCTGACCAATTCACTAAAGCATGCGTTCCGGGGCCGCGATGGCGGCACGATAACACTGCACAGCGTCGTCGATGGCGACGGCTGCCGGGTTATAGTGGCGGACGACGGAATCGGCCTGCCGGAAGGCGAGGTGTGGCCCAAACCAGGCAAGCTCGGAGCGCTGATCGCGCGATCGCTGACCGAGAACGCCAAGGCGCAGCTAGCCGTCGAGTCCAGCGCCAACAAAGGGACGAAGGTGACCATCGTTTTCAAGCGGTCGGCGGCAGCAAGCTGAACGGTTGCTGTCGAACTAGCAGGCTGGCGGCTGGCTTCATGTCGCGGCTTTGAGCAGGTGGCTGCAAATAGGCTAGGTCGCCCTTCACGGCCTGCTTCACATGGTCGAGGTCTTCCATTATGCTCCAGGCTTGCTGCTTCCGACTTCGGCGGCCAGTCCATCCCCACCTAGCGGAAGGCACTCCCGCCTGATTACGTTGCGGCTTGAGTCTTGACGGCGGGGGCACCTGACGCCTTCGCGCTCATCACGCGCGGGCCGGCAATTCAGCAGCGAGTCATCGCTTGGCCAATCTTGCCGAGGACGAAGGTCTAACCTACAAATAAAATTGGTCCGACTGTTCGTGGCCGGAGGTAACCGCGAATTTGCGCTATCGGGACAGGAGAGCAGTGCTGTAGGCAAACCGCGATGCGTGCATTCGTTCGATTGGTTCTACGATTATCCTGACGCCTGGGGTGACCAGTTGCACCAGTATTTCCTACTACGCGCAATCTTTGTAGGGTCATGTGCAGATCATCGCGGCCCGCCAAGACATCGGAAAACTGATCGACGATCCTTCAACCCCTGAGATATTGCGCGCCCGAATGGCATCGGCGGCCGCCACATAATAGTTTGCGGCAAAGACGGCCGCGATCGAACGGCTGAGGACGCGCTCGCCAACAGATTGCGCGACAGACGATGGGGTGGATACCGCGGATACGACGCCTGGTTCGATGCTCCGATCAACAACGCGAAGCTCGCCGCGACTTCCGTCTACAGCGATTCGGTTCAAAGGCTTGGCGCGTTGGACAAAGCTCGCCGCGCCGAAGCGCGATGCATAGAAGCCGGGATAGTCGCCCGAACACAAGTCGAACAAGCGGAGTGGTCGACCGTTTCGTCCTCCCCGGGGACGAGCCGGTTGCTCTGGCCTGGGGCGACCTGATGGGTCTTGCGGAGCACCGTCTCCAGCATGGCGATCAGGTCTTCGGGAAGTATGGCCTCATTCTGCACAGACGGTTTTGCATGGCTGTTACGGATGCCGGCGGGCACGGTGGCGATATGGCGGTCCTTTCGATCGAGCGGCTCGCCACGCTGCGTATAATTCCACGCCAGGGAGGAGAGACGGCGCTCGATCGTCGCCACAGAGTTTGGTTTCTTGTCTCCTGTAACCTTTCTGGATGCACAGGCCGTGATGTAGAGGCCGACGGTCTGCGGATCAGGCGGCAACACCTCCGAGGTGCTGCCGGCGCGCCCAGGCGCAAAAAATCCGCTCTCGACCGAGCGGCGTCAGACCGGTATTCTTATGGATGTTCATCCGGTCCCCCTGGAGTCACTGAAGCTTCGACAATCTCAGCTTTCCCGGTTCGGACCGGATGGACAAGCTACTGAAAGCTCACAACTAGCTACCAATGCGATCAGCTTTCGGGCTATCGGGCGCATCCAGGGAGGATGGGTATGTTCTTGGCTAACGGGCTCAAGCTGCGGGACCGCGGGTGCACGCTGGCACTGATGTTGGCGATCATATGTGTATGTGCGCCTGCACTGGCGGCAAACGCGTCGGATCAGGCGTGCCGGTCCATCGCCAAGCTCAAAATTCCAAGCGTGATCTTTACCGAGGCTAGCCTTCAAAAGCCGCAGGAGATCCCCGCAGATCCCTTCACTGCATTCACCGGCGCCTCGCCTCAGGCGGTAAAAGTGGGCGGGCACTGCCTTGTCCGAGGTGTTATCGGGAAACGCCAGGGGGTCGATGGTCAATCATATGGCACCCGGTTTGAGGTGCGTCTTCCGACGACCTGGAATGACATGTTCCTTTTCCAGGGCGGCGGCGCAGTTGATGGCTTCCTGGCGCCGGCCGTCGGGACCATTCCTTGCCGGAACTCGACCGCGGCTCCCGGGCTCTTGCGCGGCTACGCTGTTGTAAGCATGGATGGCGGGCACCCAAGCCCCGATCCGGCTTTCGGGGTCGATCAAGCCGCACGCATTGATTTTGCGTACGCCTCCATTGGCAAAGTCACTTCGGTCTCGAAGCAGGTGATTGCAAAGTTCTATGGGGCGGCTCCGAAAAAGTCGGTGTTCATGGGATGCTCGAATGGCGGTCGTGAGGCGTTGATAGCGGCTCAGCGATATCCGCTCGAGTTCGACGGCATTGTTGCAGGTAGCCCGGGTTTTCGTCTCAGTGCCGCCAACATTGCCGAAGCCTGGGATACTCGCCAGTACATGAGCATCGCTCCCAAGGATGAGGCCGGCCATCCCATTCTATCCCGCGCCTTCTCCCAGCAGGATCTGAACATCGTCGCCAAGGCGGTTCTCGCTGCCTGTGATGCTCGCGATGGCATTGAGGATGGCGTCATCAACGCCTGGCAGCAGTGCCGGTTCGACCCAAAGGTCCTGTCCTGCCAAGGCGATAAGACGGACAGCTGCCTCACGGCTGGTCAAGTGCAGGCCATGAGCCGCGCGTTCGCGGGTCCGGAAAGCTCCGATGGCGAAAAGCTTTACAGCGATTGGCCATATGATACGGGCGTTGCGGGCGCGGACTGGAGAATGTGGAAGCTGGGCAATTCCCCCACTTCCCAGTCGGATGCAAATAACATCGTTCTGGGAGCCCGCTCGCTTCAATACTACTTCATGACGCCCCCGGCGCCGAATTTTGACCCCCTGAAGTTCGACTTCGACAAGGATCCGGCACGCGTTGCGGATACGGCCAAGCTCAATGATGCGACCGGCACGTATCTCGCCAGCTTCGCTGCCCACGGTGGAAAGCTGCTCTTGTTTCAGGGACTTTCCGATCCGGTCTTCTCAGCCAACGATCTGGTGCGCTGGTACAAGCAAGTCGTCGAGGTCACAAGCGGCGGCGATTTGGAAGCGACTCGCCGTTTCGTGCGCATGTTCATAATCCCGGGGATGACCCACTGCGGCGATGGCCAAGCCTTCGACGACTTTGATCCTTTGGCCGCCATCGAGGGCTGGATAAACCAAGACAAGGCTCCGGATTCTCTCGCGGCTGGCAGCAAGGCATTCCCCGGCAAGCACCAGCCGATCTGCGCTTATCCCACTCAAGCTGCCTATGGCGGTAAGGGAAATCCCGATGAGATCGCGAGCTATTCGTGTCGGGGATAAGAGACCTCGTCATTTGTTCGCTTCAATCTGCGCGCATTCCCGGAACAGGTCTCCCGGACCAAGGATCGGTTGGAAAAGCGAAACCCGGAATTTGTGGGCCGTGCCATAACGCAGTTGATGATCATGCCTGACTACGAAGCGTCGGCCGCCGATAGTCTGGACACAGCGCTCGCTGTGCTCGATGAGGTAATTGTTATCGCCTGAGATCTGACCGCCTCATCCCAGCGGACAAAACGGGGGCATCAGAGCCCGGACGCCTTGGTGAGATTTACGCGGAAACGATCGCGCCGGCGCTGATAATTTCGCGTCATCTCCGCGGAGGCATGGCCGAGCTGTTTTTGCACATAGCGTTCGTCGACCTCGGCCGACGAGGCGAGGCCGGCGCGCAGTGAGTGGCCGGCGAATTTCTTGGCCCGTTCGCCCTCCGACAGATCGCCGCGCACGCCGGCGGCGAGCGCCGTGCGCTTGACCAGGCGTGCGACCTCCTGGTCGTTCAAGCGATCGGCACCGACGGCTCTGCCTTGACCAGCAACGCGCCGAAACATCGGTCCGTGCGCAATGCGCGCCAGTCTTAGCCAGGTCTGCAGAGCGACCACAGGGCAGGTGGCGTCGGAGGAGCCGCGGCCGATTTCGACCTCGCGCCAGCCGGTTTTGCGGCGCAATGTGACAAGCAGACCCTTATCGGCAAAAATCTCGACCCAGCCGCGCCCGTCCTCGGTCTGATCCCTGCCGACGTCGAGGCCGACGATTTCGGATCGGCGAAGGCCGCCGGCGAAACCCAAAAGCAGCATGGCGCGGTCGCGCAGACCACGCAGCGTGCCGCGGTCGAGGGTCTCGAAGATGCGATCAGATCCTCGGGCAGGACCGCTTCCTTCTGCCGGGGAGGGGAGGCGTGGGTGTTTCGAACGCCAGCCATCACCGTGGCGATATGCCGGTCCTTGCGGTCCAGCGGCTGGCCGCGCTGGGCAAAATTCCAGGAGAGCGACGAAAGCCGGCGCTCGATGGTTGAAACGGTGTTGGGCTTTTTGTCGCCAGTGGCCGTACCTGACGCGCAGGCGGCGATATAGAGCCCGACGACCTCAGGATCGGGCGGGAACATCTCGATGCCTTGGCGCCGGCACCAGCTCGAAAAATGCTTCCAGTCGGCTGCGTAGGCGCGGCGCGTGTTGGCCGAACTCGCCGCCTCGATATAATCGCGCGCGCGGCCGGCGAGCGCCTCAAGCTGCGCAGGCAGGCTGGGATTGGCAATGGCTGGAAGGGGAGGGGACGAGGCTAGGTCGGCATCGCCCATCTGCATGACGATATCGATGATGTCGGGCAAAGCCGCGGCGCTTTGTGTGTGAAGCTTGTCCGAAATTCGTAGCATATTTCGGACATCTTGACCGTCACTTCGTCCGAAATCGGACCACAGATTTCGGACAAAGCCCCGGCATCAACCCGCCAATATCTCGATCTGCCGTCGCCGCTGCAAACGTCGCCTGTGAGAGGCGAGCCGCCTCTAAACTGGTCGTATAAATAATAAGAATGTAGTCAACTTCCATATTTTAGAGGGCACGCATGCTGCCACTCAACCGGCCTGATCACCACACAAAGTGAGGAAGAACCTGGTTAGGTGCAAAGCGACAATTGCCTCGACAGCGGGTCCCGGAAGGTTTATGCTGCCCAATCTTACCGCAATCCGAAATGGCGATTGAGTACCTTCACGAGTGAAGGGATTCCCGCGGTCTTAGAGATGAGTTGTCGAATGGCGCGAAGTCGCACAGAATCGCGAAGTCGCACAGAATCGTGTGTTTGATACCGATCAGGATCGCGAGCTATTTCAGGCGCAGAGAGGTCTTGCGCCCGATGCACGAGTTGCTCCCGGTCCAACGGAAGTGAATGGGGTGGAACTGCTTTGTCGACCAAATTGTTGACGGAACGTCCGGCGCCCATTGTTGCTACATGTCTGGATTCTTGGGGCGTTTTGGATGATGCAATCCACCATCTCACTCCAAAGGGCAGTGGAATCTGGAACAATGTCGCTTTTGTACGCAGGACATCCTTCGCGCCCGATTGGCATATTGTCTTTAACTCTGCTTCTATTTTTGGGCTCCCTGTTGATATCGAGGCGAGTCCAAACAGGACAATTTTTGCAATCGGCGAACCGCCGACGAAAGCTCATCGCGCATTTCATGAAGGGCAAGGGAAAAATACCATCGTCCTGACGTCTGACGCAGAGCTGGCTGCTCGGCAGAATGCAGAGCGCCGATTCGTTTTGTCTCCACCTATCACTCGGTCTTGGTCTGTAACAAAGACATATGACCAACTTCTGGTCAGCGAAGTCGTGGACAAGCCGCTTCGGCTCTCATGGATTACCAGTAACATCGCCCTGCTTAAAGGGCATCGATATCGGCTGGCGTTTCTGGAACGGCTGAGAGAGGAGCTCGATTTTGACCTGTTCGGCCGAGGTTTTCGGCTGATTGGAGATAAATGGGACGCACTCGCACCGTACCGTTACAGTATAGCTTTCGAGAATACTCGTGCTGATTACTATTTTACAGAGAAGCTTATGGACTGCTTCGTTGCTGAAACAATGCCGATCTATTACGGCAGCCCGGCAATCACGAGGTTCTTCCCTTCCGACTCAATGGTTCTGATTGACCCAGAGGACAAGAACGTAATCCAAAAAATTCAAGAAATCATCGACTCGGACCTCTGGAAGGAGCGTCGCGGCGCAATACAAGAGGCGAAGCGGTTGGTTCTTGAGAAATACAATACGTTTGCTTATCTCGCGGGCTTCATCGAAAGCGTTCACGATAAACCCTTACCGCCGGAAGTTATACACATCGGTTCGCCTGCGGTCGATTTTGGGACAGACGAATGAAGTACTCCAACGCTCGCTTCGCGTGCCCGGCGGTTGGTGGTCTGGCGAGATCGGTACGGAGCGCTCGGCGGAGAATGCCTACCTGCGCAGACGGGCCGGCACGGGCGCACGAGGTCATGCGCCCCGGCTGCCGCTGATCAGACGAACTGGGGAAGGCCAGGAACGGAATTGAGGACCTCGTCCACGAGTTCGTCGCCGGCATGTTCCTTGGCGAAGGCGATCGTCTCGTTGGCGATGGCGGCGATCTTTAGAATGCTGAGACCCTCACTCATCAATTGCTGGCCGAGCCCCATGAGGCCGCCTCCGCCCTCTGGGTCGTTGCCATGATACTTCGCCACTAATTCCGAAGCTCCGGGAATGGCCGCGATCATGCGCGCAACGGGACCGTCGGCCGCGTGGCGTTGCAGGAAACCCAGCATTAACCCAACGGCCTTCTCTGCGAGAGCCGGGCCGATGCCGGCACCAGTGGCGATGCGCGATAAGAATTCTTCCATGGCAGGGTTCGTCTCTCTTTAATGAGGTTTACACGGGGCCGGTCCGGCGCCCAAAGCGCCCTTGGCCGAACCACAATTGAACTCCACAAAAATAGGCCGGCGGAAGTGCTATTGCAACTGCGCGTAAAACCGCCTCTGTCAACGCAAGCTGCGTCGGACGTGCGTATTTCGCAAAAACGGGACAGTCGTTCCGCTAAATCGCGGACAGCAGTTTCACTAATTCGCGGACAGCAGGATGGGGTCGGCGCTCGGTTGCCTGGTTGAAGTCATTTGCGATTGATTTCGCCGTTTTCGGCGCCGGTCAAGGGCGGCGGTGTTTTTTGCTTTCTCATGCTGTCGCCTTCGAGGGTGATGCGATGGGCGTTGTGGATGATCCGGTCGAGAATGGCGTCGGCTATTGTCGGCTCCGCGAATGCTTCATGATGCACCTTTCCTTGATCGCCTGGTCCGTTGCAGTCGGCGTTGAAGTTGATCGATCTGGTCGCTGGAAAGGTTTCCGCTTGGCCGCGGGCGTCACCATTTCTTTCCCACAAGATCCTTCAACGCGGCATTGTCGAGCATGGCGTCGGCCAGAAGCCGCTTCAGCCGCGTGTTCTCGTCCTCCAGAGCCTTCAGTCGCCGAGCCTCGCAGACATCCATCCCGCCGAAGCGGGCCTTCCAGTTGTAAATCGAGGCGTCGCTGACCCCGTGCTTGCGGCACAGATCGGCAACCGATACCCCGGCCTCATTCCTTCAAAATTCCGATGATCTGCTCTTCAGAGAAGCGGCTACGTTTCATGTCCTGGTCCTCTCGATGGGCCAGAACGAACTTCAAACCGGATTAGATAAGAGGGGCAAGGTCAAGGTCGATGACTCAACTGTTGTGTGGGGAGAGCTCTTACTTCTCATTCGCTCCAAATGCGGACGCGGCGCACGAGCTCGGAAGTTGAGATCCCGTAGCGATCGTGAAGCGTCGGCAGCGCGCCAGCGTCGAGGAACTCGTCGGGCAGGGCGATCTGGCGAAAGACTGGGGTCACTCTCTCGCGCATCAGCAGCGCGGCAACGCCTTCGCCAAGGCCACCAATGATGGTGTGGTTCTCCGCCGCCACCACCAGCCGTCCCGAACGGCGCGCGGCAGCGAGTATCGCCTCCGTATCCAGAGGTTTGATCGTCGGAACGTGCAGAACGGCGCAGCCGATCCTGTCGGCTTCAAGCGCCTTCGCGGCCTCCAGCGCGCGCATGGTCATCAGGCCGCTGGAAATGAACAATACGTCCGCGCCCTCGCGCAGCATTCGCGCCTTGCCGATTTCAAATGTATAGTCGTCTTCGTCGAGCACGACAGGAACCTTACCGCGCGAAAGCCGCATGTAGACCGGCCCGTTGTAGTCCGCGATCGCCTCCGTGGCCTGTTCGATGTCGAGCGCGTCGCAAGGGTCGATGATCGTCAGGTTCGGCATCCCGCGGAAAATCGCGATGTCCTCCGTCGCCTGGTGGCTGGGGCCGTAGCCGGTCGTCAGCCCCGGTAAGGCGCAGACGATCTTCACATTGAGTTTCTCCTCGGCGATCGCCATGCAGATGAAATCGTAGGCACGTCGCGATGCGAAGACGGCGTAGGTGGTGGCGAAGGGCGTAAAACCCTCCCGCGCCAAGCCGGCGGCGGCGCTCATCAGCACCTGCTCCGCCATGCCCATCTGATAGAAGCGGTCCGGATGCTCCTGTGCGAAGACATGGAGATCGGTGTATTTCGCGAGGTCCGCCGTCAGGCCAACTATCCCGGGCCGCTGGTGCGCCAGTCTGGCCAGTGTGTGCCCGAACGGCGCATTGCGTGTCGGTACGCCATCGGGCGCGATCGACGCGATCATCGCCGATGTGGTCTTGCGCTCACCGGCATTGGCGGCGTGGCGCGGCGCGAACTTTGACAACCTCAACGCGGACGTCCCTTTTCCAAAGCTTCGAGCGCTAACGTCCATTCGTGCGGTTCGACGCGGATGAAATGCGTGATGTCGCGGGTTTCCAGGAATGGCACACCCTTGGCCATGCGCGTATCGCAAACGATCACACGCGGACGAGGTTCCTTCAGGCCGCGCGCCATGTCGAAGGCCTTGCGGACCGCCTCGATGTCGTTGCCGTCGACGCGCTGCGCATGCCAGCCGAACGCCTCGAACTTGTCGGTCACCGGTTCGGAGGAG
>NZ_JAMYSZ010000035.1:0-56606 GCF_040322215.1 Mesorhizobium sp. M0184
CGGCGCCCGACAGCGTGAACTCGTCGGTGTGGCAGATGCCGGTTGCCTTGATCTCGACCAGCACCTCGCCATCACGGGGACCTTCAAGGTCGACCTCCATGATCTGCAGCGGCTTTCCGGCGGCGACGGCGACAGCGGCGCGCGTTTTCATCAGGCAATCCTCCCATGACGACCCATAGAGTTTCTCATTCCGCCATTGCTGCGGATGAGACCGCAACACGCTCATTCATCGCCGTATCCTCGAAAAGGCATAGGACTAAAGCAGACACGTAAGTCCACTTGCAGGGCTTTGATAAATCTTGTGGCGTCCGCTAAGCTCATTGTGGGCACCTTGAATTCGCGCTGGTCCGGGAACAATCGGACTTTAGTGCAAGAATGGGCAGTTTTATCGATGACGAGCGCGGTGCCAGGCACTCTCGCGGCCTTTTTGTGCTTTTTTTTCCAGACCGCCAACGTTACAGGCGTGATGGCCCAGGAAGTGACGGGCAAGCAACCGGTCGCAGCCGACAGGCCGGAAAGAAAGATAACCGAAATCAGAATAGGTTATTTGCGGGCCTACGCGCCGCAACTGGCGCTTTCCCTGCTGGACCTGCCGCCACGCGACGAAGGTGTCGCCGGCGCCAATGTGGCGATCGGCGACAACAACACGACAGGAAAGTTCGTCAGCCAGAAATTCAGCCTCGACATAGCCGAGGTCAAGCCGGACGCCGACGCGGTTCAGGCGTTCAACGATCTGATTGCCAAAGGTGACCGCTATGTTGTCGCTGACCTCTCGGCCAGGCAATTGCTGTCGATCGCCGACATCGCCCGCGACAAGGGCGTTCTGGTCTTCAATGTCGGTGCCACAGACGACAGCCTGCGCGAGGAAGACTGCCGCATAAACATTTTCCATGTGGCGCCGACACGAAGCATGCTGGCTGACGCGCTGGCGCAGTATCTCGTGATAAAGAAATGGCCGAATTGGGTGCTGCTCTATGGTTCGCATGAGCGGGATCATCTCTATGCGGCCGCGTTGCGCCGCGCGGCGGCTCGCTTCGGCGGTCAGATCGTCGCCGAGAAGGAGTTCAAAGACACTGGCACGGCGCGCCGCACCGACACCGGCGCCACGCAGATACAGCAGCAGATTTCCGTGTTCACGCAGGATCTGCCGGAGCATGACGTGGTGCTTGTCGCCGATGAGAGCGAGGTGTTCGGAACCTATGTGCCCTACCGCACCTGGACACCGCGGCTGGTCGCTGGCACGGCCGGTCTTGTCGCATCGTCCTGGCATCCCGCGAGCGAGCAATGGGGTGGCATTCAAATGCAAAGCCGTTTCCTGAGGACGACCGGCCGGCGAATGCTGTCCAAGGATATGTCGGCCTGGACGGCGGTGCGGGCGGTGGGCGAAGCCAGCACACGGACCAATGGCGACGATCCGAAGAAGATCAGCGACTACATCCGCTCGGACGATTTCTCGGTCGCCGCCTTCAAAGGACAGAAGCTGACCTTCCGCAAGTGGAACCATCAGCTTCGCCAGCCAATCCTGCTCGGCGACACCAAGTCCGTGGTCTCGACATCGCCACAGGAGGGTTATCTCCACCAGATCTCCGAGCTCGATACGCTCGGCGTCGATCAGCCGGAAACGAAATGCGTCCTTAAGTAGAACCAATCGGGAGGAATTTTCGTGCAGAGACGAGCTTGCGCACTCGCCATTCTCGGCTTCATGGCCAATCCGGCGTGGGCTTACACCGTTTATGTCTCCAACGAGAAAGACAATACGATAACGGTCGTCGACACGGCGACGATGCAAGTGGTGAAGACCGTCGAAGTCGGCCAGAGGCCGCGCGGTATCACCATCTCGCATGACGGCAAGTTCATCTATTTGTGCGCCAGCGATGACGATACGATCGAAATCATCGATACCGCGACGCTGCAGATCGTTGGCACGCTGCCATCAGGCCCCGATCCCGAACTGTTCGTGCTTTCGCCCGACGGCAAGACGCTCTACGTCGCCAACGAGGACGACAATCTCGTCACCGCGATCAACGTCGAGAGCAAGCAGGTCATGACCGAGATTCCTGTTGGGGTGGAGCCTGAAGGCATGGCCGTCAGTCCCGATGGCAAAACCATGGTCAACACCTCCGAAACCACCAGCATGGCGCATTTCATCGACACCGACAGCCATGAGGTGACCGACAACGTCCTGGTCGACACGCGTCCGCGCTTTGCGCAATTCAAGCCCGACGGATCACAGATCTGGGTCAGTGCCGAAATCGGCGGTACCGTCAGCGTCATCGACAGTCTCAAACGCGAGGTGGTGAAGAAGATCCAGTTCGCGATTGCGGGATTGCGGCCCGAAACCATCCAGCCGGTCGGCATCGCAATCAGCGCCGACGGCAAGAAAGCCTATGTCGCGCTCGGCCCGGCGAACCACGTCGCCGTCATCAACACCGAAACCTACGAGGTGGAAAAATACATCCTGGTCGGCCAGCGCGTCTGGCATCTCGACTTCACCCCCGATCAGAAGACGCTGATCACCACCAACGGCAATTCCAACGACATCACCTTCATCGACACGGCGACGGACGAGCCGGTTCAATCGGTTACGGTGGGCCAGCAGCCTTGGGGCGTGGCCATATCGCCCCATTAGACCGCAGCGATGATCAGGGAGGCCGACGTGATGAATATTTGCCGCGGGGATGTTGCAAGTGCACTAGATAACCAGCGCGCCCCGAAGGAGCCAGCGGCATGCAGCATGTGAGGACAAGGGGAGCTGGAGAGGAGGTGGCAGCGCTCGATGTTGCCAGTATCAGCCATTCCTATGGTCCGAAGCGAGCGCTCCAGGACGTCTCATTCTCAATCGCGCCGGGAACTTTCACCGTTCTGCTCGGCCTCAACGGCGCCGGCAAGACAACTTTGTTCTCACTGATCAGCCATCTTTACGGCACCCGCCGCGGATCGATCCGCATCTTCGGCCATGACGTCAGCCGCGCTTCGGGCGAAGCGCTCAGGCGTGTCGGCATCGTATTCCAGGCACGCACGCTCGACCTCGACCTCAGCGTCCACCAGAACCTCTCCTACCACGCCTCGCTGCATGGCATTGGCGGACACCAAGCCCGGCAGCGCATTGCCGCGCTGCTCGATACAGTCAACATGCAGGGCCGTCAGCATGACAAGGCACGCAGTCTTTCCGGCGGCCAAATGCGGCGCATCGAGATCGCGCGGGCGCTGCTCCACCGCCCTTCCCTGCTGCTGCTCGACGAGGCGACGGTCGGTCTCGACATCCAGTCGCGTGCGGGCATTTTGGCCACCATCCGCAAACTCGTCGAAACCGAGGGCATCGGTGTGCTGTGGGCGACGCATCTGATCGATGAGGTCGAAGACGGCGACCATGTCGTCGTGCTGCGGCAGGGCGACCTGGTTGCCAAGGGTAAGGTGGCCGATGTCGTTGCGACGAGCGGTGCCAGTTCGATCCGCGACGCCTTTTCCAGGCTCAACCGCATCGAAACAAGCGGCATCGCGGAGATGTCGCCATGAGCGCTCCCGCAATGCCCGCAAAAGTCGCAGCCCTCACGCCTGTGAAGTTCGAACAGTTTGGGCTCCACCACTACCTCGTTTGCCTCAAAGGGATCGTCGTGCGGGAGTGCCTGCGCTTCCTGCATCAGCGCGAGCGCTTTATATCCTCGCTGGTTCGGCCGCTCGTCTGGCTGTTCATTTTTGCCGCCGGATTCCGGCAGGTGCTCGGCGTATCGATCATCCCGCCCTACAAGACCTACGTGCTCTACGAGGTCTACATCACGCCGGGCCTGTGCGGCATGATTCTGCTGTTTTCGGGCATGCAGTCTTCGCTGTCGATGGTCTATGATCGCGAAATGGGCAACATGCGCACCCTGCTGGTCAGCCCCTTCCCGCGTTGGTTTTTACTGATCTCGAAGATGCTCGCCGGTGTCGCCGTGTCGATCGCGCAGGTTTACGCGTTCCTGATCATTGCCTGGTTCTGGGGCGTCAAGGCGCCGCCGCTTGGCTATCTCACCGTGCTGCCGGCGCTGTTCCTGTCAGGCATGATGCTGTGCGCGCTCGGCATGCTTCTGTCCTCAATGATCAAGCAGCTCGAAAACTTCGCTGGCATCATGAACTTCGTCATCTTTCCCGGCTATTTCGCTTCTCCGGCACTCTATCCCTTGTGGCGTATCCAGGAGGCTAGCCCCCTGCTCTACAAAATCTGCCTCGCCAATCCATTTACTTACGCCGTCGAACTGATCCGCTTCGCCTTCTACGGCCAGGTTGACTGGCTGTCGCTGGGCGTCGTTGCCGGCTGCACGCTGCTGTTCCTTGCCGCCGCCATCATCGCCTACGACCCTTCGCGCGGCCTGATGACCCGCAAACAGGACACGGGAGGAAATGCCTGATGGCGCGAATGATCCATGTTCGCGGTCTGGCTCTGGTCGCCATGCTCGCGCCGGGCGTCAACGCCATGGCAGCCAACCCCGATCCAGACTGGCCCTGCATGCAGCGCAAGGTGCCGCAACTCTCGCTCGGCCAGATCTGGAGCGGACCGGACCTTCCTTCAGCCGCGAAGGACTGGTCGAAGGACCCCACCATCTCCGCCCTGATCGAGGAAGTGGCAGCTCGCCGGATGCCGATTGCGGAAGCTCAAAAGAAGATCAGGGATTTCGCGGCCTCCTTGCCGGCCGAGCAACTTGCACCCAAAATGGCGATGATGGTGCAAGGCATGTTCGACCACCTGGACGCCGAGCGCTCGCAGGTGATCTCCGGCATTTCCCGCTACGCCCACAAGCAGCTCGAAATGGCCGCCGCGTTGCGCAAGGAAGCGTCCGATGTCGATGCATTGCGGGCAAAGCCGGATGCAGATCCCGAAGAGATCGATCGGCGAACCGAACAGCTGAAATTCGCAACGCGAATTTTCAATGAACGCGTCCAATCACTGACCTACGTCTGTGAAGTGCCGACGATAATCGAGCAGCGGCTTTATCAATTGTCCAAGGCCGTCTCGGAAACGCTCGCCGCGAAGAAATAGAACCTCATTCGATCTTCGCGGCGGATATCACGATCCACGGCCGGGCAGCACGCGCCAGCGCTGAACGAAATAACCGGGATGCGTCTCGATCCACTGGGCTACCAGCGATTGCGCCTGCATGAAGGCGGTCCCGGGATTCATCGCCAGGCCATCCACCATCTGTTCGCGTTGTT
Source organism: Mesorhizobium sp. M0184 (assembly GCF_040322215.1). Taxonomy (NCBI): domain Bacteria; kingdom Pseudomonadati; phylum Pseudomonadota; class Alphaproteobacteria; order Hyphomicrobiales; family Phyllobacteriaceae; genus Mesorhizobium; species Mesorhizobium sp. M0184. Next base: position 5,191 of record NZ_JAMYSZ010000035.1, read on the forward strand.
CACAGGTCTGCGGCACATCCGTCAGGCAGACCATCATAACGAGCGTGTAGAGCATTACCCCTTGTCCCCTTCGATTCCCGAACCCCACGCCCGGGAGTTTCCGTGATACCGACCAGTCTGCAGGGATCGCACATACGGATCACTTACGGGTGTGAAAGGAACGTGGCCCCCGCTCTTTCGCGCCGCAATATAACATGGCGCTAATCTAACGCCAACGACCGCAGGGCTCGGTCGCGGACGCGCGCGCATCGAAGATGCGCGTCCGGCTGTGCCAGTGCCAAAAAATGTGACTCCTGGAACGCGCTCTCGCATGGGCTCGACCGAAACAGGAATATCATTGTTGTCGACCTCAGACCGGCAGTCCGTTCTGCTTTCGCAGGCTCTTGTCGAAAGCGGATGCGGGGACGAAACGGCGCAGGAAACTGACCTGGCGCGCCATTTTTCCAGCCGCATAGCGCCTCTTCGGAGCGGGATCGGTCGCAGCCACCAAAACGGTCCTGGCCACCACTTCCGGCGCATCGCCTTTTTCCATCGCTTTCCGCACAGCTGCATTCATGCCGGCGCGCGCAGAGTCATAGATGTCAAGCAACTGATCCGGCCTGGCGAGATTTTCTTCAAATGAGGTGCGGGTATAGGCGGGCTCCACCAACACGACCCGAATTCCGAAAGTACGCAGTTCGTGGTCGAGCGATTCGGAATAGCCCTCAACGGCATGCTTGGTCGACGAATAAAGCGCGAAATAGGGAGCTGGAATGAACCCCTGCACCGAGCTCAAATTGACGATTCTGCCCTTGCCTTGGCGGCGCATTGTCGGCAACACCGCTTTGGTTACTCGCATAACGCCAAAGACGTTCACGTCAAACAACGACTTGGCCTGGGCCATCGAGGACTCCTCCGCGCCACCAAGCAGGCCAACGCCGGCATTATTGACAAGCAGGTCGATGCGCCCGGTCTCTGCCAGCACGTCCTGGACAAGTTTCGCCACGGACGTGTCATCGGTCACGTCACAGGCCAGCATGGTAACGCCATCGGATCGGTCGACGACCGCGCGACGGCTGGTTCCGAACACGCGAAAGCCCGCGTTCTGCAGGGCTTTGGCCGTTGTGTGCCCGATACCGCTGGATGCCCCCGTCACCAGGGCGACGCCTAGATTGGTCTTGTTCATGGAGGTCACTTCTTTCTTCGTTTCGGATTGGCGTGGGAGAAGCACGACAGGTCGCAGCGAAAGGCGTCAATCATGAGCGCCTCCGGTACTCGCGCCGGCCAGATCATCCGTCCAGCGCCGGAACAGCGCGCTGGCATTAACGCCTCCGAAGCCGAAGCCGTTGGCGATTGCATAGCCCATCGCCATCGGCCGGGCCCGGTTTGCGACGAAGTCGATCCCGTCGCCGGCCGGATCGGGAGCGCTCAGATTGAGGGTCGGCGGTGCGATCTGATCCCTGAGCGCCAGGATTGCGAAGATTGCTCCGAGCCCGCCGGCGGCTCCGAGCAGGTGTCCGGTCGCCGATTTCGTTGCACTGACAGCTATCGCGAAATCGCGCCCGAACACGCTCTTGATCGCTTCGATCTCACCCAGGTCGCCCACCGGCGTGGAGGTCGCATGGGCATTGAGATGACGAACCTCGCGGGGCGAAATCCCTGCTTGGGCGATTGCGATCTCCATGGCCCGGCGCGCACCGTCGCCGTCCTCGGGACCGGAGGTGACGTGATGAGCATCCGCCGTCGTGCCGTAGCCGACAAGCTCGGCCAGCGGTCTTGCGCCGCGCGCCAGCGCATGGCTCAATTCCTCGATGACCAGCATGCCGGCTCCTTCGCCCATGACGAAGCCGTCCCGCGACTTGTCGAACGGTCGGGAGGCCTCATCAGGACGGTGATTAAAGGACGTCGAAAGCGAGCGTGCCGCGGCAAACCCACCGAGGCTGACAAGATTCATGCATGCTTCCGTCCCGCCGCACACGGCAATATCGGCCTCGTTGGCGCGGATTAGGCGAGCCGCATCGCCGATCGCCTGAATGCCGGCCGCGCACGCCGTCACGGGTGCACCGAGCGGACCTTTGAAGCCATAGCGGATCGAGACGTGGCCTGCCGCGAGGTTCACCAGGAAGGACGGCACCGTAAAAGGTGATAGACGGCGGACGCCGCGCCGGTCGACCGTGCGCACCGCCTCGGTTATGGCCGGGAACCCGCCGACGCCCGAGGCGATGATCGTGGCCGTGCGCAAGCGATCCGCTTCCGAGACGGGGGCCCATCTTGCTTGGGCGAGCGCCTCTTGTGCCGCGGCCAGCGCAAAGAGAATGAACCGGTCTACCTTGCGCTGATCCTTCGGCGGAAGGATGGCTTCCGGATCGAAACCAGCGTCCGGATCTTCTTCTGTGGAGGGCACCACCCCGCCGACCTTCGCCGGCAGGTCGCACACCACATCATCCGCGAGCCTCCGGATGCCCGAGCGGCCGGCCAGGAGACGCGACCAGGACGTTTCAACATCGGCAGCAAGGGGCGTAACCGCTCCCATGCCCGTAACCACAATCCGTCGCATCTATTTTCCTGTCAGTTTGGGCGCGCCGCAGGCGCCGCGACGCCGTTCAAGTGCCGGCTGATTCACGAACTTGATTGGCCGCCGCATCCAGAAAGGCCTGCGCGAGGTCAGGATCGTTAATGACGCGCGATAACATCAGCGCACCGACCATCGTCGAGAGAATGGCCATGGCCCTGCCATCGAACTCCCCGCCACTGGTCTCAGCAATGAAACGGCCGAGGATCTCGAGATGCTCCTTGATCCCGGCTTCGAACGGCGCTTTCACGTCCTTGCCCTGTCTGGCGGCATCCGAGCCGAGCGCCACGATCGGGCAGCCGTCCATCTTTTCTCCGCGATGGTCCATACTGAGGTAGAACGCGATCACCGCGCCAAGCGGATCATCAGGGTTTGCCGCAGTCGCGGCCGACCATCGACGGGTGGCGCTCTCCATCGCCCGCCTGGACGCCTGCGCCGCCAGGTCGTCCTTGGATGCGAACTGCTTGTAAAACGCGCCTTGGGTCAGTCCGGCACCCTTCATCAGATCCTTAAGGCCGATACCATCAAAGCCGCGCTCCCGAAAAAGGCGGCTTGCCACGTTGATGACGGTTTCTCGGTTTTCCGCTGCCTGAGTACGACTTACGCGCATTGTTGACCTCTTTTTTAGATTGCGTTCGTAATCTATAGCCTATATAGAGTTCGAACGCAATCTAAAAAGGAGATGCGAAATGATCCGCAAAAGCCTGAGCGCATCGCTCCTGGCCGCGCTGTTTCTTGCGACCCCGGCTTTTGCCGAGAAAGCCACCATCGGACGCCCGATCGAGGGCGGCAGCCTGCACGAGGGACACCTTGACATGGTTGTCTACTACGTCCCGGTCGACGGCGGCCTCCTGGAGGTCACCGCCACCTTCGCGCCGAAGACCGGGGGCGATCCGCTGCGCGTCGTCATGGGCCTCGCCGACGACGACTCCGTGGCATTTTCCATGCCGGGCCACCAGGACGCGCTCTACGCGTTCTCAAGGTCCGGGGATGAGGTGACGGTGTCGACCGAGACTGACATGCATCTGCGAGCCGACGCGACAATACGCTGAGCCGAAGTTCAGATCGCAGCCGGCGTGCTGCTGGCCGTGGACTCTCGCGTCCGCTCGGCTCGCCACACGGTGCCTCGATCACGCCATCGAATAAGTTTGGGGAGAGGTCAAATGCTATACAGTTATTTTGTCGAGAAATCGATCCGAGAGAGCTTCGACCACGTCAACAACCATCGCTGGGATGAGGCGGTGAAGGCACTCGCGCTGCATGTCCATCACCGCGTTTCCGGCGCCCACGCGCTTGGTGGTGAGCGCCACGACAAAGAAACCATGCGCCGCTGGTTTGAGCGCCTCGGCCGCGTCCTGCCCAATCTCCATCTCACGGTCAACCACATCTGGGTGAAGGGCTGGCCGTGGCATACCACCGTGTTTGTTCAGTGGGACGGCACCGCAACACTGCTCAATGGCGACGCGTCGTACGTCAACCGTGGTCTCCACGTGTTCACCCTGCGGTGGGGCAGAGTCTATGCACTTGAGGAATTTTACGATTCACAAGCAGCGGCCCGCGGTCTTGCCGCCCAAGCGGCAGCTGGCCTCGAAGAAGCTGTCGCCGAACCAATTGTAGGCTAGCAGACGCTCAGTCAAAGCCCACCCGTTCCGTGAACGCGGGGGCGCTACCCCGTGCCAGCGCTTGGAGGGCGGTCGCCTCGGCTCCGCAAATGCGTGCCACCAGCGATGCCTCGGCTCGTGAACATCGGTCAGGAGGTCACAGCCGATCAGCCGCTGATACACACCATCGTTTGTCTGAGGCGTTTGCCTGGACCGCGCGCCCTAACTCGCGCGACGTTTGGTGTTCGGCTCCTCGTGCGGATAGAGCTTGCCGAACAGTGGCAGGTACATCGCGCCCTTGCGCATCAGAAAATCGTGGAAGGTCGCCATCGCCGGCGAGATCGCGTGATCGCTGCGCATCACCGAAAACCATTGCCGGCGGATCGGCATGCCGACAACGTCGAGGATAACCAGCCGGCCGGCTTCGGTTTCGGCAGCGATGGTGTGGGCAGAGATGAACGCGATGCCGAGCCCGGCCATCACCGCCTGCTTGATGGTCTCGTTCGAGTCCATCTCGACGCCGAGATCGTCGATGCGGCCGGGCACGTCGCTCAGGAATATTTCCAGTGAGATGCGCGTTCCGGAACCCGGCTCGCGAATGAGGAAATGCTCCTCGGCGATCCGCTCCTTGGAAATGTCGCGTGCCGACGCCAGCGGGTGGTCGGGCGGTGCGATGATGACCAGCGGGTGATCGCCGAAGACCGAAGCACGCACCGGGACTTCCTTGGCCGGGCGTCCCATCAGCGCGATATCGATGTCGTGGTTCTTCAGATTGTCGATCGTCTCGGCGCGGTTGCCGATGGCAAGCCGCATGTCAATATCGGGATGTTCCTTCATGAAGGCGGCCATCAGCCGCGGCGCGAAATATTTGGCCGTGGAAACGACGCCGAGCCGCAAGCTGCCGGCGCGCACGCCCTTGATCGCATCCATCTTGTCTTCGAGCAGACGAAGCCGCTCCTCGATGGCCTGTGCCGTCTCGACGAAGGCCAGACCTGCGGCAGTGGGACGCATGCCGTCCGACGTCCGGTCGAACAAGGCCAGTTGGAACTCCTCCTCCACTTGCCGCAACTGGATCGTCACCGCTGGAGGAGACAGCCCTAACACCTTGGCGGCGCTGACGATTTTTCCGTGGCTGATGATTGCCTGAACGGTCTTGAACTGCTTGAGCGTGAGGTTTCTCATACGGCATACTAAAATTTTTTTACTGCCTGAGTAAAGTTATTGAATTTTACTTATCCAGCGTCGTTTGTTCTCCTTTCCCAATCCGGCCGACCCGAGGAGAGGCGGCTGGATGGGGAGGTTACGATGCCAGCGGCAACACTCGACGCTTTTCTGAACTCCTATCTTGGCGAGCCGGACGAACTGCGCTCCGCCGTCGTAGCGACCATCCGTCAGCTGACGCAGGCGGCCACCACGATCCGCAACACCATCAATCAAGGGGTGCTCGGCACGGCCTTTGCGGGAACCCGCGGCGCCAATGCTGACGGCGACATCCAGAAGGATCTCGATGTCTTCGCCGATGATATCTTTCTCGACGCCATGCGCCACGCTCCGGTCGCGCTCTACGCTTCCGAGGAACTGGAGCAGCCGGTGCTGCTCGACAGGCAAGCGCCTCTTGCCATCGCCATCGACCCGCTCGACGGCTCTTCCAACATCGACACCAACGTGTCGATCGGAACGGTCTTCTCGCTTCTCCCTGCAACTGGCGCGCCGGATGGGAATCCGGCCGCCTCGTTTTTGCAGGCAGGGGTGAACCAGCTGGGCGCCGGTTTCTTCATCTACGGCCCGCAGCTGGCGCTGGTTCTGTCGCTCGGCAGCGGCACCCATGTCTTCGTTCTCTCGACCAGGCTCGGCACCTTCGTCCAGGCCTACGAGAGCCGGATCATCCCGCAGCGAACCCAGGAGTTCGCCATCAACGCCGCCAACTACCGGCATTGGGACGAGGCGGTGCGGCTCTACATCGACGACTGCCTTGAAGGCACCGAAGGCCCACGCGAGAAGGACTTCAACATGCGCTGGATCGCCTCTCTGGTTGCGGACTGCTACCGCATATTGATGCGAGGCGGCGTATTCCTGTATCCAGGCGACAAGCGCAAGGGCTACAGGCAGGGGCGACTTCGCCTCGTCTATGAGGCAAACCCGATCGCCTATCTCGTCGAACAGGCGGGCGGTGCCGCCACCGATACGATGACCCGCATCCTCGAAATCGAACCCGAGAGCCTGCACCAGCGCGTGCCCATGGTTTTCGGATCGGCGCGGGAAGTCGCGCGCATCACCCGCTACCACACCGAGCCGAGCGCCATCGGCGAGCGCGCGCCGCTGTTCAGCCGCCGCGGCCTTTTCAGGGCCTGAAGACCATGTCGGCAAAGCACCCCATCATTACCATCACCGGGTCGTCGGGCGCAGGCACCACCTCTGTCAAGCGCATCTTCGAATTGATCTTCCGGCGTGAGAACATCGGGGCCGCCTTCATCGAAGGCGATGCTTTCCATCGCTACGACCGCGCCACGATGAAGGCGAAGGTGGCCGAGGAGGAAAAGGCGGGCAATCCGAACTTCACCCACTTCCACGCCGAGGCCAATGAACTGGCAATCCTCGAAGAGGTATTCGAGGAATATGGCCGACGGGGAACCGGAAAGACCCGCACCTACATCCATGATGAGGATGAGGAGAAGCAGTACGGCACGCCGCCGGGACATTTCACCGAATGGCGCGAATTTCCGCCGAGCGACCTGCTCTTCTACGAGGGCCTGCATGGCTGCGTCGTCACCGACAAGATCAACCTGGCCAGGCACGCGGATCTCAAGATCGGCGTGGTGCCGGTCATAAATCTCGAATGGATCCAGAAGATCCATCGCGACCGCGCAACGCGCGGCTATTCCACCGAGGCGGTGATGGACGTCATCCTGCGCCGCATGCCGGACTACGTCCGCTACATCGTCCCGCAGTTTTCGCAGACCGCCATCAACTTCCAGCGCGTGCCGATCGTCGACACGTCCAATCCATTCATCGCGCGCTGGATTCCGACGCCCGACGAATCGATGCTGGTTATCCGCTTCGCCAATCCCCGCGGCATCGATTTCCCCTACCTGCTTTCGATGATCCACGACTCGTTCATGTCGCGGCCGAATTCCATAGTGGTGCCCGGCAACAAGCTCGACCTTGCCATGCAGCTGATCCTGACGCCGCTCATCCTGCAATTGATCGAACGCAAGAACCGTGTGTCGTGAGGAGGACGCCATGAACAGCCAGGCAGCAGCACTGAAGCCCGTCGCCGCCGTCTCGGAGCGCGACATGGCCAACGCCATTCGCGCACTGGCGATGGACAGCGTCCAAAAGGCCAATTCCGGTCATCCGGGCATGCCGATGGGCATGGCCGATGTCGCGACGGTGCTGTTCAGCCGCTTCATCAACATCGATCCGTCGGCCCCCAACTGGCCCGATCGTGACCGCTTCGTGCTGTCGGCCGGGCACGGCTCGATGCTGCAGTATGCGCTGCATTACCTGCTAGGCTTTGAAGACATGCCTATCGAAGAATTGCAGCGGTTTCGCCAGCTGGGCAGCCGCACCGCCGGACATCCGGAATATGGCCATGCGCTTGGCATCGAGACGACGACCGGCCCGCTTGGACAAGGCATTTCAACTGCTGTCGGCATGGCGCTGGCGGAGCGCATGCTGGCGGCCCGCCACGGCGCCGATCTCGTCGACCATTTCACCTACGCAATCGCCGGCGACGGCTGCCTGCAGGAAGGCATCAGCCACGAGGCGATCGATCTTGCCGGTCACCTGAAGCTCTCCCGGCTGATCGTCTTTTGGGACGACAATGCGATCTCGATCGACGGGCCCACGTCTCTGTCGACATCGATGGACCAGCCGGAGCGGTTCAAAGCCGCTGGATGGCATGTCCAGTCGGTGAACGGCCACGACACGGAAGCCGTTGCGGCGGCAATCGAAGCGGCGCAGCAATCGGACCAGCCGTCTCTGATCGCCTGCCGCACGGTGATCGGCAAGGGCGCCCCAAATCTGGGGGGTTCGGAAAAGACGCATGGCGCGCCGCTGGGCGATGCGGAGATCGCCGCGACGCGCGAAAACATCGGCTGGGCCTTCGCGCCGTTCGAGGTGCCGGACGATATCCTTTTCGCCTGGCGCGAGATTGCCGGCCGCGGTCAAGCGGCACGCCGCGCCTGGGAGAATCGGCTTGCCGCCTCACCACGGCGGCAGGCCTTCGAGAGCGCGGTCGCCGGCGCCCTGCCCGACGCGGTCTTCGAAGCACTCGACGCTTTCCGCAAGGAGCATGTCGGGAAGGCGACCAAGGTTGCAACGCGAAAAGCCTCGGAAATGGCACTCGCTGCGATCAATGGCGCAACCGAACTGACCGTCGGCGGCTCCGCCGATCTGACGCATTCGAACCTGACGATCACCAAGGGTATGAACCGCATCGCGCCGGGCGACTACGCAGGCCGCTACATCCACTATGGAATCCGCGAGCACGGCATGGCCGCAGCCATGAACGGCATCGCACTGCATGGCGGCTTCGTGCCTTATGGCGGCACGTTCCTGTGCTTCGCCGACTATGCGCGCGGCGCGATGCGGCTCTCGGCGCTCATGGGCCAGCGCGTCATCTATGTGATGACGCATGATTCCATCGGTCTCGGCGAGGACGGCCCGACCCACCAGCCGGTCGAGCACCTGGCGATGCTGCGGGCGACGCCAAACCTCAACGTCTTCCGCCCGGCCGACATCATCGAAACGGCGGAGTGCTGGGAACTGGCGCTGAGAAGCGAGAAGCGGCCGAGCGTGCTGGTGCTCTCGCGCCAGAACCTGCCGATGCTGCGCCAAGCACCTAGCGACGAGCCACACAGCGACGAGAACCGGTCGAGCCGAGGCGCCTACATCCTGCGCGAGCCAGTCGGGCAGCGCGCGGTGACGCTGATCGCCACCGGCTCGGAGGTCGAGATCGCGGTTGCCGCCGCCGAACGGCTGGAGACCGGGCACGGCGTCGCCGCCGCGGTTGTCTCGATGCCGTGCTGGGAGCTTTTCGAGGAGCAGGACGCCGGCACCCGCAAGGCAGTCCTCGGCTCGGCGCCCCGCATTGCCATCGAAGCCGCAGCTCGGCTCGGCTGGGACCGCTGGATCGGCGACACCGGCACTTTCGTCGGCATGGCCGGTTTCGGCGCCAGCGCCCCTGCCCCGGATCTCTACCGGCATTTCGACATCACGCCCGAAGCCGTCGCGGCAGCGGCGCTGAAGCTCATCATCTAGGAGAAACCGACAATGGCCCGCATCACCCTTCGCCAGCTTCTCGACCATGCCGCCGACCACGGCTACGGGGTGCCGGCATTCAACATCAACAACATGGAACAGGGCCTCGCCATCATGGAGGCCGCCAGGGCCTGCGATGCGCCGGTTATCATCCAGGCCTCACGCGGCGCCCGTTCCTATGCCAATGACATCATGCTGGCCAAAATGATGGAGGCGTTGACCGAAATCCATCCGGCCATTCCGCTCTGCATCCATCAGGATCACGGCAACAACGAAGCCACCTGCCTGTCGGCGATCCGCCACGGCTTCACCTCGGTGATGATGGACGGATCGCTGATGGCGGATGCCAAGACACCGGCGAGCTACGATTACAACGTCGCCATCACCGAACGTGTCGCACGCATGGCGCATTGGGTCGGCGCTTCGGTCGAAGGCGAGCTCGGCGTGCTCGGCTCGCTGGAGACCGGCCAGGGCGAGGCCGAGGACGGGCACGGCGCCGAAGGTGCGCTTTCCCATGACCAGCTTTTGACCGATCCCGATCAGGCGGTCGACTTCGTCACCGCCACCCGGGTCGACGCACTGGCGATCGCCTGCGGTACCTCCCACGGCGCCTATAAATTCAGCCGCAAGCCCGACGGCGGCATCCTGGCCATGCAGGTGATCGAGGCGATTCACGAAAAGCTACCCAACACGCATCTGGTCATGCACGGGTCTTCCTCCGTGCCGCAGGAACTGCAGGATATCATCAACAACTATGGCGGCGAGATGCCCCAGACCTTTGGCGTCCCGGTCGAGGAAATCGAGCGCGGCATCCGCTACGGCGTGCGCAAGGTCAACATCGACACCGATTGCCGAATGGCCATGGCCGGGCAGTTCCGCCGCGTTGCGACGGAGGACCCGCGCGAATTCGATCCGCGTAAATTCCTGAAACCCGCCATGGACGCGCTGCGCGACCTTTGCCGCGATCGCTTCGAACGCTTCGGCACCGCAGGCCACGCGTCGAAGATCAGGGTGATCGCCATGGATGAGATGGCGAAACGTTACGCCGCAGGAAAGCTCGACCCCCATATCGCAACCGCGAAAGCCGCCTGAGCGGCAAACAGGAGACCTGCCATGAACAAGATCGACATGCCCTCAGCAGGCACGCTCAAGGAAGGCAAGGAACGCTACAGGTCGGGCGTCATCCCCTACAAGAAGATGGGCTACTGGGAGCCGGACTACCGGCCCAAGGAGACCGACCTGATCGCCATGTTTCGGATCACGCCGCAGCCCGGCGTCGACCACGAGGAGGCGGCCGCCGCCATCGCCGGTGAATCCTCTACCGCGACATGGACCGTGGTGTGGACCGACAGGCTGACCGCCTGCGAGCTCTACCGCGCCAAGGCATTCAAATCCGAGCCGGTGCCGAACACAGGTCCAGGCACCAGGATCGAGCAACAGTACTTCGCCTATATCGCCTACGACCTCGACCTGTTCGAGCCCGGCTCCATCGCCAACCTGACTGCATCGATCATCGGCAACGTGTTCGGCTTCAAGGCCGTCAAGGCCCTGCGGCTCGAGGACATGTGTATCCCCGTGGCTTACCTCAAGACCTTCCAGGGCCCGGCGACCGGCATCGTGGTGGAACGCGAGCGGCTCGACAAGTTCGGCCGGCCGCTGCTCGGCGCGACGACGAAGCCGAAGCTTGGCCTGTCAGGCCGCAACTACGGCCGCGTCGTCTACGAGGCGCTGAAGGGTGGCCTCGACTTCGTCAAGGATGACGAGAACATCAACTCACAGCCCTTCATGCATTGGCGCGACCGCTTCCTCTACTGCATGGAGGCTGTGAACAAGGCGTCGGCCGCCACCGGCGAAGTCAAGGGCCATTATCTCAACGTCACCGCCGGCACGATGGAGGACATGTACGAGCGCGCCGAATTTGCAAAACAGCTTGGCTCCTGCATCGTCATGATCGACCTCGTCATTGGCTACACGGCGATCCAGTCGATGGCCAAGTGGGCACGCCGCAACGACATGATCCTGCACCTCCACCGGGCCGGCAACTCGACCTATTCGCGCCAGAAGAACCACGGCATGAATTTTCGCGTCATCTGCAAATGGATGCGGATGGCCGGCGTCGATCACATCCATGCCGGCACGGTGGTCGGCAAGCTGGAAGGCGACCCGCTTATGATCAAGGGGTTTTATGACACGCTGCGCGAGGAGCGCACGCCGCAGAACCTCGAAACCGGGCTGTTCTTCGATCAGGACTGGGCCTCGCTCAACAAGGTGATGCCCGTCGCCTCCGGCGGCATCCATGCCGGCCAGATGCACCAGTTGATCCATTATCTCGGCGAGGACGTCATCCTGCAGTTCGGCGGCGGCACGATCGGCCATCCGGACGGCATCCAGGCCGGCGCGACGGCCAATCGCGTCGCGTTGGAGGCGATGATCCTCGCCCGCAACGAGGGCCGCGACTATCTGCGCGAAGGGACCGAAATCCTCGAACAGGCGGCCAGATGGTGCACGCCGCTCAAGGCGGCCCTGGAGACGTGGAAGGACGTCACCTTCAACTACGAATCGACCGACACGGCCGACTTCGTGCCAACCGCAACGCCGAGCTTCTAGACGAAAGGAACCGTCGCCATGATGACCAATCCCGGAAACAAGGTCACGCAGGGACAGTTTTCGTTCCTGCCCGAGCTAACCGATGAGCAGATTTCGGCACAGATCAAATACGCACTGAAAAACCACTGGGCGGTCAGCGTCGAGTACACGGACGATCCACATCCGCGAAACACCTATTGGGAAATGTACGGCAACCCGATGTTCGACCTGAGGGACCCGGCGGGCATCCTGCTTGAAGTCAACAATTGCCGGAGAGCTATGCCCAACATGTATGTCCGGGTCACCGCCTTCGATTCGACCAAGGGCTGGGAAGCACCGCGCATGTCATTCATCGTCAACCGGCCACCCAATGAACCCGGGTTCCGGCTGCTGCGCCAAGAGCGTGACGGCCGCAGTCAGGGCTATTCGATCGTGCCTTATGCGACCGACAGGCCCGAAGGCGAACGGAGCTAGGCGAACCATGCTGGACGCGATAGCTAAGAGCGCTGCCGCGCAGGGCGAATCGGTTGATCTACAGGCCGAGTTCGAGGCGTCCAACATCGACGAGGTGATGGACAAGCTCGACCGCGAACTCGTCGGCCTGAAGCCCATCAAGACCCGCATCCGCGAGATCGCGGCGCTGCTTCTGGTCGACCGGCTTCGCCGCAAGTTCGGGCTGACCTCGGGCGCGCCGACGCTGCACATGAACTTTACGGGGAATCCCGGTACCGGAAAGACCACCGTGGCGCTCAGAATGGCCGAAATCCTGCATCGTCTCGGCTATGTCCGCGAAGGGCACATGGTCGCGGTCACGCGCGACGATCTCGTCGGCCAGTATGTGGGCCACACCGCGCCCAAAACCCGCGAAGTGATCAAGCGCGCCATGGGCGGGGTGCTTTTCATCGACGAGGCCTACTATCTCTACAAGCCCGAGAACGAACGCGACTACGGCCAGGAATCGATCGAAATCCTGCTGCAATGCATGGAAAACAACCGGGACGATCTGGTTGTGATTCTTGCCGGCTACAAGGACAAGATGGACCGCTTCTTCGACAGCAATCCTGGCATGCGCTCGCGCATCGCCCATCACCTCGATTTTCCGGACTACGGCGTCAGCGAACTCAAATCAATCGCCGAGATCATGCTGGCGGAACAGAATTACCGTCTCAGCGAAGCGGCGGCCAAGGCGCTCGAAGAGTATCTCCCGATCCGCATGCGGCTGCCGCATTTCTCCAACGCCCGCTCCGTTCGCAATAGCCTCGACCGGGCGCGGCTTCGCCAGGCCGGCCGGCTTTTCGCATCGCGCGACCGAGCGTTGACGAAAATCGATCTTATCACCATCGAGGAATCCGATATTCGCGGCAGCCGCGTGTTCGCGGAAGGTAAGCTCGAAGGCGAACCGGAGACGAAGGCGCGCTGACAAGATGACGGCGATTGGTGTGCAGCGACCGGAAACGGACGACAGAATGGGAGCCGACGACCATGGATAGCAAGACAATCATCGCGCCCTCGGTGCTTTCCGCGGACTTCTCGCGGCTCGGCGACGAGGTCGAAGCGGTCGTCCGGGCGGGTGCCGACTGGATCCATCTCGACGTGATGGATGGCCATTTCGTGCCAAACATCACCTTCGGTCCGCCGGTGGTCAAGGCGATCCGCAATCGAACGGACAAGGTCTTCGACTGCCACCTGATGATCGCACCGGCCGACGCCTATCTCGGCGCCTTCGCCGATGCCGGCTGCGACATCATCACGGTGCATGCCGAGGCCGGACCGCATCTCGACCGTTCGCTGCAGGCAATCAGAAATCTCGGCAAGAAGGCCGGCGTGTCGCTGAACCCGTCAACGCCGGAAAGCGTCATCGAATATGTACTTGACCGGCTCGATCTGGTGCTTCTGATGACGGTCAATCCGGGCTTCGGCGGCCAGGCCTTCATTGCGGCGGTCGTCGACAAGGTCAGGCGGGTCAAGGCGCTGGTCGGCAATCGTCCGATCGACATAGAGATCGACGGCGGCGTCACGCCCGAAACCGCTCCGCTGGTCACCGCGGCCGGCGCCAATGTGCTGGTCGCCGGCTCGGCCATCTTTAAGGGCGGCACCGAGGCGGCCTATCGCGCCAATATCGGCGCCATCAGGCAGGCGGCCGACGGGGCGATCCGGAAAGCGGCGTAAACCGTTTCATCGGAGGGCAAACATTTCATCGGAGGAAAACTTGGCGGCAATCCCACCTGTCTGCGATTTCGGCTGGCGAGCCATCGACGCCGTTTTGCCAGGCGTCGACGGCACATCGCATTCGATCTTAAGCCACGCCGGCCCGAACGGGCTGGTGGTGGCCTTCATCTGCAACCACTGCCCCTATGTGAAGGCGGTGATTTCACGCATGGTGCGCGACGCCAATGACCTCAAGGCCGAAGGCATCGGCTTTGTCGCGATCAACTCCAATGATAGCGACGCCTATCCAGATGATTCCTTCGACAACATGAAGCTCTTTGCCAGGACGAACGGCCTCACTTTCCCCTATCTCCATGACGAGCACCAGACGGTGGCGCGTGCCTACGGAGCCGTTTGCACCCCGGATTTCTTCGGGCTCAACAGTGAGTTGACGCTGCAATACCGCGGCCGGCTGGACGCGTCGCGACGCGACGCCGAATCGCCCAGGCTGAGGCGCGACCTGTTCGAGGCGATGAAGCAGGTTGCCCGAACCGGCGACGGACCGCTTGACCAGATCGCTTCGATCGGTTGTTCGATCAAGTGGAAGGATGCTGCATGAACGTCGGCGCAGGCAGGCCGTTTCGCTCGCCCAAGGCGATCCTGTTCGACCTCGACGGCACACTGGTCGATTCGGCGCCTGATATAGCGGCCGCCGTCAACGAATTGCTGGCCGGCCACGATCTGCCGCCGCTGCGGCTGGATCAGGTCAAGGCCATGATCGGCGGCGGCATCAGGAAACTGGTCGAACGCGCCTTCGCGGCTTCCGGCACGCCGCTCCTCGGCAGCGCGCTCGATGAGGCCAACCGCGTCATGGCGCCGATCTATCGCAGGCATCTGACCGGCCGCACGAGGCTGATGCCTGGCGTCAGGGAGGTTCTCACGCACTTGCATTTGAGCGGAATAGCCATGGCCGTGGTGACCAACAAGCCGCAGCTGGCGGCGCGCGAAATCCTGCTGCATTTTCGGCTGACGGAATATCTCGGCGCGATCGTCGGCGGAGACGCGGTGACATCATTGAAACCGGCGCCAGACGCGCTGTTGCTGGCGCTCGACCTGCTTCAGGTCGAACCTCGTGACACGCTGATGGTCGGAGACAGCAGCGCCGACGTGGCCGCCGCCCGCGCCGCCGGCATGGCAGTCATTCTGCTGCGTGGCGGATACAGCCAAATTCCCGTTGAAGAGCTTGGCGCCGACCTCGTTTGCGACAGCCTGTTCGATCTGCCGTCCGCGATGCAGAGGCTGCAAGACGCTGCGTGACCCCATGCGCAAAGCCTAGCCAACGCCGGCCGAGCGCAGTCCAACGGCCGGCAGTACCGCGTTATTTTGAGAATTGTTTCAGATAAGCAATGACGTTGGCGATGTCCTCGTCTTTCTTGAGGCCGACAAACGCCATCTTGGTTCCTTTGACCATCGCCCTGGGATCGCGAAGGTAGGTCGTCAGCGTGGCTTCGTCCCATTTGACGCCGGACTTGCCGGCCTCGGTCATGGCCTTGGAATAGCTGAACCCCGGATGCGTCCCGGCCGTTCGGCCGATGACGCCGTTCAAGGACGGGCCGACCTTGTTCTGGTCCTTGTCTGCGACGTGGCAGACCTTGCATTTGGCGAAGACCTTCTCACCCGCCGCGGCATCCTGTGCCTGAGACTGGGTAGTGACAAAGGTGGCGACGGACACGGCGGCGAAAAAAGCGACTGCGCGCATGGCATTTCCTCATTGATGGTGTGAGTGCCCGGGACACTTTACGCGTGTCGATGCCTTGATCGCCGGCATTCGTTTTAAAGCGGGAGAGCGAACCATTCGTCCTTCCTCCCCGGACTGGCAGGACCTGCACACCTCGAAAAGCTAGACTGCCGATGAGGGAAGTCAATCGTACAAAGGTCCTGTTTCGTTTCCCGACTGCGCGACGGGAAGTGTGTAGCGACACGCGGTCCACATCATTGACGCATGTTGGCCGAACGCGTAGCCTCACTCCAACCGGTTTGCTGTTTGGGCACCTTCAGGAATCCGCGCAACTCCAAAGCACGAACTCTGGAGAGTTCGCCGCGCAGGCGATGATAAGTGCCAAATGGACATGGTCGATCTCATATTAACGGTGTGCCTTAGCGCCAATCCGGGCAATTGCCGAGATGAACATCTCTATTTCGAGAGCCGCGGCTCTCTGTTCCAATGCATGTTCCTGGCGCCCGCCGAGATCGCAAAATGGTCTCAGGAACATCCGAGTCTCAAGGTCGTGCGCTGGAAATGTGCCGTTCCGAGCAAGGAACGAGCGATTTGATCGACATTCCTGGTTCGTCGACGGCCCTGAAGAGGAGACGCCATGATGATTTCGCGGCGTACGACGCTGCGCTTGGCGGCTCTGGCGGCCATCCTCGCCTCAAGGCCGGTTGCCGTCTTTGCGGCCGCTAAGGTCCGAATTGGTGTCCTGAAGTTCGGGACCGTGAGTTGGGAACTCGATACGCTGAAACGCCACAAGCTCGACGAGGCCAACAGGATCGATCTGGAGATTGTCTACTTCGCCGGGGAGGATGCGACCAACGTCGCGCTGCTGGCCGGCGCGATCGACATGATCGTGACCGACTGGCTGTGGGTCTCGCGCCAGCGCTCCGAGGGCGGCGACCTTACATTGGCCCCTTATTCGACCGCCGTGGGGGCAATCATGGTGAAGGAGGAATCGCCGATCCGGACGCTCGCCGACCTCAAGGAAAAGAAAATCGGTGTCGCCGGCGGCCCGCTCGACAAGAGCTGGCTACTGGTCCAGGCGCTGGCCAGACGCGATCACGGCCTCGACCTGCCGACAGCCTGTGACGTCGTCTTTGGCGCGCCGCCGCTGATTTCTGAAAAGGCAATGCAAGGCGAACTCGATGCCGTGCTCAATTTCTGGCATTTCTGCGCCCGGCTCGAGGCCAATGGCTTTCGTCGGTTGATCGGTGCGGATGACGCGACGAAAGCGCTTGGTGCCTCGGGCCCCGTGTCGGCACTCGGCTACGTCTTCCACGACCAATGGGCGAACGACAATCCGGATGCCGCCCGGGGCTTCGTCAAGGCATCCAAGCAGGCCAAGGACTTGCTAGCCAAATCCGATGATGAATGGCTGCGCATGGCGCCACTCATTCGCGCAGAAGGCAAGGAGCTGGAAAAACTGCGCGACCGCTATCGCCAGGGCATCCCAAGACGGCCGGTCGCCGAAGAAGCGGTCGATGCGGGCAAACTCTATCACGTGCTGGCCGCGATAGGCGGCGAGAAGCTGGTTGGCAGGGCGCCCGAGATGGCG
The DNA here is from genome assembly GCF_040322215.1 of Mesorhizobium sp. M0184. NCBI lineage: Bacteria > Pseudomonadati > Pseudomonadota > Alphaproteobacteria > Hyphomicrobiales > Phyllobacteriaceae > Mesorhizobium > Mesorhizobium sp. M0184. Next base: position 22,668 of record NZ_JAMYSZ010000035.1, read on the forward strand.
CCCGGCACGTTCTGGCCGGAACTCGCGAAATGACCGCAACGGAAGACAAGTCGGGTCGATCCGGCTTTGCGACGCCGCTGACGCCAGCGCTGACGGTAACGGTTTCCCTGATTGGACTTTGCCTGCTGTGGGGCCTCGCGGCTCATCTGTGGCAAAGCCGTGCTTTCCCCCCACCAGGGAAGGTCTGGCAGGTACTGCTCAGGGAAGCGGCGAGCGGTGACCTTTTTTATCATCTTGGCGCCACGCTCGGACGAGTTGCTGCGGCGTACGTCGTCGCAATGATTATCGGCTCGGTCATCGGCGTCATCCTCGGCAGCTACCGCGGTGCGGACCGGTTCTTCAGTCCGTGGGTGGTCCTGTTTCTCAACATTCCCGCGCTGGTGGTCATCGTGCTCGCCTATATCTGGTTCGGCCTCAACGAGGCGGCGGCGATTGGCGCAGTTGCCGTGAACAAGATCCCGAATGTCGTGGTGACGATGCGCGAAGGCGCCAGGGCGTTTGATCCGCGTTATGCCGAAATGGCCGCCGTCTACCGCTTCGCCCCACTCGAGCGCATCCGCCATGTCCTGCTGCCGCAACTGCAGCCCTATTTTGCGGCGGCCTCGCGGTCCGGCATCGCCCTCATATGGAAGATCGTCCTGGTGGTCGAACTGCTCGGCCGCTCCAATGGCGTCGGTTTCCAGATCTATCTCTATTTCCAGCTCTTCGACGTCGCCGCTATTCTTGCCTACACGCTGGCTTTCGTGGCGGTGATGCTTGTCATCGAACTTCTCCTGGTGCAGCCCATTGAACGACATGCAACCCGTTGGCGCCGCCGTCCCGCTTAGGGTCGACATCGCCGAAAAGACCTTCAGGTCCGCGCAAGGTGTGTCGATCACGGCGCTTCAGGGTCTGTCCTTCGAGGTCCGGCCGGGCGAATTCGCTTGCCTGTTTGGGCCGTCGGGCTGCGGCAAGACCACGACGTTGCGCATCCTGCTTGGACTGGACAAAGACTTTTCCGGCTCTTTCCAACTGCCGCAAGGCGGCTCGAACCGCATCGCCGCCGTGTTCCAGGAGCCTACTTTGCTGCCATGGCGGACGGTGGAGCAGAATGTCAGGCTGGCGCTGCCGAAAAGCCTAAGAGCGAAGAGTCTCGACGAGCTGTTTGACACTCTCGGCCTCGCCGGCATGCGCTCGCTCTATCCGGCGGAGCTTTCGCTCGGCCTTGCGCGCAGGGCAGCGCTTGCCAGGGCCTTCGCCACCGAACCGGCGGTACTTTTCCTGGACGAACCCTTTGCCTCCCTCGACGAACAGACCGCCGAGCGGCTTCGGCAATTGCTTTTGACCGTCTGGTCAGCGCGGCCTACGACCGCCTTGATGGTAACGCACAATCTGCGCGAGGCACTGATGCTGTCGGACCGCATCATCGTGCTTGCGCAGCGCCCAGCCCACGTGCTCGGCATGTTCGACGTAAGATTGCCGCGACAACATCGCAATCCACAGGTGATGAGCGACCTTTTGCGGTCATTCCAGCAAAAATTTCCGGGTGTGGCCTGATCGCCTTACGGCTCGAATGCGGATTGCAAGGTATTTCGCAGCCAATGGCCAATAAAAACAGCGAGACTGTGAGGCGCACGGCCACGCGTGCCTGTTCCGCCTGACTAAAAGCAACGTACGTCGGCTTCAGCCTGCGCGCGTTTCAGTTCCGTGCGCGCCGCCTTCGCTGGCGCGCTTTCGCGAAACAACCCTGCCGCCTCCCCTGTCGTCAACGACATACTTTTGAAGGTCTCCGCCCGCTCATAGTGATCGTAAGGAAGGATCGAGGCGATAACATCGATCGAGCAGGAACAGCTTTCAAGCGCCTGACGTGTCTGGCCATTTGTTTGCATGCAGCCGAGCACGTAGTCGGCAATCGTTGCCGTCGGGTAGTCTCCCGCGGCGTTGGCCGAGTTCGCAAAGGCCAGCGTGGTCGCAAAGGCCACCGGCAAGGTGAGAGATCCAACAGACCTTATCATGAGGAACCTCCAGTTGGCCTGGACACCATGCATCCAGACGGGATCATCGCTCCAATTGGCGACGTGCCGCAAAGCCAGTCAAGCTCCCATGGCCTGCGTATAGGACCAAAGGAGGAATGCCCTATCGACCGACAAGAGCCAGCTTCATGACCCGCTGCGCACCCTCCTTCACGCGTTCATTTCATGCTTCGCTCACTATCGGCAACCAGCGAGACGCACGCATACTTACTCGGAGGTGCCCCGCAGAATATATCGAAATAAAGTCAAATGTGTATCACCTCGATAATACAGGAACAATATGGTTGCTATATATATCGCGGCTGGCGGTCATCCTCTTATTAGTTTTTCACACGGTGCTTATTTTAATTGTTTCTAAATATTGCATCGCACCATAATCGATATTGCAGCGCAGCGACCCATTGCAGGTTTTTGCTTGCCTGGCCTTTTACGATGACATAGCTTTTTCCTGTTTCCGGCTTCAAGAGCGCCACCGTCATCAGGGAGCGGCGGCAGTCTTTCGAAGACCAAGGGGGGCGGGCGGTAACGGTGCCCTCTGCTTCGGGGTAGGTCGTGACAGCTGCCGGAAAATAACTTCCCAACATGAATTGCTTGGGCAAGCCCTTGTGGGGCTTGACGGTCGATTCTTCACTGCGAACCCGGGAGGATTTTGGATGCGTGTACTTGCGAAAACTACTTACATTCTGACGACCGCGGCGTTTTTATCGCTCGGCGCTGCCTATACGGCTTCGGCCAATGAAGACCTTGCAAAACTCGCATCGGATGCGAAGAACTGGGCGATGCAGACGGGTGACTACGCCAACACCCGCTATTCCAAACTCAACCAGATCACTGCCGACAATGTGAAGAACCTGCAGGTCAAATGGAGCTTTTCCACCGGCGTGCTGCGCGGTCACGAAGGCGGGCCGCTGGTCATCGGCGACGTGATGTATGTCCACACGCCTTTCCCAAACAACGTCTATGCTCTGGACCTCAAGAATGACGGCAAGATCCTGTGGAAATACGAGCCCAAGCAGGACACGAACGTCATTCCGATCATGTGCTGCGACACGGTCAATCGCGGTGTTGCCTATGGCGACGGCAAGATCATTCTCAACCAGGCCGACACCACCGTCGTCGCGCTCGATGCCAAGACCGGCAAGGTCGTCTGGTCTGTCAAGAACGGAGACCAGACCGACGGCGGAAAGGGCGAATCCGGCACGTCGGCACCCGTAGTCATCAAGGACAAGGTGCTCGTGGGCGTCTCCGGTGCTGAATTCGGTGTTCGCGGCTGGCTGGCCGCCTACAATCTGAAAGACGGCAAGCTCGCCTGGAAAGCCTATTCGGAAGGTCCTGATGCAGACACCCTTCTCGATCCCGAGAAGACCACCCATCTCGGCAAGCCTGTCGGAAAAGATTCCGGCACGAACACCTGGGAAGGCGAACAGTGGAAGACGGGCGGCGGCACGACATGGGGATGGTATTCCTATGATCCCAAGCTGAACCTGGTCTATTACGGCACCGGCAATCCCTCGACGTGGAACCCGGTCCAGCGCCCAGGCGACAATCGCTGGTCCATGACAATCATGGCTCGCGATGCGGATACCGGTGTTGCCAAATGGCTCTACCAAATGACCCCGCATGATGAGTGGGACTATGACGGCATCAACGAGATGATTCTCGTCGATGGCATGGAGGTCAACGGCGCCAAGCACGACGTGCTGGTGCATTTCGACCGCAACGGCTTTGCCTACACAATGGATCGAGCCACCGGCGAACTTCTCGTCGCCAAGAAATACGATCCGGCAGTGAACTGGGCGACGGAAGTCAACATGGATCCCAAGAGCGACCAGTATGGCCGCCCGCAGGTCGTCGCCAAGTATTCGACCCAGCAGAACGGCGAAGACACCAACTCGACCGGTATCTGCCCGGCCGCGCTTGGAACCAAGGACCAGCAGCCGGCCGCCTACTCGCCGAAGACCGGGTTGTTCTACGTGCCGACCAACCATGTCTGCATGGACTATGAGCCTTACAAAGTGAGCTACACCGCCGGTCAGCCCTATGTGGGCGCCACCGTGTCGATGTATGCGGCGCCTGGCGGTGACGGTAACATGGGCAACTTCATTGCCTGGGATGCAGCCAAGGGTGAGATCGTCTGGTCGAAGCCCGAGCAGTTCTCGGTGTGGTCGGGCGCATTGGCGACAGATGGCGACGTCGTCTTCTACGGTACCCTCGAAGGCTACATCAAGGCGGTCGATAAGGACGGCAAGGAACTCTACAAGTTCAAGACCCCGTCCGGCATCATCGGCAACATCACGACCTACGAGCATGACGGCAAGCAGTACGTCGCCGTTCTGTCCGGCGTCGGTGGATGGGCGGGTATCGGTCTGGCAGGGGGGCTGCTTTCGCCCGATAACGCCGCTGCCTGGCATGGCGCCGTCGATCAGGGCCGTGCGCAGGGCGACGAGACCGCGGTCGTTGGAACCGCTGGTCTGGGTGCCGTCGGCGGTTACGCGGCACTTGCCGACTATACGACGCTGGGCGGCCAGCTCACCGTCTTCGGCCTCCCGGACTAATAACCGGGAAGAGCCTTACGACTAGGTTCGAAAACGAGAGCCCGGGTCACCCGAAGCCGGGAACCGGGCTCTCGATTGCGCGCCCACCCAACACCGATTAATGCCGAGCACGACGGCAGCCAGTGTCCCTGGCAAATGAAGGAAGAGTCTGAATGATCGTTCGCATTGCAGTTTCCGCTCTCGCTCTGGTCCTGCTGCCTCTGGCCAGCTCAAGTCTGGCAAGGGCCGAAGACAGCATGGAAAAAGCCAAGGCGGTGAAGCAAGAAGGGGGCAAATATTTAGATGCGGACGGAAATCCGACCTACAAGATCGAAAACGGAACCGTCGATTGGTACACGTTCAGCGGGTACCGTCGGTATCACTCCGATTGCCATGTCTGTCACGGACAGGACGCAACAGGTTCGAGCTATGCGCCTGCCTTGGTCAATAGTCTGAAAACCATGGATTACGCCACGTTCCTGTCGATCGTCGCCGAGGGCCGCAAGAATGTCGGCGGCGGCAAGGAAAACGTCATGCCTGCCTTTGGCGACAACAAGAACGTCTATTGTTACCTGGACGATCTCTACGTCTATCTGCGCGCGCGCGCCGATGGCGCGGCACCCCGCGGCAGGCCGCCCAAGCACGAAAACAAGGCTCAGGCAGCCAAGGATGCCGAAGCATCCTGCATGGGTGGATGATATGACCGGCTGCACTGCATCGAAGCTGCGCGTCGTTCTGCCGATCCTCGGCGCGCTCGCCTTGCTGCCGTCGAATGTTCTGGCGCAAAATGCCGGGCTTGGCGCTGCGGGCGAACTGGTCGATCCCGACATTCTGCGCGTCTGCGCCGATCCCTCGAACATGCCCTTTACCGACAAGAACGGCCAAGGCTTCGAAAACAAGCTGGCTGAACTGGTTGCCAAGAAGACGGGGCGGAAATCAGTCGCTTACACGTGGTTTCCCACTGTCACCGGCTTTGTGCGCAATACGCTGGGGGCCAATCGATGCGACATCATCATGGGCTACGCCCAAGGCGATGAACTGGTGCAGAACACCAACGCCTACTATCGCTCCGCCTATGTGCTCGTATACCCCAAAGGCAACGGCATGGAAGGCATCGAGACGCTCGAAGACCCGAAACTTTCCGGCAAGAGAATCGGCGTCGTCGAAAGCACGCCGCCAACCGCCAACATGGCCGCCAACAAGCTTCTGCGGACCGCCAAGATCTATCCACTCGCGGTGGATACGCGCGTCACTCCTTCCATGGGGGAGGTCATGATCAGGGACATGTTCGCCGGCGAGATTGACGCGGCGGTCCTGTGGGGGCCGATGGCAGGTTACTATGCCAGGGAACTCGGAGCCGATGTCACCATTGTTCCGCTGCTGAAGGAAAAAACCGGCTCGCGCATGTCCTACCGCATCACCATGGGCGTACGTCCGTCCGACCAGGAATGGAAACGGACGCTCAACCGGGTGATCAGGGAAAACCAGGCGGAGATCACCAAGCTTCTGCTGGGTTACAACGTGCCGCTGATCGACGAGCACGACAATCCGATCACGCAATAGTCGGGATGGGTCAGGAGGAGGAAAAACCTACGCGATGAACAATTGAAGAGAAGACTACAGCTACTTTCGATAGTTTTGTTTTTCGGTCTTTCAAAACCTTGCGTTCATTTGTCCATTTTGAGAACGTGATGGACGAGCCATTGCTTCGGTGCCCTGCAATGGTTGGCTAACCACCGGATCGGCCCCTTCGGGCTGGTAGAAGAGGAGAAATGTTATGAAGAAGAGCTGGACAAAACCGACCATGTGTCAGGTTGCTGCGGGCTTTGAAATTTCGCGCTATCTGCCTGCTGAAATTACTCCCAAGAAGTAGGCCGCAGAGGTGCGTGTCCCTGGCAACAGGGGCACGCATCCCCTTGCCGCATGGGATTTTCGTGAAAGAGTTTGAGGTGCGCAAAGCGGGCGGGCCGTTTTTTGCGGCTGCAAATTGGCTGCTGGTCAGAGAAGCCGCGGGGCGGGCGTTTTCATGCGTTTGAGAATCATCGGATCGGCGGCCGGCGGCGGCTTTCCGCAATGGAACTGCAATTATCGTCTGAGCCGTGCGGCTCGCACCGGGGTAGCTGGCGTGCATTCACGAACCCAATCGAGTGTCGCCGCGTCGGCGGATGGACTCGGCTGGGTTCTGTTCAACGCCTCGCCCGACATTCGCCAGCAGATCGCGGCAACGCCTGAATTGCAGCCCGTGCACGATGCGCCGCTGCGCTCGACACCTATTCGCGCGGTGGTGCTGACCAATGCCGATGTCGATCATGTGGCCGGCCTGCTCAGCCTGCGTGAGCGGCAGCCTTTCGCTATCTATGCAACGACACAGGTTCTGGCGACGCTGAAGGCGAATTCGATTTTCAATGTCCTCGATCCGGCGCTCGTGCCGCGACGCATCTTGCCGCCGGCGCAAGAACTGTCGATCTGCGACGCAGACGGCCACGACACCGGGGTGGCTGTCGAGAGCTTTCCCGTGCCCGGGAAGATAGCCCTCTATCTCGAAGAAAGAGGCCAGCCGGATGCCAATTTCAGCTCCGATGCCGGCGACACGATCGGCGTCCGTATCGCCGGTGCCGGCAGTCGCGGCTCCGCCTTCTACATCCCCGGCTGCGCCCGCATCGATGCGACCCTGCGCACGCGTCTAGCCGATGCCGCATGCCTTCTGTTCGACGGCACGGTCTTCACCGACGACGAGATGATTGCTGCCGGCGTGGGCCAAAAGACCGGTGCGCGCATGGGGCATCTGGCAATGTCGGGAGACGCGGGGTCGATCGCCGGCTTGGCCGATGTGAGGATCGGCCGCCGTGTCTTCGTCCACATCAACAACACCAATCCTGTTCTGGACGAGAATTCTGCCGAGCAGGCAGCAGTCAAAGCGGCTGGCTGGGAAGTGGCCCGCGACGGGATGGAGATGGAATTTTGAGTGATTTCCACGACGCAGCCAGCAACGGCCTGTCCTCAAGCGAGCTCGAAGCCGTGCTGCGGCAGGTCGGTGCCGAGCGCTATCACAACCGCCATCCTTTCCATCACAGGATGACCAGCGGTGCGCTGTCGAGGACCGAGATGCAGGCCTGGGCGCTGAACCGCTATTGCTATCAGGCTGTCATTCCGCGCAAGGATGCCATGATCCTCGCGCATGCCGAGGATCCGGCGTTTCGCGCCGCCTGGCGCAAACGCATCGAGGATCATGACGGCGAAGACGGCTGGAGCGGCGGTATTGCGCGCTGGTTGCACCTGGCGACCTCGCTCGGTCTCGATGCCGACGCGGTGAAGAGCGAGAGGCTGGCCCTGCCGGCGACACGTTTTGCGGTTGGCGCTTACCTCTCCTTTTGCACGAACCGGACCCTGCTGGAGGCGGTCGCGTCGTCGCTGACCGAGATGTTCTCGCCGCTCATCATCGGCGAGCGGGTACCCGCGATGCTGGCCAGATACGATTATATCACCGAGGACACGCTGGCCTATTTCACCCGACGGCCCGAACAGGCCTCGCGCGACGCCGACTTCGCGCTCGCCTATGTGCTCGAACATGCCGACACGGCGGAACGCCAGCAGCAGGTGATCGATGCACTGGTGTTCAAATGCGATATACTCTGGGCCATGCTCGACGCGCTTCAACACGCCTATGGCGAGCCGGGCAATATCCCGCCCGGCGCCTTCCGTCCGGAGGCAGCCCAATGATGGCACTGCGCGAAAGAGTCATGGTGTCGCTGCAGTCGGTTCCATCGCTGCCGAAGCACGTGCGCATACAGTATGACCCCGTGCGCCAGGCGTTCGCCGTGCTGTCGCCCGAAAAGGTGTTCTGGCCAAACGAGATCAGCCTCGACATATTGCGCCGCTGCGACGGACGGTCCACGGTCGGCCACATCATTGCCGGCCTTGCCGCAGATTATGATGCCGAACAGGAGGCTGTGGCGGCCGATGTCGTCGCCTTCCTGCAGGAATGGTCGGACAAGCTGCTGGTGAAGCTATGAGCGAGCCCCCTCTCCCCCCGATCGGCATGCTGGCGGAACTGACGCATCGCTGCCCGCTGCAATGCCCCTATTGTTCCAATCCGCTCGAATTGCTGAAGGCCAATCGCGAACTCGACACGCAGAGCTGGCTCGACCTGTTCTCGCAGGCGGCCGACCTTGGCGTTCTCCAGGTGCATCTGTCCGGCGGTGAACCGACGCTGCGTCGCGATCTCGAGCAATTGATCGCCGGGCTTTCGGCGCGCGACGTCTACACCAACCTGATCACCGCCGGTGTCGGCATTGCGGATGGCCGCATCGAGGCATTTGCCGAAGCCGGGCTCGACCATCTGCAACTGAGCTTTCAAGGTGCACGGCCGGCGACCACCGAGCGCATCGGCAATCACAGGGGCAGCCACGAAAAGAAGCTGGAAACGGCACGCCGCGCTCGCGCGGCCGGCTTGCCGCTTACCATCAACGCGCCGATCCATCGCCACAATATCGAGGAGGTACCGGAATTCATCGATCTGGCCCTTTCGCTGGGTGCGGAGCGTCTCGAGATCGCCAACGTGCAGTACGCCGGCTGGGCGCTGACCAATCGCGATCAACTGATGCCCGAGCGTGTTGCCGTCGACCGCCAGGCGGAGATCGTCGCGGCGGCGCGCGAACGCCTCACCGGCATCATGAACATCGATTTCGTCACGCCGGATTATTTCGCCATCTATCCCAAGCCGTGCATGGGCGGCTGGGCGCGCGACGCCTTCATGGTGACGCCAGACGGCACCGTACTGCCATGCCATGCCGCACAGACCATACCGTCGCTCGGCTTCGAGCGTTTTGGATCACGAAGCCTGGCCGCGATCTGGACCGATTCCCCGGCATTTAATGCCTTTCGAGGCACGGACTGGATGCAGGAGCCCTGCCGCAACTGTGAGCGGCGCGAGATCGACTGGGGCGGCTGTCGCTGCCAGGCGATGGCAATCGCCGGCGATGCCGCCGCGGCGGACCCGGCTTGCGCGAAATCGCCGATCCATGCGCGCATGGCAATGCTGATCGACGAGGCCCAGCGCGCTGCGACGGTTCCTTCGAAGGACGAACCATTCGTCTACCGGCGCATCGGCGTCGTCACGGAGCCCGCCTGACTGCCGACCTATTCCTACGGCCTACCCTCGTGAAAGCCGTTCGGCATGCCACGTCATATGGTCATGCATGAATGTCGAAATGAAAAAATAGGAGTGATCGTATTCGTCCTGCATCCGCAATTTCAACGGAATGCCTGCCTTGGAGCAGGCGTCTTCGAGCAGCCAAGGCCTGAGGCCCTCCTGGAGGAAACCGTCTGACGTTCCCTGATCGACCAGGAATTCCGGGAAACGGTGTCCATCCTCGATGAGCGAAGTGGCATCGTAGCGCCGCCACGAGGCCTCATCCAGGCCGAGATATTTTTCGAAAGCCGGCTTCGACCAGCCGGCTGTGCTTGGCTGCACGATCGGCGCAAAGGCCGAGCAACTTCTGAAACGCGCGGGATTGTTCAGTGCGATCGTCAGCGCGCCATGCCCGCCCATCGAATGGCCGAAGATCGACTGGCGCGCCATATCGGCGGGAAATTCGCGCCTGATCACGGCTGGCAGCTCCTCGACGATATAGGAATACATGCGATAGTTCTTGGCATACGGCTCTTGCGTCGCGTCGAGGTAGAAACCGGCGCCGCTGCCGAACTGCCAATTGTCCTTTTCATCCGGAATGTCGGCACCACGCGGGCTGGTGTCGGGACAGACAACGATCAAGCCAAGTTCGGCGGCAATACGTCTGTATTCGCCTTTTTCCATTACATTCGCATGGGTGCAGCTGAGTCCGGAGAGGTACCACACCACGGGGCAACGGCTTTCCCGTGCCTGCGGAGGCACGAAAATGGCAAACGTCATTTCGCACGAGCAGCTCGTCGAGAGATGAGAGTAAACATGCTGGGCGCCGCCATGCGACTTGGCAGTCGAGACGAGTTTCGGGTGCTCTGGCATATATTCTTCTCCACCAATTTTAACCGCCGACCGTAGGCTCTACGACATCAAGGGTGATCGCGGCAACCTTGGTGGGCCGGCTGGCGCGCGGGGCTCTTGATCGGAGCCGGGATGGCCTGCCTTCGCCGACGGTCTTGGCGCAGCAAGGCGCGAGAGGCCGCTCGCTGGCGCAGCGTTGCCAGCAAGCCATACGGGCCAGGCTGGGCGATTGTTGGCGATGCCGGCTATAACAAGGACGCAGTCACTGCGCAGGCATCCGCGATGCTTCCGGGACGCCGAGCCCTGCGCAAATGCGGCTTCACGTCCAGTACTTGCCAAACCTGGTCAGCGGCGGTTTCGCAACCCACTGATCGACTTTTGCCCCTGTCACCCATCGCGCAGCAAAGATGATGGTCCGGCGATTTGTCTCCACGAATCGTCGACCTCGCATCGGCCATTCTAAAGCTCAGCGAGGTCGATCGTGACTCGTTGCACGGCGAGTTCGGGTCTCTTCGGCCTGGAGCCCGCCATTGAGACAATTCCCGCCCGCTCAAGGGCCGCCAAGGAGCGGGATACGTTCGGCTGCGGACGCGCCGCCAACCTGCACAGTTCCGTGATGCTTTGCGGTCGATACCGATGGATCAGCGCCACCAGCCGACAGTTCTCAGGGGTCAACGCCCGCAGAACCTCTTCAGGCGCGCACGACTGAGCCATTGGTTCAGGGACCACCAGATGCCCGCCGCCTGAGCCGTCGCCGCCGCCATCACTGTCGTGCGTGTTTCCTCAGTAAGGGTGCTTTCCAAGTAAACAATGGCTTCGACCAAAGACGGAAATGCCTCCTTTACCCTGTCGAGGCTTTCCTGCACCTTGGCTGTTTTCAGGTCAAAACCGTGCCGATGCCTCACCAGGTCACGGAATCCCTTTAACGCACTCAGGGACCGATAAAGCTCGGGGTCGAGCACAGCCGGCCGGATGCCTGCAATTTCCGCCGACATCTGATCGAGCACGTCCTGGTGCATCGTAGGTCCTTGGGGAACGAGGCCGTCTATGTCGTTGGAGAGGCTGAGCAGGATGTCCTCGATGCCGGTGTAGACATTGTGGACTCCCAGCGAAACTGCTGCGACGGCGCCCCATTCGCCGCGTGACAGCTCACTCCGATGAGCCGCCAGATATTCCTCGATTTGCTGCAGTTCCTTCGCAGCGCGGTCGATTTTTGACGACAGTTTTGCGAATGCCGGATGCTTAAACGCTGTCATTAAGCAATTCCTGCACTCGTTCGGACGAAACGTCTGAGGCAAAGATCAGGTCATAAGGAATGTTCGTTCCCCGAAGCTGGTCTGCCACCAAGCGCTCTACCATGGCCCGGCGCGCGGGATCAGTGCGTCCGTGCACCAGCAGATCTACGTCCGAATGGACGCGGAAACGGTTTTTCGCGAGGGATCCGACAACAGAGATATCGACGCCGCGGGCTTTGGCGTTCCGGAGAATACGCGATACACAGGCTTGCGCGGTCTTCCGGCGATCGTCAGCTCTTCGGTGGATCAAAGTGTCAATTTTGTTCATCTTTTCGCCTGTTGCCTTTGGTCCAAATGTGACCCGAGGCGAGATTTTCGCAAGTCCGCAAGCTGTGCGTGCAGTCGAAGTTTTAGGCTAAGCGCCGTTAAGGCGAGTGCTAGAAAAGAAGCTGTACGGATTGTCCCTGCGCCGAGAGCAGTTTGACGGCCTTCCGGTCAAACGAGACGAAAGTCTCCCCGCCAAGCCAGCCGCCGTCAAAAGCGATCACGCCGTCCGCGAAATCGCCGCCGGCATCGAGGACTGACAGCCCTGCCTCAACTGCCGCCCGGCTGACGACAACCATTCGCGGTGTTCAGCAAGCCCGGATCGCCGCGGCAAAGTTTCGCGCTCTGTATGGTACTGCCGGGCCAGAACCCAGGCGAACTCGCACAAGGCCTTCAAGCTCACGGCCACGATGTCCGCTTTGGCCAGCAGGTCGACGGCAATGGCCGCCTGCCCCTCATCATCGGCGACATAGGCGCGCAGCAGCACATTCGTGTCGGCCGTAACCCACATTCCTCGCCGGACCCGGCCACAGCGCCCGCTTCCGCCATTGCCTCGTTGATCTCCTCGATGCTGAGCACCCGGCCGTTCGTCTTGCCTCTGAGGAACCCGTGGAGGTCCCGGAACGACCCCTTTGCCCGTGCAGCCCTCAATTCCGCCCGACCATCGGGCAGCAGATCAAGCTCGATCTTCTCGCCCGGTTTGATGCCCAGATGTTGCAGCACGTCCTTGCGGAACGTCACCTGTCCCCTTGTCGTCACTGTCGACGTTGTCATGTTAAACATTCCTGTTCATCGCGATAAGACAATGCAAATCTGCATTATTATCAATGCAGATGGGTCGGGGCCAAGCTTGGCGTCCATGCGGCGACTGAATCGCGACCAGCGCTCTGCCAGAGTGAAGTCGCCAAACATCACCTGGAGGTCAGCATGCAAGCCAACACCACAGCCGCTATCCGCGTCGATCTTGCCGCAATGTTTGTCTCGTTAGAACTGTCTCGTTCAAAATGGCTCGTCACTTCGCTTCGGCTGGTGTCGGGAATGGCGCGACCGCCGCCGGGAAGCGAGGGAAGGCAGCGTCAAGTTCGAGCCAGAGATTAATAAGAACGAAGCCATCGCCGCATAGGCGTCTGCCTGCGTGGGTATGGACGGACTCACTCATGCGCAATATGAATCATGAATGGAGATGAGGCCTGCCGTGGCGCTCACATTTTCGCCGTGTCGCTAAGGCAGGTGACGCTCGTTCAATGACGCTGCGCAGGGCGGGTTGGCCTTCTGGTCTAACGCCGCCCGCAGAAGTGTCGATATCAGGGGATCTGGTCAATGACCGACAACAAGCCAGACGTTACCAAGGATTGGCAAGCGACGCAGGGCCAGAAGTCCTCCGCCACGCGTCTTCGCCTTTTCGCCGTACTCTCGTGGATCGTCGCCATTGGCGGCGAGATCTACGGAATTATGCTGCTTCGCCAGAACAAGTTCGACCAGGGACACCTGCCGCTGGTCATCGGCCTTCTGGTCGGCATCGCGATTTTCGCAATCGCCGGCAACTTGCTATGGAAGGCGGCCAACAGGCACGATCCGGCTCGTGCATCCGACGCGGCCAGGTTCTTCTTCCAAAACCAGCTCGGCGCAATCATCACACTGATTGCCTTCCTCCCGCTGGTTTTCCTGATCCTCACCGACAAAAACATGGATCCGCGGACCAAGAAGGTTGCCGGCGGCGTCGGCGCCGCGCTGGCCGTGCTCGCGACGGTCATGGGGATCAGTTTCAAACCCCCGTCGGTCGAACAGTACACCCAGGATATGAACGCATGCGCAGCCCAGATCAGGTCGGGGCAGCCCACCACCGCCTGTTCGCCCGATGTCGCCGCTCAGGCGCAGGCGATCGCGACGGACACCGCCGCCGTGGCGGCGGCGACGCGGGACGCGAGCCACCCCGCCGGTCAGGATGTCGTCTACTGGATCGCGCCCGAAAACGGAGCCGCGAAGTCCACCGAGCCGCATGTTTTCCACCTCTGCGCAGGCGTGAGCCCGCTGAAGGACAAGACTGTGAATAGTGGCTCCGTGACGGAGGCCTACGCACAGAACGCCGTCCGCATCACGAAGCAGATCGATATGGAACAGAAGCAGTGCGGGTTCACCGCCACAACCAGCACCAACTGAACCCGTTTGCACTCGATCGGGTCCAGCCGTTGGTCTTGTCGAGAAGGATGGCGCGTAAGCGCAGGCTCAGTATTGACTCGCCGAAGCAACGCCAAATGCCGGGATCGCCCGGCTGGCCAATATTGTCCAGCTGCAAACTTATCCGCGGCGGGCAATGACCTGGCGTCTTACGCACGGCAGCTTCCGGCCTGAGCTTCGAATGGAGAATGACGTTAATGAAGCGCATAGCCGCCGGCAGCATTATGGGCGGGAAGCGAACCGGGAACTTCTGGCGTTCACCTGGTGGGCCGCATCGACCAGAAGCGGATTGGGCAAGCGTTCCATGGCATGTAGCGTCGGGTATCACGCACCTGCTGGACCCCTGTTGATGACTGACCGATGCCGGCCTGCTGGCTTGGAGGCTGGGGAGTGGGGAGTCTCGGGGCGAACGACTATTTCATTCCGCCGAGGGCATTCGGCAGCGGCATGGCCGGCCTTCAAAGTCCTTTGGCCGGGAAGTTGGTACGGATAGTCGGAATCAGGCAACACCCCTGTTTTCCGAGCTGGATTTTGAAGCCGTGAACGAGCGGCTATGATGAACGCGCCCAGTGCAAGTAAGGTCACGAAGGCCCTACAATAAGTTTTAGAGGAGACTACGTCGATGACGAACGTGCGCGCCCTTGTCCTTGAACGCCAGCACGAACTCAAGCTGCGTGACATCGATCTGCCACAGACCGTCGGCCCGGGCGAAGTTCGCATCAAGATCCATACGGTGGGCATCTGCGGCTCCGACGTGCACTACTACACGCATGGCCGCATCGGCCCGTTCGTGGTCGAAGCGCCGATGGTCTTGGGCCATGAAGCCGCCGGCACCGTCGTCGAAACGGGGGAAGGCGTCGAGCATCTGAAGGTCGGCGACCGCGTCTGCATGGAGCCGGGTATCCCCGATCCCAATTCGCGGGCGAGCCGGCTCGGCCTCTACAACATCGATCCAGCGGTCAGGTTCTGGGCAACGCCGCCGATCCACGGCGTGCTGACGCCCTATGTCGTCCACCCCGCCAACTACACTTTCAAACTGCCCGACAATGTCAGCTTCGCCGAAGGCGCCATGGTGGAGCCCTTCGCTGTCGGCATGCAGGCGGCTGCCAAAGCAAAGATCGCGCCGGGCGACACGGCGGTGGTGATTGGCGCAGGGCCGATCGGCACGATGGTGGCGATCGCGGCGCTCGCCGGCGGCTGCGCCCGCGCCGTTGTTGCAGATCTCGCCCAACCCAAGCTCGACATCGCCGGCGGCTATCAAGGCGTGATCCCGATCAACGTCCGCGACAAGAACCTGGCGGCGGAGCTAAAGCGCCTGACCGATGGCTGGGGCGCCGACGTGGTGTTTGAATGCTCGGGCTCGTCCAAGGCATGGGAGACCCTGCTCGATCTGCCGCGGCCCGGTGGCGCGGTAGTGGTGGTCGGCCTGCCGGTGGCGCCGATCGCATTCGATGTCGCCACCGCCTCGACCAAGGAAGTCCGCATCGAGACTGTGTTCCGATATGCCCACCAATATGAGCGGGCAATCGCGCTGATGGGGTCGGGCCGGGTCGACCTAAAGCCACTCATTTCGGCGACCTTCCCCTTCGAAGATTCCATCACCGCCTTCGACCGCGCAGTCGAAGCCCGGCCCGCGGACGTAAAGCTTCAGATCTTGTTGCCGGATTAAGGGGAGTTCCAAAAGCCCCCGGGTTGTCCTCCCGATCTCCTCGATGCGTTGCGTAGTTCTTGGGCAGCCAAGGCTGGCTGACGGCGGCCCTGAGCGCTTTTGATGCTGTACACGGCATTTGCCGGCGGCGCTGCCTCCAAAAACAACTCCATACCCGGCGATCACGGCATCCTCTGGGACCACGAGCAAATCCCTGGAGCGCTGACGGAACCGACTTGACAATTCGGCGGCCGTCCGACACGTTCTTAACAAAAGGCACAACAAACTTACAAAAGTTCAAGTTGGCACAATCTGGCCGATAGGGAGAAGGCCGATGCGTCTGTGTGACCGAGCAGAGATTTGCGCGTGAGCACGGTGACCGTGACCCGCGAAGCGCCCAGATGGGCCCTTCCCCGGTTCATGACGGCCGAGCATCCTTTCCCCTGGCTCGCGCCGATCACGGTGATGCTTCTCGTTTTCGGCATCTATCCCCTCGCCTATTCAGTCTGGCTGTCGTTTCACAAACGCAATGTCGTCTCCCGGCAGCTCGACTTCGCCGGGCTCCACCAATGGACGCGCGCCTTCTCGGATGCGCGTATGTGGCATTCGCTGGAAACCACGCTGATCTACACCTTCGTCGCGCTTGCGGTTCAGCTTGCGCTCGGCATCCTCATCGCGCTTCTGCTTGACACCGATCGCAAAGGTTACGGCGTGCTGCGGGCGCTGATGACACTGCCGCTGGTAGTGCCGCCTGCAGTGACCGGAATGATGTTCCTGCTGATGCAGGACGGCTCTTTCGGCGTCCTGTCGTTCTACCTCTATGCCCTCGACCTGATCTCGCCGGCACAGCCGATCCTGACGCAGCCCGGAACCGCATTGGCGGCGATCCTGCTGGCAGACATATGGCAATGGACGCCGTTCATGGTGCTCATCATCCTGGCAGGGCTCAGGGCGCTGCCGAAGGAACCTTTCGAGGCAGCCGCGATCGACGGTGCAAACGGCATCCAGACGTTCTTGCGGCTCACATTGCCGATGCTGCGCAAGGTGATAGCGGTCGCGGTACTGATCCGCGGCGTCGATCTCTTTCGCATCTACGACTACGTCTACATCATCACCGCCGGCGGGCCAGGCACGGCCACCGAGACGCTTTCGTTCTACGCTGGCCGTATCTACTTCACCGGAGACTTCCCCTATGCCGCAACCCTGTCGCTGATCGTGCTCGTCGTCTTGATCGTCGTGTCGAACCTCTTCGTCAGGCTGTTCAAGGTGAGGTTCTGATGGAGTCGTCGCGCGCCCAAACGATCGCCCGCGACGTCCTCGCCGTCCTAGTGGTGGCGATCTTCATGTTCCCGATCGCGTGGTGGGCGCTGTCGTCCATCAAACCCTATTCGGCGATCTTCGACCGCAGCGGACCGGTCTACACCGGTTTCACGCCGACGCCGGACAATTACCGCGTGACGTTGCTTGGCGTCTCACGCGTCGACATCGGCATGGAACAGGGCGGCGAGGCGGCCGGGGTGATCAAGGGTGGCGCCAGCTCCTACGATTCCCGCCAGTCGTTGCTCGACAGCGCCATCATAGCCATCGGATCGACGGCGCTGACGCTGCTGCTGGCCACGCTGGCCGCCTATTGCCTGTCGCGAATGCAGTTCAGCGGCCAGCAGTCCTTCCTGTTCTGGATTCTCTCGCAGCGCTTCATGCCGCCAATCGCGATCGTCATTCCAATCGTTTTCATGTTCCGAGATCTCGGCTTGCGCGATACCTATACGGGCCTCGTCCTCGTTCACAGTTTGATCAACCTGCCGCTGGCGGTTCTGCTTTTGAAGTCGTTCTTCGACGATGTTCCGCGCGAGGTTGATGAAGCGGCGCTGATTGACGGCGCGACGCGCTGGCAGACGTTCCGACGCGTGGTCCTTCCCATGGTCAAGGGCGGCATCGCTGCGACGGCCGTGCTGTGTTTCATCTTTTCGTGGACCGAGTTCCTGCTCTCATTGTTCCTGACAACGTCGATCCGCACTGTGCCGGTGAAGATCTCGACCTTTGTCACATCGACCGCGACCGAGTGGGGCTACATCACAGCGCTCGGCACGTCCGCGATCATACCCAGCTTCATCTTTATCCTGCTGGTTCAACGGCATCTGGTCCGCGGCCTCACCCTCGGATCGCTGAAGGAGTGAGGCGCAGACGAGAAGAACGACGACAAAAACGCAATGGAGGAACGATCATGAGCTTCAGTGAACACGACAAGAAGACATTCGTCGCCGATACCTGCAATGACTTTACGGCGCGCCGGATAACCAAACGCGACTTCATGAGGAAGATGGCGCTCGCCGGTGTCGGCTTTTCCGCCTTCGGATCGGCCATGCTAGGTGGTGGCCGCACCAATCGGGGGATGCTGGGCCTCGGGGTTGAAGAAGCCCGCGCCCAGGACGCCGACATGCTGAAGTGGCTGACCGACGTCGGCAAACCATATGCCGGCACCAAAATCCGCTACACTTCGGAAGCGACGCCGCCAACGATTGTTGCCAACCAGCTTGTCGCGGGTGAATTCACCAAGGCAACCGGCATTGAGGTGGAAGTCGAGATCGTGCCGCTGGAGCAGGTTCTCGCCAAGGCGACGCAAGACGTACAGGGCCAGCTTGGCACCTACGACGTCTACTATCTCGACCAGTCCTGGATGGCGACATTTGCCCAGGATGTCGTCGATCCGCGCGAGTATTACGACCAGAACAAAGAACTGGCGATGCCCAACTTCGACTGGGACGATTTCTCCAAGCCGCTGGTCGACGGCATCGCCATGTACAACGGCAAACAGTGCGGAATTCCATTCGATATTCCGATCTTCATCCTGATGTACCGCAAGGATCTTTTCGACAAACACAACATTGCCCTGCCGACAGACCTCGACGCCTACCTCAAGGCCGTCCAGGCGCTCACAGAGGCAGAAAAAAGCAACGGCATCTTCGGCACCGCGTGCCAGGCGAAGTCCGGCCACTATTCGCTGGAATGCGACTGGACTTTCGCATTGTGGGGCCATGGCGGTTCGATCTTCAACAAAGACAAGAAGTTTGTCGGCAATGACGAACGCGGCGTGGCCGGGCTCAAATTCTATCAGGAGCTGGTCAAGAACTCGCCGCCGTCGGCGACGACTTGGACCTGGGACGGGCAGGGACAGGCACTGACACAGGGTCAGGCCGCCATGGCAATCACCTGGGGCGAAGATTTCCCCGGCTTCGACGCCAACGATTCCAAGGTCAAAGGCCTGTTCGAGGCCCTGCCCGCGCCCAAGGAGGTTCCTGGTCGTCGCGCCGCCGCCGATTGCGGCTTCAATGAGATCCCGGCCGTCGGTCACCAGGGCGGCTCGACGATTTCGCTGTCGCAATATTCCAAGAACAAGGAAGCGGCATGGCTGTTCATGCAGTGGGTCTGCTCGAAGGATGTCATGGCGCGGGTATCGACGCTCGGCGGCGGCGCGTCGCCGATGCGCAATTCGTCTTTTACAGATCCTCGGGTCAAGGCAAAGGCCGTTGTCGGGCCCGGAACGACACGCCATTTCGACGCGATCAAATACACGATCGACAATCAGATGGGATCGGAGCCGGACATGCCGATCTGGGCGGATTTGTCGAACAACGACATTCCGGTTGAACTCGGCAAATTGCTTACGGGCCAAGACTATGGCGGCGATGCCAAGGCATGTCTCGATGCCATTGCCGGCATTGTCGACGGCAAAGTCAAGGACGCCGGTCTTTAGCGGCTAGTCGGTGATTTGGGCGAAGGCGGCTTCGGCCGCCCTCGCCCGTTGGCAACGTGGCGGCAATGGTTCCTGATCTCGTCATCGGCATTGATTCCTCGACCTCGGCAACCAAGGCGATCGCCTGGGACCGCAATGGTCTGGCCGTGGCCGAAGGTCGTGCACCGCTTGCAATGTCCAACCCGCGTTCGGGCTATTTCGAGCAGGATCCGGCCGAATGGTGGGCCTCGACGGTCACGGCGCTTCGTGTGGTCGCGGCAACAGTTTCGCCGGCACGCATTGCCGCCCTTGCGATTGCCAACCAACGCGAGAGCTTCGGCCTTTTCGACGAGCAAGGCGAAGCGGTCGGGCCGGCGACGCTCTGGCTCGATGAGCGCGCCCGTGGCAAAGCACGGCGCTTCGGCGAGAGCTTCGGCGCGGCACGCGTCCACGCAATATCCGGCAAGCCGCTGGACGTCATTCCTTGCCTTTACCGCATGATCTGGTTTCGCGAGGAAGAGCCCGAGATTTTTGCCCGGGTGGAGCGGATGGCCGAAGTCCACGGCTATCTGGTCTTTCGCTTGAGCGGCCGGTGGGTGACGTCCACCGCATCCGCGGACCCGATGGGCATACTCGATATGCGAGCTATGGACTGGTCGAACGATATACTGGAGGCAGCGGGCGTCGCCCGGCGCATGATGCCGGACCTGGCGCGGCCCGGCACCGTTCTGGGCCAACTGACTTCGGAAGCGGCCATTTCGACGGGCCTGCGCGAGGGCACGCCGATCGTCGCCGGCGGCGGCGATGGTCAATGCGCCGGCACGGGCGCTGGTGTGTTGCAGGCGCGATGCGCTTACATCAACCTCGGCACGGCGGTCGTCTCCGGCAGTTTCGGCACGGACTACGTCCACGACCAGGCCTTCCGCACCGAAATGGCGGTCGCCGACAATGGCTATATCTATGAGACGTGCCTTCGCGCCGGCACTTTTCTTGTCGACTGGATGGCGCGCGAAATGCTTGGCGTCGATCTGCATGGCGCAAGCGATGCCCTGGAGGCGCTCGAGGCCGAAGCCGCTGCCAGCCCGATCGGCGCAGGCGGCATAATGCTCCTGCCCTACTGGCAGGGCGTCATGGACCCACACTGGGATAGTGCGGCCCGTGGTGTGATTGCCGGGCTCTCCGGCTCCAGCCGCCGCGGCGACATCTATCGCGCCGTGCTGGAAGGCATAGCGCTGCATCAGGCCGCGACAAGTCAGCGGGCGGCTGCGGCTGCCGCCCAGACTATCGACCAGTTCATAGCCATCGGCGGAGGAGCGAAGTCCGACCTGTGGATGCAGATTCTGGCGGATGCACTCGGCCGCCCCGTAAAACGTTCGACGACGGTGGAAGCCTCCTCGCTTGGCGCGGCGATGGCGGCGGCAAAGGGGGTGGGCTGGTTTTCCACCATCGCCGAAGCGTCGCTCGCAATGGCCAGCGAGCCGGCCAAAACCTTCGAACCGGACACGAAACGGGCCGCGCTCTACGCCGAACTTCTTGCGATCCATGCCGATCTTTGGCCAACGCTTTCAGCCTGGAACCAGCGCCTCGCGGCCTTCATGGAGGCCGATCATGGCTGAAACGACCAACTGGAACGCGTTGATCGAGGACGTTGTCGCGGGACGCTGGACAGATCCCAAGACCGGCGCGGCCGCGGTCCTGCCGTTCCAGACGATCGAATTGCTCGAGACGACGGAAGGCCGCGAGGCGGATCTCGTTGCGCCGCTGAAGCTAGGCAGCCGCATCGCTGTTGTGTCGGATATCAACACCGTCGAGGTGATGGGCAGGCGCGTCGCGAAGGCGCTGCGTGCTATCGCTGACATCGATGAAATCGTGCTGCCTGACGGCCTCGACTGCGATGAGGCAATGATCCAGATGGTCAGGGAGAAGACGCGTCACGCCGACGGGGTCGTGGCCGTCGGATCCGGTGTCCTCAACGACAGCTGCAAGCATGCAACCTTCCTCGACGAGCGGCCCTATGCCGTCTTCGGCACGGCAGCCTCGATGAATGGCTACGGCGCCTCGACAGCGTCAGTGACCTTGGCCTCCGGGCTCAAGATCTCGCTGCCCTCACACGCGCCCCGGGGCATCTTCCTGGACCTTGGCGTGTCGGCCGCAGCGCCCGCCTGGCTCAGCGCCGCCGGGCTTGGTGACAGCCTCTGCCGCTCCACCGCCCAGATCGACTGGTGGGCTTCGCATCGGCTGTTCGACACTTACTATTCCGAGGTGCCTTACCTGCTGCAGGCGGGCGATGAGGAGCCGATGCTGGCCCATGCGCCTGGCCTTGCCAGGCATGACGTCACCGCTGTCGGACATCTCCAGCGCGTCCTGACGCTGTGCTCGATGGGCGTGTGCTTTGCCGGCGTTTCCCATCCCGGGTCCATGGGAGAGCACCAGATTTCCCATTGGGTCGACATGTTCGCGGGAGAGCGTCATCCCGGCACCACGCACGGCCAGCAGGTGGGGGTTGCCTCGCTGGTCATGGCGCGTCTGCAAGCGCGGCTGCTGGACATGAAAGAGCCGCCGCGGGTGAAGCCGACCGCCATCGACGAAGCGGCGATGCTGGCCCGCTATGGCGCGCAGCTTGGACCACTTTGCATTGCCGAGACGAAGAAGACGGCACTCGACGCCAGCCAGGCGGAAACCTTCAACCGCAGGCTTGCGGAAATCTGGCCAGCCCTGCGCCAGGAGGTTCGGCCCATGGCAATGCCGGTCGCCGGCATGGAGGCAGCACTCAAGGCTGCCGGGGGGCCGGTCACCGGCGCGGAACTAGGCCTGCCGCGCGCGCTTTGGCACGATGCCGTTCGCTATTCGCGGGAAATCCGCGGTCGATGGTCCTTCATCAATCTGGCCGGCGATGCAGGACTCTTGGAAGAGTTTCTGGAGAGCGAACGGTGAGAGCGCATCCGATCGCCAATGGCTCGCATGGCGAAAATGGGATCCAACCGGCAAGGGCAATCGAAGGGTAGCAATTTATGGCGTCTGTCACCATCAGCAACATAAAGAAGGACTATGGCGCCCTCTCTATTATCGATGGACTCGATCTCTCGATCGAGGATGGCCAGTTCGTCGTTCTGCTGGGGCCGTCCGGCTGCGGCAAGTCCACGCTGTTGCGCATGATAGCCGGTCTCGAGCCCATCACATCCGGTGAGATCGCCATAGGCGACAGGGTCGTCAACACGCTCCACCCCAAAGACCGCAACATCGCGATGGTCTTCCAGAACTACGCTCTTTACGCGCACATGACCGTCTTCGACAACATGGCCTTTTCCATGCAGTTGAAGAAACGCCCAACCGAAGAAATCAAACAGAAGGTCGGATGGGCGGCATCGATCCTCAACCTGACCCCCTATCTGGAACGGTACCCTCGCCAGCTTTCGGGCGGCCAGCGGCAGCGCGTCGCCATGGGTCGCGCCATCGTGCGGGATCCAACTGTGTTCCTGTTCGACGAGCCGCTGTCCAATCTCGATGCCAAGCTGCGCGTGCAGATGCGCACCGAAATCAAGGAGCTCCACCAGCGGCTGAAGACCACCACCGTCTATGTCACGCATGACCAGATCGAGGCCATGACCATGGCCGATGTCATCGTCATCATGCGCGACGGCCATATCGAGCAGATCGGGCGCCCGCTCGATGTCTATGATCGGCCGGCAAACCTCTTCGTCGCCTCCTTCATCGGCTCGCCCGCAATGAACATGTTCCATGGCGAGGTGGCTTCCGAGCGCGACGCCTGGGTGGTGCGGACCGACGAGCTATCGCTCCCGCTGCCGCCAGGGGCTGCGGTTCGGCCCGGCCAAAAGGTGATCTACGGCATTCGCCCCGAACATCTTCGACCAGTGGCCGACGGGCGCGGTATTCCGGCGAAGATTACGGTTGTCGAGCCGACTGGCCCCGAAATCCACATCTTTGCCAGCATGGGCAACACCGCGATCTGCTCGGTGCTGCATGATCGCATGGAGCTCTCTCCTGGAGCTGTGATCCATCTGGAGCCGGCGCCTGAGCGAATCCACCTGTTCGACCAAGGCAGCGGCGAGCGGCTGGACAAGGGAAGAAGCTGAATGGCGCGGATCATCATCCTCGGCGCCGGCGTCATGGGCTCTGCCATGACGCTTCCGGCCGCTCACGCTGGTAACCGCATCACTCTTGTCGGGACCCATCTCGATGAGGAGATCGTCGGCTCGGTGGCTAGCACAAGTCATCATCCACGCCTCAACATCACTCTGCCTGATGTGGTAACCGCCTGTTCCTGGACCGAATTCGGGGCGGCGATGAACGATGGACCCGATCTGCTTGTACTCGGCGTTTCGTCGGCCGGCATTCCTTGGGCGATCGACCGCATTGCAGAAAGCATCAAGTCGCCCGTGCCGATACTGATGATTACGAAAGGGCTTGCGGCAAGCGACGAAGGCGTGGAAATCCTGCCACATCTGCTTGCCCGCGAGATCGAGCAACGCACTGGCTTGTCGGTCCCGGCGATGGCCGTCGGCGGACCGTGCATTGCCGGCGAACTGGCGGCGCAGCGCGACACCTCTGTGATCGTGGCCGGGCATGATCCCGACCAGGTCGCCGCGGCGTCCCGCATTCTGCACGCGCCTTTCTATCATGCGCGATCGTCATCCGATCTCGTCGGCGTCGAGATCTGCGCCGCTTTCAAGAATTTCTACACACTCGCCGTTGGAGCTCCCGTCGGGCTGCTCGAGCGCGACGGCAAGGCGCCCAATGGCGCACTCATGCACAACCTAGCCTCGTCACTTTTCTCGCAGTCCCTCGCCGAGATGGCGATTCTGGTCGAAGCCCTGGGTGGAAAGGTCGAAACAGTGCTGGGGCTGGCCGGCTCCGGCGATCTTTATGTGACCTGCCAGGCGGGCCGTAACGGTCGCATGGGGCGCCTGCTCGGCCGCGGCCTGCCCTATTCCGTGGCGAAGCGCGAACATATGAGTTCGGACACGGTCGAGGGCGCGCAACTGGCGCTGGACCTTGGTCCGACTTTGAAGAATATGATGGCCCGGGGTGTACTTCCCCACGATCGCCTACCGCTGACGAGAGCCATCATCGACGCAATTTGCCATGATGCTCCGCTGGTCTTGTCCTTCGACCGCTATCATCGAGGCTAGCGGAGCCGGGAAACTCGATTGATGCCTCATATCGATGAGCACATGGCTCCGCCGAGCCCGCTCGGGACCCGCTGCCGCGGAGTGGACAGGATGATCTGATGGAGAAACCAGCACGAAAAAAACGCGACGGCCGCCAAGCCGTAACGAGTTCCGTCACGGCCGATCGCGAGGAAGGGCTGCTCGTACGCGCCGCCTGGCTTGCTTATGTCGGTGACCTGACGCAGGCGCAAATCGCCAAGTCTCTTGGCCTGACCCGCCTTCGCGTCAACCGGATGCTGGCGCATGCCCGTCAGCGGGGGATCGTTCAGATTCGCATCAATTCCAAGGTGGCGAACTGCATCGAGCTGGAGCACCGGCTGCGGGACGCCTATGGCGCTTCCGACCCAATCGTGGTTCCGACACCGCCCGATCCCGCCCTGGTGCCACAGGTGATCGCAGCCGCTGCCGGTGAGGCCCTGTCGCATAGAATCCGTGACGGGATATCGGTGGGCGTGGGATGGGGACGGACGCTCCAGCTTAGTCTGCGCTCAGTGACCGTACGCCCCGTCAGAGGGATGTCGGTCGTTTCCCTGCTTGGCGGGCTCACGCGTGGATCGGCGATCAACATCTATGAAATCGCCTCGCGGCTCGCGGCGCTTTTCGATGCGGAATGCTTCTACATCGCAGCACCCGTTTTCACGGATACGGAGGCCACGCGCGATCTGCTTATGCGCCAGTCCATTCTGGAAGACGCCTTCACCCATGCCCGCGACGTTGACGCCGCTTTCGTTTCGGTGGGCGCGGTGCACAAGGACGCCACCATCTTTCGGATCGGACTGGTAGGAGACGATGATCTCAGATCGCTGCGCGAAGCCGGAGCCGTCGGCGATATTTGCGGCCACTGGATCGGCGCCGACGGACAACTCGTCGATCACCCGCTAAACAGCCGTGTCATCGGCCTCGCCCCCGAACACCTGCGCGACGTCGACACTGTGATCCTGCCCTCCGGCGGCCTCGACAAGGTTCCGGTGCTGCGCGCCGTGTTGCGTCTGGGAGTCGTCGATGTGCTGATCACCGACGAGAAAACCGCTGAGGCGATCCTTGCGGAAAAGCCGTAGCGCAGACTGACCTCTACCAGCAGAGCGGCTCGCGAGTGATCGCTTCTTCGCGTCACAAAACCTCGTGGATTTCCTCGATCGAAGTCTCGCCGATCCGCTTGTCGAGAACGATCTCGCCGCGCGCCATGGCCACGACCCGGTCACAGCATTCGAAAACATGATGCATGTTGTGGCTGATGAAGACGCTGGTGATGTTCTGGGCCTTGAGGGCGCGAACGAAGCCGATCACCTTTCGCGTCTCCTTCACCGAGAGATGATTGGTCGGCTCGTCGAGGATCATGACTTTCGACTTGAAGTGCATGGCCCGGGCGATCGCCACGCCTTGGCGCTGGCCGCCCGACAGTTCGCCGACCAGCGCGTCGGGTGATCTTAGATGCAGATCGACGTCGGCGATCGCCTTGACGCTTTCGTCACGCATGCGCTTCTGGTCCAGGATGCCGATGCCGAAAACCGAGCCCTTCACCGGCTCGCGTCCGATGAAAACGTTGCGGGCGATGGTCATGGTCGGGACCATCGAATTGTACTGGTAGATCGTCTCGATGCCGCGATCCATGGCGTCGCGCGGGTTCGAGAAGCGGACCGGTTCACCGTCGATCCTGATCTCGCCGCCATCGGGCTTTTGGATGCCTGACAAGATGTTGATCAGCGTCGTTTTGCCGGCGCCGTTGTCGCCGACGAGGCCCAGCGCCTCGTCTGGATAAATGTCCAGAGTGACGTTCTTCAAGGCGTGGACGCCGGAATACCATTTCTGGAGTCCCTTGATCGCGAT
The DNA here is from genome assembly GCF_040322215.1 of Mesorhizobium sp. M0184. NCBI lineage: Bacteria > Pseudomonadati > Pseudomonadota > Alphaproteobacteria > Hyphomicrobiales > Phyllobacteriaceae > Mesorhizobium > Mesorhizobium sp. M0184. The sequence goes on from NZ_JAMYSZ010000035.1 coordinate 49,331, forward strand.
GATGGGTACCGCCATGATCAGGTCTCCACCTTCATTGCCCTGCCCCGCTTTCGAAGCCAGGCGTTCACGACGACCGCGAAGATAGTCAGGAAGCCGATTGCCATCTTGAACCAGTTGGCGTCAACCTGGCTCAGCACCAGTCCGTTGTCGATGACGCGGATAAGGGCAGCCCCGATGATGCCGCCGAAGATGGTGCCGATGCCGCCAGCCAGCGAGGCGCCACCGATGACGGCAGCCGACACGGCTTGCAACTCCAGCCCCTCGCCGATCGAGGGCAGCGGCGCGCCGAGCCGCATCACCTGAATGGTGCCGGCAAAGCCGGCGAGCACCGAACAGATCATGAAGCAGGCGACCTTCACCCGGGCCGTCGGGATGCCCATCGATTGCGCGGCGGGCAGAAAGCCGCCGGTGGCGCGCACCCAGTTGCCGAAATTCGTGCGCGACAGGAGCACCGTCACCAGGATTGCCACGGCGAGAAACCAGAAGAACGACATGCGAAAGAGGTCGCCCGGCCCCACATAGATCGTAAACAGCCATTTGGGCAGAGCGTTGGCTGGGATGACAGGAGGGAAGCCACCGGAGATTACCACCGTCAGCGAACGCGCGATGAACAGCATGCCAAGCGTGGTGATGAAACTTGGTATCGCGAAACGAATCGTTATGAACCCGTTGAAGAAGCCAATCAGGGCGGCGATCGCGAGCCCGGCGGCAAAAGCCGGCGCGAACGGCACGCCTGCCGCCAGCATCACCGCCATGGTCATCGGGGTCAGAGCAAATACCGAGCCTACCGAAAGATCAAACTCGCCGCATATCATCAGCAGGGTCACGCCGATCGCGACCAGCCCCATTTCGGGCAGCAGCCCAAGCATTCCACGCACGTTCTGTGTGTTCAGAAATACGCCGTTCGAGCGAATCTGAAAGACGAGGAGGAGGAGGAGCAGGAACACGACCGCCGCAAGCTCCGGCTTCTCCAGATAAATCTTCATCAAGCGCTTCATCATTCGCTCCGGCTTGGGATTGTTTGCGCTGGCTTGTCGCATCGGCAAGGGCATGGCGGCAGTCTGTCTTCTACCGCCCTTGACAAGGGAGATGCCGTTGGAGGTGGGACGGAGCCGACGCCCAAGGCCTTGCTCCCTGGCCCTCGCCCTTGCCCTCTCCGCGTAAAGAACGAGGAGAGGACGCCGGCTTCGCGCCTACCGCACGCCTTGTGCGGCCAGTTCCTTGAGCTTTGGCACGTCTTCCTTGACGATGATGCCCTTGCCGGTGTCGATGTCTGCCGGCAGCAGACCGACGTTCTTGGCGAGATAGGCTTCCATCACCGGCATGAAGCCCTGCATGTAGGGCTGCTGGTCGACCTGGACCTGGATGTAACCCGCTTCCATCTGTTGCAGGACTTCCGAGACGATGTCGAAGCCGCCCATCAGCACCTTGCCCGGCTCGATGCCGCGATCGATCAGGACCTGGGCCACGTAGGCATGCCAAAGGCCGGTGTCGAAATACACCGTGGTGTCCGGGTGCGCAGACAGATAGGCGCCAACACGATCGGCGACGACGGCGCCATCTGTGCCGGTGTCGAGCCGTTCGATGACCACTTCGCGTCCGGCATTCGCGGCCTTGTATTCCTCAAGGAATTTCATGACGCCGGCAGCGCGCTGTTCAGACCAGTTCTGACCGGGCGCGGAGACGCCGACGAGCGCCCTGATCTTGCCTTCCTTGGGGAAGAACTCGGATATCTTCTTGCCGAGTTCGTAGCCGGCGGGAATGAAGCCTTGTCCGATGAAAGCCTGGCGGGCATTGCCGGCTGCACCCTCGGTGTCGTCGACGTTGGACGCGATGACCGTGACGCCGGCAGCGCGGGCGTCGGCGATGATCTGGTCGAAGGCATTGTTGTCGACGATCGAGGTGATCAGCGCGTCCGGTTTTGCCGCGAGTGCCGCCTGCATGTTGGCCGATTGTTGCTCGATCGAGCCTTCGGTCTGGGTGAAGACCATCTGGCAATTGGCCTGGATCTTGGCGCAGGCGTCGTCAAACCCCTTCTTAACCGCCTGCCAGAACGGGTTCGACGCCGACGAATGGTGCGTGAAGACGATGTTCATCGGCTCCTGTGCGCGTGAGCCGATTGCCGAGCCTCCAGCCAGTACTGCTCCCAAGGCTGCCGAGATAAGTAGCTTCTTCATGGTTCTCCTCCTCCGTAGAAAGCTGCTTCAGGTTCATTTTCAGAGAGTAGATGCGTCGCTCACCCGTCGAAGCGCCGTGAAGGCGCGATCGATCTCCGGGTTCAGTTCCATGCCGAGGCCCGGTCCGGGAGGCACGGTGATCATGCCGTTCTTCACCTCCGGCAATGCGGTCACAAGATCGCGGTACCAGGTCTTGTAAAAGGCCCTGACACTCTCCTGGATAAGTGCGTTCGGCGCATTCAGCGACAGATGGGTCGATGCGCCCAGCACCACTGGACCGGTGCAGTCGTGTGGCGCGACCGGCAGGTGCCATGCCTCAGCCATGGCAGCGATCTTGCGCGCCTCCGAGAGCCCGCCGCACCAGCTGATATCGAGCATAATGACCCCGGCCGCTCCGGTCTCGAGAAGGTCACGGAAAGCCCACCGGGAACCGAGCGTCTCCGAAGCCGATATCGGCGCCAGCGAAGCCTCGGCATAGCGTTTCAGGCTGGACAGGCTGTCCATCCTGATCGGATCTTCGTGCCAGAAGGTGTTGTAGGGGGCGAGCTCGCGAGCGATCTGCATGGCCGGCAGCAGCTGCCACATTGAATGGAATTCAACCATGATGTCCATCTTGTCGCCGACCGCGTTGCGGATTTTCTCGAATGGCACCAGCGCGGAATTCAAGTCGGGCTGCGATATATACTGGCCGCGCGTTTTCTCGGCGGCCATGTCGAAGGGCCAGATCTTCATGGCCGTGATGCCTTCCTCCAACAACGAATGCGCCAGTTCGTCGGCGCGGTGAAGGAAGCCGTTCAGATCATCATAGGCGTCGCCGGCCTTGTCGAGCCCGTAGTTGGCCGTCGTCTGCCCGGTGGCCTTCTTGATGTATTCGGTTCCGGCACAGGTGTTGTAGGTCCTGATCTCGTGCCTAGTGAAGCCGCCGAGGAGTTGTGCGATCGGCTGACCCGTCGCCTTTCCGAACAGATCCCAAAGCGCGACGTCGAAAGCGGAATTGCCCCTGACTTCCGCGCCCGTCGATCGGAAACCGAGATACCCGACGAGGTCGGCAGCAAGCAGGTCGATCTGCAAGGGATCGCGCCCGATCACGCACGGCGCGACATATTCGTGCAGATAGGTCTCGACGGTTTCAGCCATGAAGAAGGTCTCGCCGAGTCCGACGAGGCCTTCGTCCGTGTGGACCAGGACCCAGAGAAGGTTCGGCCGCTCCTTGAGCCGCAGCGTTTCCAGTTTCGTGATCTTCATTGCGCCCCTGCTCCTCAGGCGATGCCGGCCGCCAGCAGGGCCTTGACGCTCTCGTCAAAATGCCTCGCCATCAGGTCACGCGCCGACTGGGGATCACCGGTCTCGATTGCTTCGGCGAGGTCGATATGGATCTGGATCATCTGCAACTGCTCGGCATCCGAAGGGCGGGTCCGCCAGCCGATCGGCCAGGTCTGGCGCGATACGCGCTCGAACGCGCCGACGATGAGGCTGAAAACCGGATTCTTCGCAGCCTTGGCGATTTCGAGGTGAAAGGCGAGATCGTGCTCCATGACCTGTTCGGGCCGTTTGAAATTCTCGCGCATGGCGAGCGCGTGCGTCCTGATCATTTCCACTTCGTCGGCGGTTCTGCGCAAGGCCGCCAGCATGGCGGTGCGGGTCTCAATCGTGCGGCGCACGTCGTAGATTTGCTGCACCGTGATCTGCTCGGTGTGGACGCCATGCTCGATCACCAGTGACATGGCGCCATAATCCAGCTCGGCGACCGTAGCCCGTCTGCCCGCCCTCAGGTCGATAAGCCGCATGGCGGCGAGCGAGCTGAAGGCCTCGCGAACCACGGTACGCGAGACGCTCAATTGTCTCGAAAGCGCGGCCTCGCTGGGCAGCTGGTCGCCGGGCCCGAGCTCATGCGCGCGGATATGGCGCGTGATCTCGCCGATCGTATTGCTGACCAGGCTCGCTGCGTCGGAATGTTTTGCGGATACGGCCGTGCTCACGCAATCTCCAGTTCAGGAGGGGCAAACCTGTATGGCAGGTTTTCCAGATATGTTGATAGTACATAGGAAAGCTGTATGTCAATCGAGTCTTCGCCGGGAGACCCTCGGCATCATCACCGGGGACATCGATGACCAGAGGCTTGCATGACCGATGCTGTTGACGCGACCGATTCCGGTCGGCCGGGTGCGGGAGCCTGCGTGGTCGAACAGCGATCATCGCGCTTGGGTAGGGCAGACATTCTCGTCGTGAACCGGCGGGCGGCCGCCCATGCCGCCCGAAAATATCTCGCCGGACGGTTCACTGATATTTCGATCGACGCACCCCATATGAGCGGAAAGAGTGTCACTTGAGGACTTGCCTATGCTGATTTCGCGTTGGGGACGGTTTGCAGTTTTGTTTGCGGGGTTGTTCCTGGCATTTTCCATGGTCGCTGTGGATCACGCCGATGCGCGCCGTGGCGGCAGCTTCGGCAGTCGCGGCATGCGCACTTTCCAGCCGGTCCCGCCGACCAGAGTTGCGCCGCAACCGGCCGCACCGGTCGAGCGCTCGATGACGCCCAATGCGGCCACGAACAATGCGGCCCGTCAGCCGCAGGCATTCCAGCGCCCGGGCTTCTTCAACGGCCTCGGCGGATCGATGATGCGTGGGCTGCTTCTCGGCGGTTTGATCGGCGTTCTTCTGGGCCATGGGTTCGGCGGCTTGGCCGGCATGTTGGGTCTTTTGCTCCAAGTACTGCTGTTCGGCGGCGCGATCATGCTGGCGATCCGCTTTTTCCGCTCGCAGGCGGCGCAAAACCCGGCACCCGCTATGGCCGGTGCCTCGCGAGGCACCGGGACCTTTGGGCGAAGCGCCGCAGCCCGGCCTGACCCGAGCAACACCACAGCGTTCCCCATTCCAGGCATTGGGTCAGGATATGGCGGAACGAACCAAGACAATGCTTCCGATGAGATCACTCTCACCCAAACCGATCTGGACACGTTCCAGCACCGGCTGACGGAAGTTCAGGAAGCATTCGGGCGCGAGGACCATGCTGCATTGCGCCGGTTGGTGACACCCGAGATGGTGTCCTATCTGTCCGAGGAACTTGCCGACAATGCCAAAAAGGGCGTCAGGAACGACGTGTCGGACGTCAGCCTGCTGGAGGCCGATATTGCGGAAAGTTGGCGGGAGGGTGATCGCGACTACGCGACGGCTGCTTTGCGCTATGAGTCTCGCGACGTGACCCGCGACCGCATCAGTGGCAAGATCGTTGAGGGCCAGGCCGATCAGCCGACGGAGACGGCCGAACTGTGGACCTTTACGCGGCAGAACGGCGGTGACTGGAAGCTTGCCGCAATACAGCAGCCTGGCTGATGTGCTTGCCTTCATTGAGATGTCTGCGCAGAGGCTGTTCAGGTTTCGCGCTACCACTCGAAGGCCAGCGCCCTTTTCGCGCGTTTGATCAATCCGTCACGGACTGATGCGGTAGCTCACCAGCGCGCGCCGGCGTCGCCTTGAGCCCGATGGACTTGGCCAGTGCCGAGCGACAAACGGCATATGCAAGATCATTTGCCGCAATTTCTGCGGTGAATAAACCAGCTAAACACCGCATGGTCACGGTTTATTATTCCCCATTATCAGCTTCTTCTCTCAAAGATATGCCATTTTGACGCTATATCTCGTCAGGTTATGAGGCATTTTGTGATTAGGCAGTGAGAATGGCACTGGTCCAGTACTCCGACATTGGCTTCTTCGCTCCGCGCACGATTGCGGACGTCTTTCGCACGACGAGCGACGAAGTCGGCCGACCTGCCGGGCAAGGGCAAGGACGCCGTCCAGCACAAGCTGCGGGTCCGGTCGGACAAGACCCATGGCCGATGTGGTCCACAAGATCGAGCCGTGCTTCGGTTCAACCCTTCGCAAGATCGCCCGCCTTGCCGCTACGAATTGAGAGCTGTGGCTCGGCCATATCGGATTCCTTCGCCAGTCGCTTCGCCCCCAGCCAAGCTCATGCAGCCGCAGCATCGCTGCCACCTCTTCAGGCTCAAGCATCTCCTCTCCCTGCATCGTTCTCGACAATGCAGGAATCGCCGAAATCCCAATCGTCATCCATGCCTCCTCTCATAACCGAGGGGGTCAGTTCTTCATTTCGTCAGGGGGTCAGTTTCTCAATTCGGCCGACACTCCCTTTGCCGCCATGATGCAAGCATCAACATCTGAGCCTTCCATGCTCAAATCGCCAAGGGTTGTTGAGAACTTCGGATGACCCGTATCGCAACCTTTAACGTCAACGGCGTGAACGGTCGCCTGCCCTTGCTCATCAAGTGGCTGGGTCAGACCGACTATGACATCGTGTGCCTTCAAGAATTGAAGACTTCGGATGAGAAATTTCCCGCGGAAGCCGTCAGGAACGCCGGTTATGGCGCGATCTGGCACGGGCAAAAGTCCTACAACGGTGTAGCTATACTCGCACGGGGAAAGGAGCCCCTGGAGCGTCGACGCGGCCTGCCGGGTGACCCTGACGATACTCACAGCCGGTATATCGAGGCAGAGGTGGATGGGATCGCCGTGGGGTGCATCTACCTGCCCAACGGCAATCCAGCGCCCGGCCCGAAATTCGACTATAAGCTCCACTGGTTCGACCGTCTGATCAGCTACGGCCAGCTACTGCTTAAGGAGGGGATCACAAGCGTTCTGTGCGGCGACTACAACGTCGTGCCAACGCCGATCGATGCCGTGGTGCCGAGACGTTGGACAGGCGATGCAGTCTACTTTCCGGAGAGCAGGCAGGCCTACGCCGAAATGCTAGACAATGGCTGGATGGATGCCGTCCGCTGCATTCATCCGGAGAAAGGCATCTACACGTACTGGAACTTCTCCTACCGAGGCGGTTATGATCGGAGTTCCGGCCTCCGGATGGACCACCTCCTCGTCAGCCCATCACTTTCGAACAGGTTACGTGACGCGGGCGTGGACGCTGACCTGCGAGGCTGGGAAAAGCCGAGTGATCATGTGCCCGCCTGGATAGAGATCGACCCGTCCGGCAAGTAGTTGAGTAAGCGCTATTTTCGCTGCACGTTGACGCGAGCGCTTTCGACGGATGGCCTTCGAATCGGGAACGGTATCTGGTCTGATCAGGC
>NZ_JAMYSZ010000036.1:0-53482 GCF_040322215.1 Mesorhizobium sp. M0184
GGGCAATCCGTCACCGCTTCGTCAGCGATAGCGATTCTACGTGCGTTTGCCGACCACTTGGAACGTGTAGTTCACGCGCCGGGACTACTAGGTCTCGTGGGAGGCTATCCCGTTAGGATTGCTCCAACTGGTATTTCGATCGAACTGCCCCAAGGCTTATCATTGGACGATGCGGTGGAGATCAATTCGCAATGCCAGAAGTACGATGGGATCGAGGCGGTCGAGAGCGACGGTACCGTGCGCTTCACAGGTGAATCGGCAGGAATTCTGCGTGAGTTGCTTGACTATGATTGCGAAGCAATGGCGCTGGATGAGTGCGAAAATCGCGCGGAGGAGTTGGCAGCTAAATACGCCGAATATTGCGATCGCCTTCAATCATAGGCGCCACTCGCGCCGCGTGACTACATTAATCGCGGCCTGGCCTGCCAATGTACATCTGTTTGTTCCATCTGAGCCCTCTCAACCTCCCGGCCCTCGATAAGTTGTCTGCCACCGCAAGCATCTCGCCTGATTGCAAAAAACAGCCGGCCTCCGGCAGAACTTGGCACACCGTTTTTTCCACCGAGTACCCTGGCAGTCGACCGGTTTTGCAACCTCGAGAGGTACCATCGTGAGAAGGCAAATCAATAAGATTGAAACAGAACACGTAAAGAGCGCACAGCTTCTCGACCGCTCAGTGGCTCTTCTAAATTATCTCGCCGAAGTGGGGGACGAAGGGGCGCGCGTGCACGAAATGGCGAAAACTTTCGGCCTCACCATGTCAACAACCCATCGGATCGTTAGCGCGCTTGAGCGGCATTTACTACTTGAGAGGGATCCCTCAACGAGGCGTTACCGCTTGGGTTTGTTATTATACACGCTCGGAGTCAAGGCCGTTGAAAGCACGACCTTACGTCGTTGCTGCCGCCCCGCGCTATTGCGGCTGGCAGCCAAAACGGGGAATTCTGTCTCTCTGGTGGCGCGAAGCGGCTTCCATAGTGTGTGCTTAGACTGGCAAGAGGGGACCTACCCCATTGACAGCGTGGCCCGTCACATGTGTAGCCAGGTGCCGCTGGGGGTCGGTTCAGCAAGCCTTGCAATTCTGGCTTTTTTGCCGCCTGAAGAAGCCAATGGAATCATAAGCGCCGACGCTCACCCGATTGGAGACATCAACACCACGCAGCTCTTCGAAGAGCTGTGCGTCAAGTTTCCAATTCGATTTGCCCGTAAGCAGTACAAAACCCGCCGTTCACTTCGAATTTCGCCGGTTAGTGCCAGTCAAACTCCTCCACCTGCAGGCAGGGCAGAAGTGGAATTGTTAGTTTGACCTTGTTTCCCGGGCAAGGACTTCAGCGGCTTCTTTGAGGCGATAGCTGCGTCCGTCGATACTCGATCGGCTGATGCATCATTGCCATTTGCTTGAGTTCGTCGTGCTTATGGTATTGTCTCGCGGATATGCCCCCCAGTCCTAGACGACCCGATTGGAGGTGACGATGACGCCGGCGCATGGCTGCGACCCTGACCCATTAGCGCTACAAACTGCGCCGCAGCGTCCTCGGAGATGGCGCGCGGGAGCAACGTTTCATCCAGCACGAGGAGATCGCAGTCGATGATTGTTCGCATCCGGGCCACTCGCGTTGCGCGGGGCGGCTGTGACTTTAACCTGTTGCAGCGACTGCTCAAACAGACGCAAAATCTCGCCATTTGGCGGAGAGCTCCACGGCCGGCTGTTTCGGATTTTGGTGTGGTCTTCGAGATCGATGTCCCGCCTGTCGAAGCGGGGTTGGATTCCTTCGACCCGACCGAACTGACGCCGCAGCACTTCTGCGCCCGATGCACTTTCGGTCTGCGCAGGGCATCAAAGGTCATCGTCAAAGCCTCGGCACGACGCCTTGAACAGTCGATTGACAACTCTGCAACGTGGAGATGGCCAAGTGATCGACGAGGGGCGTGGGGCAACCCGGACCGGGGCTGATCTTGCGGTTTTGCGCGATGTCTATTCGCGTGCCGCCGCCAGTGGAATCGGATCAAAGCATCTCCGGGGAATTGCAATCCCGCGCGAATGAACTCTCGAACCACGAACCGCCCACCTCGGCGACGCAGCGAGCTATTCATCACCGGCGACGCCTGCATCCCCGTCGGCATCGTTGGGAAACCCAGGCATGATGTCGCCCGCCAAGAGCTTCTCCTTCGACAACAGGTCGGCATCCTCGAGCGCTTCGATGTCGGGGAGATCTCGCAGCGTGTCGAGCCCGAACTCCTGCAGGAATTCTTTGGTCGTGACATAGGTGTAGGGCGCGCCGGCGTCGGGCTGCGCGGTCCGGAGGCGATCAGGCCGGCGCCGCGCAGATGACCGATCAGGTCGCGACTGATCTCCTTGCCGAAGAAGGACGACAGCTCTCCCCGCGTAATCGGCTGGAAGTAGGCGATGCACATCAGCACCAGCACATCCGACTGCGTCAGGTCACCCGCCCGCTCGTTGCCGCCGATGGCCGTGCCAAATGCACTGCGGATGGCGTCGGCATACGCCGGCCGGGTCAGGTGCCGAAAACCGCCGGCGACGGCGACTAGGTCGTAGGGGCGGCCGCACAGTTCCTCGCGAATGTCGTCGATCAAAAGGTCGATGCTGCAGCTTTTTCCGACGATGCGGACCAGCGTCTCGCGGCTGACCGGCTCGCTGGCAGCAAAGATCGTCGCCTCGACGCGGTTCCTCCATTCGCGCCAGCGCATCTCCGGCGGCAGGTGATCGAGCTCGCGAGCAGGGAGGCCGTCGCCTCCCTGCTCGCCTTTGTCGCCTGGCCGCACTCTCCGCCATCGCTTTCACAGCCCGTAGATGCGGAAGGTTGGCCGGCCGGTGAACTCACGGACGGTTCCAGGCGAGGAGCAAAAGACCGGGGGACCGACGTCGTCACCCTGTCGCGTCAGCAGCACGGCATCACGCAATGCGGCGTCACCCTCCACCCTCCCCGCCTGTTTGGCCGTCACCGCCACGGCGGCCACGCCAGCCGCTGCCGCCAGGCGCCGGCCCACCGTTCCTGACGGCGAACAACCGCATCGAGCGCGCCGATGGCAGCGCCCGCGGCAATGGCGATCTCCTCCAAGCGTTGTGCGGCAAGGATTTGCGGTCTGGAACCGCCCTGCGCAGCCAGGACGGCACCGGTGCCGCGAGAGCGGACAGCCCGATCCCGGGGGAGTGGGGATGGTGGTGTGGGGCGCGCGAAGAATCGTCGCGAGCAGGATGACGCACGGCGGCGCTTTTGGCAACGACAGTGCGCAGCACCTCCCGCCCGTGCGTTCAGATAGCGCGCGAACATCGGCTGGCCGACATGGCTGTACTCACGCAGCGCCTTGATCTCGTCCGGCGCGACTTCTTACGGCACCGCCCGGCAGCTGTCGTCGAACTGCGCAGCGTCACCGTGTCGAGTTCCGGCCCGGTACATGCCTTCCACGACGCTTTGGATCGCCTCGAAGGCTTCGCTCTTCAACTTTCGCTTAGTCGTTATCACCGATCTCCAACAGGACCCCTGCTTTTAGCTCAGCCACCTGATCGGCCTTCTATTTTCGCCCGGTACAGCGCGGCCAGCCTACGAAACTCTGTTCGCCCAGTCCTGTTTCGCGAACAGATAGACGTAGACCCAGAAATCGCCACTCTTGGCCAGAACGATCGCGCGGTGCCGGTTGTCCTTCAGGCGCTTCTTGAACACGCCGTCGCCAAGATCGTCGTCCTGCCCCAAAGCCACCTGTTCGATCGCCTGGTTCAAATGGTGTCTGAAATCCGCGCCTTGCGCGCCGCCTTGACAAACCATGCCGTCTCGAAGGTCCGTTCCGGCCTGGCTGTAAATAGCACCTGGTGCTATGATTACCCTGTCGTTGCCGTGCCGGCGCCAAACACCGATCGGCCGACGCGTCACGGAGAGCTCTATACGTCAGTCAGATCCTCGGGGTATCGGCACCGCGCGCATGGAACAGCCACCATGTTTCGGCGCCGCGCTTTGAAAGCGCCAGGCATTGAGGCTCCGGGGCCGGCTCGATCAAGCCCAAACGGACGAGCGGAATGATCATCTTTTCGCCGACTGACTTGTCGCCATCCAAACGCCTGGCACGACAAGGCGCCATCCCGGCGTTCCGCGCTCGGTCGTGGCCGCCGCGAGATAGCCCCATTTCCGGTGGCGACTCTCCCTGTCCCAAGGTGAATAGGAAGATGCTCCAGAAGGCATTTCGCGGGCGCGGCGGGATCAGTGCCCAGTCGAGCGGACCGTCCTGCGCAGCCGGCTCTTGGTTCTGCGGCGGCCGGCCCGACCTTTTGTCCTCAAAGCCTTGGCGATACGCCTTTTCCGGGGCCCGCGCGATGGCGCCCGCAGAGTTGACGGCCATGCCGTATTCCGGTCATGGCGGTCCTTGGCCATGATTTCCCGGGCCATCTCCCGCACCTGGCCTTGCGATAGGGATCTACGACGATTTGCCTTGACTTCTTGATCACCTCCCGCGGGTAGCGCGCCGTCGCGCTGGCGTTGTATGAGTTCAGGCCTAAGCCTGCAGCCGCCGTGAGATGCCCGATTGTCGGATCGGAGGCTGTCCATCCCGTCGGGTCAGGTTCGGCGCCTTTTCGTTTTTAGCTTGTTTCCGACGGTGTTCGAGCTCGTGTCATTCAAGCCGACGCCAAGGGAAATTCCTACGCGTCTGAAGTGTGCGCGTTGGGGATCGTCAATCTGGCGAAGCGCCGGCAAAGATCTCAGGTCGGGTCTTCGCGCTGCAGGTCACGGATGGCGACGCCATCGACATTGGTTGGCATCGTCAGCCACTTCCGATGGCGCAAGGTCCGCTGCGTGTCTTCCAAGCCTGTCTCCCAGTGCTCGCGCATCGAGGTACCGGAGAACTCATAGTCCTTGGCATGGCCTTCATAGCCTTTGTGCTGGTAGATCAGGTGCACGATGTTGACCACGCCAGCGCCGGAATAGTCAGCCATCAGTTCTTTCTCGCCATCATTGAGCTGATCCGGCGGCATGCGCTTCAGCGCGTCGAGCAGCTTCATCTTGAGCGCGTGGATGCGCTGAAAGTTGTCAGTGTTCTGGCGTGTACGGCTCGAATACATAATGTCTTTGTGGCGGGACAGCACGTCGGGCATGCTGCGTGGCAGCACGCCACGAGCGCTGAACAGGTCGACCTGGAACACCAAGGAAGAACGGTCTTCTTTCTGGTCGAGCAGATATTGCAGCGGCATGTTGGAGACGATGCCGCCGTCCCAGTCATATTCGCCGTCGATACGGATCGACGGGAAGGCCGGCGGCAGCGCGCCGCTCGCCATGATGTGCTCCGGGCCGATGCGCACCTTGTCTGTGTCGAAATAGACTAAGTTGCCAGTCCTGACATTGACGGCGCCGACGCTGAGCCGCTTCTTGCCGTTGTTAAGCACTTCGAAGTCGATCAGGCTCTCCAGCGTGTCCTTGAGTTCGGCGGTGTCGTAAAAGCTGGTGGCGCAGGCGCTGGTTGGCGCCAAGCTGCCGTCGCAGTTTATCGCGCTGCAGTCGACCTTTTTTGCGCAAACGGGTCGAACTCTTTGTGGAGCAGGCCAAGCAATTCCAGGCACTCGGAACTAGGGGCGTGGCCGACGTCAGCAAGCCGGTCAAAAACGCCTAGAGCCGGCAAAGGTAGGCGGAGTTGCGGAAACACCCTGAGCGCCAGCAGCACCCCAAGCGTCCGCACCTCGTCACGAGGTCCGCAGGCAGGTGGGTCGATAAGCCCATCAAGGAACGAAGACAGCTTTTTGAAGATGCGCAAGCAGCGGAGTAAGTACAACTCAGCTCCATACTCGATTAACAGCTTGTGATGCGCAGCGCTGAAGGCTTTTTGCAGACAGGCCGTCCTGCGGCAGTCGTGTCGTGAAGCATTCGATGAGAGGATAAGGTAGGAACACGGCGGGCATCGACACCAGGTCCTGCCGTTACGACGTCCCTTGCCGGGACGGTGGACCCGGTTAGGCCGCTAAGACGGGAGCAGCTCGTTTGATGACTGCGCGTCCTAGATTGGCCAGCCGATCCCGATCAGATCCCATCAGGCAGCGGCCGAGGCGCCGACTGCGGAAAGAAGCAAGACGCCCGGCAGCGGACGAAGTTACGAGGGATTGACAAGACGAGGCCCGTTACAGAAGCCCGTGTTATGCACGACGGAGCGTCTGAGAGGTTGGCGGATGTAGTCTAAGATTGATTTGGCGTAGGATTCAGTTGTCTCAGCCAACCCTGCCACACCCTCGCCGCTCGCCCCATGGCATGCACCTGTGGGGACGCGACCGCGCACGGCATTGCTTTCGGAAGATGTTATGCTGTTGGGTCTCACTGCTCGTGGCATCTGCACCCTGACCCATGGTTAGTCGAGAACTTGATTTTGGCGGACTACACAGTCACCCAATCAGCTGCGGCAATCTGGCATGAGGTGAGCCAGACATTCGAAGTACTCGATCTCCCTGGAATCGATGCGCGTGTTCGCCGTCGATAGGACGCAGCGGCTTCGCCTCGCATAGCGATGTTGGGGACGAATTCGTCCTGCTGCTGGTCCACACCATCAGAGCACCCTGCAGAGAGTCGAGCGACCCATTGACAGTCCGCGCCCAATCCAGCAGCCCGGCAGTGAGAAAAACCCACGGTCGGTTCACGTTAGCTGCTCCCAATTCGCTCTCGCCTGGAAAAAACGGACGAGGTTGGATCGAGCTGACGGTGTTAGCCTGCGGCCCAGGTCGGGGGCTAGCGACTCGAACTTTTCGCGCAGTTCCTCGGTCAGGGCCCATGCGTCGGCGCCACTGTCAACCACCCCGGGTATTGAGCAATATCAAGAGATCATCTCGACTGGCATGGATGGCGCACTGCGCTACCGTCAAGGTAATCTCAATCGGGCGCGTTTATGTCAAAAAGGACCGTGAAGGCCTCAGCTGTGCCCGGCGTATCGGCCGAACCCTTTGAAACTAGATTCATTTCCCCTGAAACAATAGTGCCGCCGAGTCGATTTACTGACTCGCATAGGTTGTGTTGGAGTGAGAGTGCGATGATGCTGGCGCGGGCGCACTGGAAGGGCTTTATCAGGCATTGCGGAAAGCCTGCTCCGGGTTTCTTCAAAAGGAACCGAACGGCGGGTCGACGACCATTTGCGCCGGCTCCAGGCCACGGCGCAGGTCTGACCGTGCATGATCATCATCTCCAGCGTCACGCCCAGCGTCGACGCCAAGCCGTGGAGAACTATGCCGCGCTGTCGCCGACGAGAACAACGTCGCAATGTCGATCGACGAGCTTTGAATCGGCGCACTCAATGGGCCTCCTTCCCCAAGCACGGATGTCGCGTTGGCACTTTTTATGCAGCTGCGAAGAGCTAAAATCGCCACGACGGGTGGTGTTGACGCGCCGACAATTATCAGACAAAAACGGAATTCAATCGGTTCAGCCGCCTACGCGGCAGGGCTCTGCTCAACAACCTCGGGGACCATGGACGAACGCGCAAAAGGGATTAGGAAAGGCGGAGCTGGAGGCAAGGCCAACGACGTCAATGCGGACTTGATCGCCGTTGTGGTCGCCATGGACAGCAGCGCCCCCTGCGTTCTGACCATCCCGCAGGCAAACGCCCTGCCCTCGGGCCCGTTCGAGCTTGCTCACCGTTCGCTGCAGTCGGGCCTCAGGGGATGGGTGGAACAACAGACCGGCCAGCCGCTCGGCTATATCGAACAGCTCTACACCTTCGCCGATCGCGACAGGGTTGGCGCTGACGACCGCGTGGTCTCTATCAGCTATCTGGCGCTCACCCACCAAGACGAAGCTGGCGACCCGGCCGGGCGACACTGGGGAAGCTGGTACGACTATTTCCCGTGGGAGGATCACCGCTCCGGCACACCGGCGGTCGTGTTGGACGAATTGCGGCCGCGCCTGATGGAATGGGCGGATGGCACTGACGACAGTACGACACGCCTCGACCGACGACGGCGGGCGGCCATCGCCTTCGGCTTTGACGACCGCCATTGGAACGAGGAACTCGCGCTTCAACGTTATGAGCTGCTCTACGAAGCCGCCCTGGTGGAGGAAGCAATACGCGCCGGACATTCCGCTGCGCCCACCTCGGTCTCGGGCAGATCGATGATCGCCGATCATCGTCGCATCCTGGCGACCGGCATTGCGCGGCTGCGCTCCAAGATCAAATACCGGCCGGTCGTATTCGAACTGATGCCGCCGGTCTTCACGCTTTTGCGGCTGCAGCGCACCGTGGAGGCGCTTGCCGGCAGGCTCGTACGTAAGCCGAACTTTCGCCGGCTAATCGAGCAGCAGGAGCTGGTCGAGGAAACCGGTGAGACAACCGCGGAAACCGGCGGCCGGCCGGCGCAACTTTATCGCTTCCGTCACGCCGTTCTCGACGAGAGGGTGATAGCCGGAACAAAATTGCCGCTGTCGCGGGCTTGACCCGCCTTGCGCCAGCAGCCCTGACGATGTCGCGGACGGCTTGGCCCTTGTGAGAACCGGCATTGTCGAGAATGACGATGTCGCCCGGCTTCAGTGTTTTGTTGAGTTCGGTTTCGACATAGACGCGAAAGGCCTGCGTATTGATGGGTCCGTCAATGACCCAAGGCGCCTCCACCCGATCATGCCGCAGCGCGGTGATGAAGGTCATCGTCTTCCAATGGCCATATGGTGCGTGGGCCATCAGCCGCTTGTCGCGCACACCCCAGCCGCGCAACGGCGCCATGTTGGTCTTGACCCATGTTTCATCCAGGAAGACCAGCCGCGTAGGGTCAATGCGGGTCTGTGTCGATCGCCGAGATCCGGCGCGGCGCTGCCCTCATGGACAAACGTCGGAAACGTGACGCACTGGCCGAATGGCTCGCCCGGGACCTGCCGCAGCGCTTCGAGTCGAGAGTCCTGCCGGTGGACGAACTGGTTGCCTTGGCGCCTGGGGCGACCTGACGGGCCTCGCGAAGCGGCGTGGCCACGGTCTGTCATCGATGGACGGGCTGATCGCAGCCACCGCGATCTCCTGACCCATCACATGGCGGGGATCTTCATGCGCTGACGGCGAAACACCCAGATATCCCGCACCTACCACGATCAATATGGAAACGCCTCGGTGGCAGCCACGAGGTCGATGTCATTGAAGATGAGATGAAATAGGCGGATCAGCTCTGCTTTTCGCATCCTTGACGCGCGCTTCATGCTCGGCCAAGGGCGTCGAGTTTAGCTTCCGGTTGGATGCTTGCCCTCACCTGGGGCTATGCTTACGGCCATCCCGATCGAGAAAAGCATCGAACGCGGCAGCGACAGCACGAATCACAAAGCGATGCTCCCGCCGTACGCGGACAAAACCGTTTTCGAAGTCCACTATCCCGTCCTCGGCCAGCATCGCCAAGCGTTCAGCTGAATCGAGAAGACGGATCGGATCAGATCCGTGGGCGGCACAGATTGCCTGCACATCGGCCTCGAGATCGCACATTAGTTGCTCGATAATTGCGGCTCGCACGCGGTCGTCGTCGGTGAGGCGATAGCCCTTTGACGTCGCCAGACGGCCAGCTCCGATATGCTGGATATAGGAATCCCGTGTAACTTCGTTTTGAACGTACCCTTGGCCGATGCGGCCGATAGCCGACGCTCCGAAACCGATCAGGGTTCTGCAGGTGTCGGCCGAGTAGCCCAACGAGTTACGCCGCAGGCGACCGGTTTTCTGTGCCAGCGCGAGCTCGTCGTCCGGCAAGGCGAAATGGTCGAGCCCGATCTCGCGGTAGCCGGCGGCAATCAGCGTTACGGCCACGGCCGCATACTGTTCGGCGCGGGCAGCGCTGCCCGGAAGAACTGCCTCCTCGATGAGGCGCTGATTCTTTATAAGCGACGGGATGTGCGAATAGCCGAACACCGCAAGCCGGTCGGGGCGCATTGCGACCGCCGCCCTCGCGGTCTCGACGCAGGACTGCACCGTTTGATGCGGGAGACCGAAGATGAGGTCGAAGTTGATGCGGCTTATTCCATGCCGGCGCAGCATTTCCACGGCAGCCGACGTCTGGGCCTCGCTCTGGATCCGGTTGATCGCTTTTTGAACGATTGGATCGAAGCTCTGCACGCCGAGGCTCGCGCGGTTCACGCCGGCCGCTCCTAAGGCTTCCGCCATCTCGGGCGTGAACGTGCGTGGATCGATCTCGATGGCGACCGTAGCTGTTTTCGTGAGAGCGAAGCGGCGTCGCAGGAACTCCATCAGAGCCAGGAACTCGGCTGGTCCTATGAGAGACGGCGTTCCGCCGCCGAAATGCATGTCGCTCACGGGCAGCGTCTGCGGCGCTCGCTCCGAGACCAAACGGATCTCGTCACGCAGGGCCGCCAGATAGTTGATGATCGGCGCATCATGGCGGGTGATGGTGGTGGGGAAGCCACAATACCAGCAAGCTGATCGGCAGAACGGAACGTGGAAATAGAGCGACACCGGATCGTCCGCCGGCAGGTTCCTGAGCCATTCCTCATAAGCCTCGGCGCCGACCGCCCCAGAGAACTCCGACACAGTCGGATAGATAGTGTACCAAGGCAGGCCGGCCTCGCGATATTTTGTGGTCTGCAACAGTTACCGTCCCATGCTGATAACCACCAACCTTACCGCTGCGCCCGCCTATGTCTTTGCGCTATGTCAGTCCGTTCCGCTTTGGGCTCGAAAGTTGTATTTCTCAGCAATAGCGGCCGTTCAGTCTTGGCTGGACGGTCAGCGACTGGCCATGGCTGTTCCCGCCGCGACCCTCACGCGCACCGTTTGGTTCCACCATCCCTTCCCTTCAGCCTGCGCCTGGTCGCGTAGATTCTGCTGAGCGCGGCTGCCGCATCCAACGAGATAACACGGCGTTGGGATCAGACTTTGCTCGCCAGCTAGCGCAGCCCCATAGTGATCTCTGGCATCTCGATGAGCTCGTTGTGTGAATTGCTGGCAAGAAGCATTAGCTGTGGCGCGCCGTCTATCAGGACGAGAGGCTGCTCGACGCGACCGTCAGGTCGGCCGCAATGCCAGGCCGGCGCGCCTACTGACTCCGTGGTGGAGGCAAGGCTGCGCGTTCAGCGCGTGATTACCGATCATCGCGCTCGCCAAAATGACGGCGTCGTACCGAGCGGTGCCGCCGCATGATGTCTCAACGTCGGGGCTCACAGCAAACAAAGCTGTCGCCATTGAACGAAACTGTCGCGAAGCGAACAGACGAACCGTAGCCGAAACGTTTGCCGTTCGTGCTTGGGTTGATCCGCAAGGCAAAAAGGAAGGAAGAGCGAACCAAGGTCCGCCGGCACACTTGAGCTTCAAGCCGCAGCTGCGTCGTCAGGATGGCACGTCATTTGCAGTGGAAGCCTTTGTGACGGCCCGCCCACAACTAGCGGAGATGACGGGGATGATTTGTACAGAAATGTTGGATGGCGTCGTTTCGGCGATTATTATATTTGTAATAACAATCGCATATTTGTAACAATAACACCCAATCATATTCTGAATTTCTGATGAATATCTGGCGCGACGAGCGCATCAAAACTGCTCAAATTCAACTAAATGCGCATCGTTATCGACTGTTTCCTTAGCAAGAGTTCATCACTGACGTCCATTCCTTTTACTCTTTGAACGGAGATCAACAATGAACATTAGGAGCCTCCTCCTCGGCTCAACTGCGGCACTGATTGCCGTTTCCGACGCTCGCGCCGTGACCGCCGTTGCCGAGCCTGACCCGACTGAGTACGTTAGAGTCTGCGACGTCTACGGCTCGGGCTACGTCTACATTTCAGGCACTGAGACCTGCGTGCGCATCGGCGGCTATGTCCGTTACGACGTCGGCTTGGGCCATGTCGGATTGGTTGATCACGCAAGAACCTCGGATGTGAGGACTGGTGAGCATCAGGGCACATGGCAAAACAACACGCGCTTCACATTGAAAACTTGGACCGGCCAGGAGACCGAACTCGGCACGTTGAAGACCTACACCGAAACCCGCATGAACTTCGGCAACCGCCACACTTCGGTTTCGGACAGTTCTCGGTCCCATGCCTTCAACGGAGACAGCACCTTGACTTTCGCCTGGATTCAGCTTGGTGGCCTCCGAGTTGGTAAGGACTGGTCGGCCTTCGACATGTTTATTGGTGGCGCGGGTGACGTACTCAACCAGACGCCGGTTCCGTACGGCGCTTTCGATACCAATGTGGTTCAGTACTACTTCGACGCCGGGAACGGCTTTTCGGCCGTGGTTTCGCTCGAAGAAGGCTCGGGCGTGGTCGGCACAATCGACAGCTACGCACCGCACGTAGTCGGCGGCTTGAAATACACACATGGCTGGGGCGCGATCACCGGCGTTGCCGCTTATGATAGCAACTACGAATCGGTGGCCGCCAAGGTCCGTGTCGACATCAATGTCACCAACGAACTGTTGCTGTTCGGAATGCTCGGCTACGGTTCCAACGGCAAGCTCAACGACGACTCCACGAACGCCATCGACGCTCATGGTCGCGGCTTCTATAAGAGTTGGGGCGGGAACTGGGCTTTCTGGGCTGGCGCCACTTACAAGCTCAACGAGACAACTTCGTTCAACCTTCAGCTCTCCGGTGATCAGCTCAAGAACCATGGTGTCGCTGCAAACGTCGCCTATGCGTTTCTTCCAGATTTCACAGTTACGGCCGAACTCGACTATGGCCAATACGGTAACTTCGCCGTCGGCAAGGTGGACGGCGCTTCCAACATGAATTGGACCAACGCCAACAAGAAGAGCAGTGTCGGCGGAATCCTGCGTTTCGAACGCTCATTCTAACGGATGAAAGGGCGCTGAGGCAGGCATCGCATGTACTTGTCGTCGGCGGATCGGACTCCAGTGGGGGTGCCGGAATCGCGCGCGATATCGAGACGCTCTCCTCCATGGGCGTGCGCAGCTGCCTTGCCGTCACTGCGGTGACGGTGCAAACATACGACAGCGTCACGGACATCCTTCATCTGCAACCCGGTCTGGTGGCCGATCAGATGCGTGCAGCGATCTCGCGGGCGTCGCGGCGTAGTGAGCGCGGGCGCGGCCGTGATGATCGTGGCGGGAGGGAGAGGTAAGGAGCGTCTTTCCTTTGAGAATTCGCGTTTACGGGTACCCCCGATGCACAACGGGCGAGTTTTTCAAAGAGGCGCGTCCTCCTTCGAAGCGCTTCGGAGGGCCAGGCTCTAGGCTCGCCCCGAGCCCCTGCGTAGCCTGCGGGGGAGCTGGGTCTCGGCCCATCCGGGTAACGATCCTTCGCGCGGCTATGGAAACGATCGCATTTGCCGATTATCGCATAAAAAACTTGTTATCGCACGACTTAAAAAACTTGCAACTCCACAGCATCATTGACTTGTCGTCTATCAGCACTATATACTTGTAATCGCACAGCTCTAAAAGTTGCAAAGGCACGGCCATGGCCAAGCCCCATGAAAAACTCGCTGTATCACTGGCCGTCCTCAAAGAGCTGCAGGAGGGTGGGCGGCGCATATTCAAATCAGATGAGCTGACCCGCGTCCACCGGGAGCGGCTGCTGCAGAACGGGTTCCTGCGCGATGTTATCAAAGGCTGGCTCATGTCGACCGGCCCGCAGGCACGGCAGCAAGACACCACCCCTTGGTACGCGAGCTTCTGGGAGTTCTGCTCCCTTTACTGCAATGACCGGTTCGGCAAGGACTGGTTCCTCTCACCGGAGCAGTCGCTGCTTCTGCACGCGGAAGCGCCCACTATTCCGCCTCAGGTGGTGGTGAACACCCCCAAAGGCACGAATAACAAAATCGACCTGCTGTTCGGCACTTCGCTCTATGACCTCAAGGTCAAGGAGATGCCGGCCGAACTGACAGAGAAAAACGGCCAGCGCGTGTTCACTGTCGAGGCCGCCCTTACCCGGGTGCCGGAAGCGTTCTTCCAGCGCGCGCCTATCGAGATGCAGATCGCCATGGCGTCGGTGCGCGACGTATCAACCGTTCTGGCCCTGCTGCTTGATGGCGGCCATTCCGCCGTGGCGGGACGGCTTGCGGGGGCCTTCCGTCGCGTAGGACGCGACTCCTTTGCCGATGAAATCGTGGCCGCCTTCAAAGCCGCCGGCTATGACGTGCGCGAATCCGATCCGTTCGCGGGACAAATTGGAGTGACAACTATTGCGGCGGGCGTACCGCCGTTGGTCGCCCGCCTGCGCGCGATCTGGCAATCGCAGCGCGAAGCCATCATCGAGATATTCCCGAAGGCAACCGGACTGCCGTCCGACAAAGACGCCTATATGAAGTTCGTCGAGGATATCTACGAAAGCGACGCCTACCATTCGCTGTCGATAGAAGGGTACAGCGTCACCCCGGAACTCATCGACCGGGTGCGCGAGGGGAGCTGGAATCCGGAGATTGATGAAGAGGACCGCAAGAACCGAGATGCGCTTGCCGCGCGTGGCTACTACCTCGCATTCCAGAAGGTCAAAGACTCTGTTGCCGCGATCATCAACGGCAAGCCAGCCGGCGCGTTGACGCGGGACACTCACCGGGAGTGGTACCGGGAGCTGTTCGTGCCGTCAGTGACCGCCGGCATCCTCAAAGCCAGCGCGCTTGCGGGATATCGCAATCACCCTGTGTACCTGCGCGGCTCGCAGCACGTGCCGCCGCGTACCGAAGCGGTGGCCGATGGTATGAATGAGCTGTTCGACCTGCTGGAGGCGGAGAAGGAGGCCTCCGTGCGTGCCGTGCTGGGGCATTGGCTTGTGGGCTATGTGCACCCCTATCCGGACGGCAACGGACGAATGGCGCGGTTCCTCATGAACGCGATGCTGGCTTCAGGCGGTTACCCCTGGACAGTCGTCAGAGTCGATGACCGGAAGGCCTACCTCGCAGGGCTGGAGGAGGCGAGCGGCAATATGAATGTGAAAACGTTCGCCGCCTTTCTCGCCGAACGGGTGAAGTGGTCTATGGAGAAGGCGGCGTGAGGTCGGTGGTGTGCCATGTTTAACTTGCTTGTCTCGGGCCGCGGCGAGTGGTGGGAAACGCCGCCGTTCACGTCAACCATTGACCGGTTCAAGGAATCTAGCGGCGCCGAGGCCGAGGCTATCGACCTCGCGCCCTGAAACATTGCGCCGGCTGGAGGAAATCCCGGCGCTTTTGATGTACGAAGTCGGGGCGGGAGGCCCGCACGCGCGCGTGGTCCGGCACAGCCGCATACGCAATATCGTTCGGCGCGGACACGAACTGGCCTTCACCTTCGAGCCCGATCCGAAACATGCCTTTCTCGACCGGTCAGCGGTGTTGAGAATTGCGGACCGGCTGGGCATTCAACAGTTCGAACAGCACGTACGCACTGGGCGATCAAGGATGGTGACATTCCGGCCGAGCTGATTGCCACCAGCACCGCTGAACGGGCGCAGCGCACCGTTGCCGTGGTTGCGGCAGAATATGTAGAAGCGCGCCGCGAGGGACGAAGGAGAGAAGCTGCCGAACTGGCCGAAGAACTGGAGGATTTTCCTCCCTCGCTGGAGAAAGCAGTGTCGCTCGTGCCGGCGCGTATCCTTCAGCAGCCGACACCCGAATTATACCCGATCCTTGGGATAGAGCCCCGCACGCCCGAAGGCCGCAACGCCGTCGTGGCCGTCGTCGCAAGGGATCACAATGCGCAGGACTTGCCTGCCGACTGGTCTTATTCGCTGGCGTGGTTCCTGGACCTTTACGGCAGCGCGACGGAAGCGGGGCGCCTTGACGGCGCGCTGGCCGAATGCGCAACGCATATGATCGCGCTCGGCACTGGCGAGGGAGAAGCCGCCGCCCCGGTTGAAGATATCGGCTACGCACTCTGGCGCTGTTCGCGAAGCCCGAAACTTATCGGCGATCTGCGCCGGGAATCGCTGAGATAGCGCAGGAGGTTTTGTCGCTTACCAAAATCAACTGGAACTCGACCCAGATCAATCAGAAGCTTCCCATTCCCATTCTAGCAACCAGAAGAGTGGGTGAGCTCTTTAAATACCTATCCGAGGAATCGATAAGCTCAGACTATCGCAATTATACATAGTTTTTTCTGCTATATGGTCTGCTCGGCTGCAGGCAAAGATCCCCGGATAAACTTCAGCACGAAAGCAGAATTGAATGAAGGTGGGCTACACGGAGTTCTCATTTGGGTATGCCTTCACCGAAAACTTTATCCGGTCATCGTCAGCCGCACCTGTAGGCGCGCCGGTCTTTCCAAACCTCATACAGGAGGGGCATTCTGGCTTTGACATCCGCATCAATTTCCCAGGGGTTCCGCTGTTTTTCCAGTACAAGCTTCCGGAGCTGATGAAGCGAGGAACTGCGTTTGAGATTGCGAGCGGACATTGTCCCGGTTTGTCGATACCATTTTTTCGGATTGCGATGATGCGCAGGGATGTGTCGCGTCAGCATGAACTGCTTCTTCGGCTTGAGGCGCGCTATCCGTCAAACGTCTTCTATGCGGCTCCTTGTATTGCAAACATCAGCGATTTCGACCGCTCTTATAATGGAGCAACCGTAGCACGGCAGTCCATTTTCGTCTCACCAGGGGATATTGGGCCCTTGCCAGACGACAAAGCGTACAGCCTTGCCTATAAACCTGGACTGGCAACTGGATATTTTTGCTCGAAACCCAAGCCCACCAAAGTTCAAACATTTGATGATCTCGCTGCGCTCTTTAAGGAGCAGTTCGCCGAGAAGCGTTTTGCGGAAGTCGGCGAGGCGGCGCGTGAGATGCGCGAAAACGTACTTGAGCTTGCTTCGCCGTCAATGCGGCAAGCCGAACAGCTCATTGCTGAACGGGTCGGCGCGAGACGCATTCAGATTCTAGACGGCGCAGCCAGACCGCCCGAGGAAGAGCGCGCAGTCACTGACATTCTCGGAGCGCGGGAAATTGCGCGTGTCGATCTTGGCGTCGACCTGCTGGTGGCCCAACCACGCTAACGACATCATACCTCGCTGATTAGCCCAGCTTTTGTCTAGGCCACAGTTATGAGACTACGAACTACTTGGCCAGGAAGAAGATCGGATTGAAAGCGAACCTTCCGTGTCATCTTTGCATCACGGTCAGTCTGCACGAGATTGACCGCTGCAAGCCGGGAGCAAGACCGGGCTGCGCAAACGTTGCAACAGATCCTTCAAGGAAATTCATAGACTCTTAGCGACTCCAGTTCGCTGTGAATGGTAGGCTTATTGCAACGTTTGAGTCAGTGGGGTCCGAACCGTGGCTTATTCTCCGACCCGCCGAACTGCGTGCAATTTCGGCTAAAGGCAATTGCAAGAAGAGCGCCCATCTTGTTTGTTCGACACAGCCATATCGGCTCAAAACAGTATCTTCACGGCCACCGAGATTGTCCGGTCGGTGGACAAGCAACCATATTATTTGGTTCGAAAGCTGCAACATCTGTGGAGAACGCGAAATGACAAATTCAGTAGGACGAGTGCCCAGGCTTTCCAAGTGGCTTGGTCCTGACCAATGCTGACACTGGTCAGTCGTCTACGGACGGCAGCGCATTTAGATCGCCTTCGAATTCTAGGCCTTTGCGCGCACGCCGACCTAACTGTCTGCCAGCTAGCGGAGATTCTGGGTCTGCGTCGTGAGCACGTTGTACGACACGTCCGGCTGCTGGCCAGAGCCGACTTTCTTTACTGCAACGAACAACGTCCGTGGTGCTCGTACAATCTCAAAACAGGAGGTAAGGACGGCGGGCTGGTTCAATTGTTGGTTGATCTCCTGCCCCACGGCGATGGCTATCACAAACGAGACCTTCAACGGCTCGAAGCGGTACGAGACACGCGGCCGAAGGGGACCGCATGCTTGACCGTGAAATAGATCAATCCAATTGGAGCGCGAAGCTACCATGGACAACTCCGCCGACAGCGCCATCGCGCAGCCCGACACTTACGGACGGTCTCGCTTGGCGGCGGTTGATTGCCGCGTTCACGAACTGCTTCTAAGACAGGAGCGGCAGGAGCGGACGACGCTCAAACTGATCGCATCTGAGAACTTTGCCTCCTCGGCCGTGCTGGAAGCAACCGGTTCGATTTTCATGAACAAGTACGCCGAGAGGTACCGCGCTGCGCGCTACTACGCGGGAAACGAGATCGTCGATGAGCTTGAGAACCTCGCCATTGAGCGCTTGAACACGTTATTCGGCAGCGAACACGCCAACGTCCAGCCTTATTCCGGCTCGCCGGCCAATCAGGCTGTCTATCGAGCGCTTTTAAGCCCCGGTGACAAGGTGATGGGTTTGCCAATTCCGGAAGGGGGCCACCTCACTCATGGTTGGGCCATCAATTTTTCCGGAACAGACTATAAGCGCGTCCCCTATGGGCTGCACGAAAAGACGCAGCAAATTGACTATGACCGTTTGCGCGAAACAGCAAAACGCGAACGGCCTCGGCTCATTTGGGCTGGCGGTACTGCTTATCCCCGTATCTTTGACTACGCGGCAATGGCAGAAATCGCTCTGGAGGCGAACTCCTACCTCGTGGCCGACATCGCGCACATCAGTGCCCTGATTGTCGCTGGAGCGCATCCGAATCCCGTACCCCATTGCGACGTCGTCAGCAGCACGTCTCACAAGTCGATTCGCGGTCCCCGCGGTGGCTTCATTTTGTCAAGGAATGAAGATCGCTATCAAGCGCTGTATCATTCGAAGGGCAAATACAATCTCGCCAGACGAATAGATCGCGCTGTCTTCCCTCAACTGCAAGGCGGCCCCCATATGAATGTTATCGCGGCGCTAGCTGTCGCTTTGCGGGAAGCCGCGGACCCGTCCTTCCGCAGTTACGGCCAACAGATTGTCGAAAATGCCAAGGCTCTGGCCCAGGCGCTTCTGGACCGAGGTTATGACCTGGTCACCGGGGGCACTGACAATCACATGCTGATCCTTGATCTTCGCGATCGACCACTATCAGGCAAGGCCTATGCCAAGCGGTTAGCGAAGGCAGGCATCATTACGAGCTTTAATATGGTGCCGGGCGACCCGCGCCATCCTGCGGTCATAAGCGGAATTCGCCTGGGGGCGCCAGCAGTGACGTCAATGGGCACGGTGCAAATTGCTGGCTTCATTGACTCCGTCCTCCGGCGAGCCAGACGACGAAGATCTCCATGCCTGCGTGCGATGAGACGTTGCCGACTTGTGCGCTGCGTTCGAGGTCCCGGGCATCACCGACAGGTAAGGTGGGCTAAGCAACATGCCCCATACAACTCCAACACCCGAAGCGAGGCATTTCATGGCTAGGCAGTTCGTGTTCTCTTCCGAATCGGTTGGCGCGGGACACCCGGATAAGTTGGCCGACAACATCTCGGATGCCATCCTCGATGCCATCCTCCGCACCGATCCCAAGGCGCGCGTCGCCTGTGAAGCGTTGGTAAAATCAGGGATGGTCGTTCTGGCTGGCGAGATTACCAGCGATGCGCGGGTGGATTATAGCCAAGTTGCGCGCGATACGATTCTGGATATTGGATACGACGATGAGGCCGTCGGCTTTGACGGCCGGCGTTGCTCCGTCGTTCATGCACTCACCGAGCAATCGCCCGACATTAGCCAGGGCGTTGACGAGGGACGAGGGCAGGACCTCCAACAGGGAGCGGGAGATCAGGGCCTCATGTTCGGCTACGCATGCCGCGAAACCGATACTCTGATGCCTTTGCCGATCCAGCTCGCTCATCGCTTGACGAAACGACAGGCAGATGTCCGGAAAGCACGACAGCTTGGCTGGTTGCGTCCTGACATGAAATCCCAAGTCTCAGTGCGCTATGACGGGTTGCGCCCGGTCGCCCTGGATACCATCGTCGTATCGACCCAACATGACGAGCAGGTCTCGCAAGAGACGGTCCGCGAGGGCGTCATTGAGGAAATCATAAAGCCTGTCCTGCCGACCCACCTGGAGACGGAAGGCATCAGAATTCTGGTCAACCCGACGGGGAGGTTCGTAGTCGGCGGGCCGCGCGGCGACTGCGGTCTCACTGGACGCAAGATCATCGTCGATTCCTATGGTGGGATGGGTCGTCACGGCGGCGGCGCCTTTTCGGGCAAGGACCCGTCCAAGGTTGACCGCTCAGCTGCCTATGCGGCCCGGTATGTTGCAAAGAATATCGTCGCTAGCGGACTTGCGGACGTCTGCGAGGTGCAGCTTGCTTACGCAATCGGCGTGGCCAGTCCGGTTTCTGCCATGGTCAACACGTTCGGGACAGCGAGGGTTGAGGAAAGAAGGATCGAGCGCCTCATTCTTGAGTTGTTCGATCTCAGACCGAAAGGCATTATCAAGATGCTTGATCTCCTACGCCCTATATACCGCAAGACCGCGACCTATGGCCATTTCGGCCGTGAAGAGCCTGAGTTCACCTGGGAGAAGACAGACAGGGCCGACGAATTGCGTCGCGAGGCAGGACTCGCCGCCCCCGTGAGGGCCGACGCCGAATGGATTGGCATCCGGAAAGCCCATTCCAACTCGCCAGACCCGCCGGCCGGCCGGCGTGGCAAGAAGCCGTCGGGATTTTCGCGGAGACATTGATGCCGGACTATGACGTGCTTTGTATCGGAAATGCCATCGTCGACATCATCGCCCAGTGCGACGAGGCGTTCCTGGAGACCAACGGCATCATCAAGGGCGCGATGAATTTGATCGACACGAGGCGCGCCGAACTGCTCTACAGCCGCATGGGCCCGGCCATTGAAGCCTCGGGCGGCAGCGCCGGCAACACGGCGGCGGGCGTTGCCAGCTTCGGCGGCCGCGCCGCCTTCTTCGGCAAGGTCTCGAACGACGCGCTCGGCGAAATCTACGCGCATGACATCCATGCCCAGGGCGTCGCCTTCGACACCAGGCCGCTCAGCGGCGAGCCACCGACGGCGCGCTCGATGATCTTCGTCACGCCGGACGGCGAGCGCTCGATGAACACCTATCTCGGCGCCTGCGTCGAGCTCGGCCCGGAGGACGTCGAGGCCGACAAGGCGTCGGGCGCCGCGGTCACCTATTTCGAGGGCTATCTATGGGACCCGCCGCGCGCCAAGGAAGCGATCCGGCAGACGGCGAAGCTCGCCCATGCCTCCGGGCGCGAAGTGTCGATGACCTTGTCGGACTCGTTCTGCGTCGACCGCTACCGCGACGAATTCCTCGATCTGATGCGCTCCGGCACCGTCGACATCGTCTTTGCCAACAGCCACGAGATCAAGTCGCTCTACCAGACAGCTTCCTTCGCCGAGGCGCTGGCGCGGATCCGCCGCGACTGCAAGATCGCCGCCGTCACCCGTTCGGAAAAGGGCTCGGTCATCGTGTGCGGCGACGAGACCGTCACCATCGAGGCCACCAGGATCCGCGAGCTGGTCGACACCACCGGCGCCGGCGACCTCTACGCCGCCGGCTTCCTCTACGGCTATACGCAAGGCCGCAGCCTGAAGCAGTGCGGCGATCTCGGCTCGCTGGCGGCCGGGCTGGTCATCCAGCAGATCGGCCCAAGGCCAAGGCAGAATCTGCGTCGCGAGGCGGAGCAGGCGGTATTGCTGTAGGTGGGGAGCCAAGAACCAGCTGCCCATCATTCTTAATCCAGCCCGAGCCTTTTCTTCAGTTCCGCATTCTCCTTGCGGAGACGATCGGCAAGCAGGCTCTTTAGCCGCTTGTTTTCTTCCTCGAGCGCGACGAGATCCTTCAGCCCGTCACTGTCCGCCGCCGGCGCCGCCGCCTTCTTCCAAAGATAATATGTCTGTTCCGAGATGCCGGCTTGCTTCACCGCACTCTTGAGAGTAGCGCCGCCACCGATCGAGGTCTCGATCTGCGCCAGCTTCTGGGCACGATCCTTCGCGGAGTAGCTCTTTCGGCCTGTTCGCGCTGACGGCGGTGCTTCAGTGGCCGCGGATATCGGCTTGGCGCCGTTCTTGCGGGCAGGCGAGCTCGCCTCAGCTTCTGGCTTCCTCGACCGCCGCGCTCTCGTCTTCGGTTTTGGCGTTTCCGTTTTGTCTGCCGGTTCGCTAACTACTGCTGACCCGGTTTCCAGGGGATTGGCCATGAAATGCTCCACTCGCGGTTCGTGCAAAGGTTCAGCATCAAGGACCACTACAGTAGAGTCAACAAGCTGACGATTTAACGGCTCGACTTCCTTTGTTGTCTCGGCCATCGCCGCGGCGATGTCGAAATTGCCCCAGATGGAACGTGCGGATTTTTGATAATTGCGCTTTTGTTTGACTTCCACGGTGAATGGTCGCGTCTGCCGCCTCATAGTTCCTTCCTGAATAGGAGTATGAAGTCGCCGCTCGAATTTTTGGCGCTTCCTGCTTAGCGCGGAGCATTATCGTATAGCCGCTCAACGGGCAAGTGATGCCGGTCTTCGATGGCTGACCCATCTGGGGAGATTTGAGCGGCTTCGCGCGTCCTGCGCATGCCTGTAAGGCCGCCAAGTTTTCTGGGTTAGCAGGCGCGCACTGTGGCAGCTTGGCTTGTACGGCGAGGCCATGGTTGAGTGAGGCGAAACAAATCCAGCCCCGCGGTCAATCCCGAGGCTTCCCACAATGGCGAAGAGAACATCTTCACTCGTTCCTTTTGAGCACAAGACCTTCCGTTCGCTATGGTCGGCTGCACTCATTTCGAACCTTGGCACCCTAGTGGAAGGTGCGGCGGCAGCTTGGCTGATGACGAGCATCGCCACCTCCCATGGAATGGTGGCGCTCGTCCAGTCATCGACCACCCTCCCCTACATGATCTTCTCGCTCGCGGCGGGAGCGCTCGCGGACAAGTTTGACCGTCGCCGGATCATGTTGACTGCGCAACTGCTGATGGTCTGCGTATCCGCCTTCCTGGCGTTCCTGACCTATGCGGGGAATGACACCCTGGACCCTTCTGGGTCTCACCTTCCTAATCGGCTGTGGTTGGGCATTGCACGATCCCTCTTGGCAAGCCTCCATGGGAGATATCCTGCCTCGCGAACACCTGCCAAGCGGGGTTGCGCTCAACGGCATGAGCTACAATCTCATGCGCAGCATCGGGCCGGCGATTGGCGGCATAATCGTGGCCACAGCCGGTGCGGCCTTCGCGTTCCTCTTCAACGTCCTTTGCTACTTCGCTCTGATCGCTGCGCTGTTGCGATGGAAAGCCGAACGGGCACGACAAGCGCTGCCGCGGGAGGCTTTCGGCAGTGCGATGGCGGCGGGCTTCCGTTACGTGCTCTTGTCGCCGAACCTTCTCAAGGTGATGTGCCGGAGTTTCATTTTCGGCCTCACCGCCGTTGTCATTTTGTCTCTCCTGCCGTTGGTCGCTCGCGAACAGATCAAAGGGACCGCAGTCACCTACGGCGTGATGCTCGGCTTCTTCGGCCTGGGAGCGATTTGCGGCGCGCTCCTCATCGGGCGGGTCCGAGAAGTTCTCTCCAACGAATGGGTCATTCGCGGTGCGTTCTTTGTATTGGCGATCAGCTGCTTCTTTCGGGCATGGAGCGAGCACGTTGGGCTGAGCTGTCTCAACCTCATGCCAGCCGGTGCGGCCTGGATTCAATCATTCTCGCTGTTTAACGTCACAGTGCAGCTTTCGGCGCCGCGGTGGGTGGTTGGACGCCCCCTCTCTCTATCAGACGGCCACATACGGCGGCATGGCGGCGGGAAGCTGGCTTTGGGGCGAACTGGCGGATGTCCAAGGTGTTTCGGGAGCCTTGCTCGTCCGCCAGCTGGTTCTTGTGATTGGGGGACTGATGGGCATCCTTCTGCGTCAGCCGGATTTTGAAACGCTCAATCTGGATCCGACCAACAAGTTCAGCGAACCGACGCTGCAACTTGACCTGCGGCCACGAAGCGGTCCGATCATGGTGATGGTCGACTATCGTGTCGATCAGAGAGATCCAGACTCGCCCACAATAATTATCTGAATTTCAGCAGTAATTTTTGATCGCCCATTCGTGCTGTGTACCAGCCCTGTGTCTTGCGCAAGTGGTCACGAACGGCTGCCGGAGCCTCGAAGACGCCCTAAAAAACACATGCTGCGATTTTTGAACACGCTTGACGTGTTAGATTAATTCATCCACAATGCGTGTGTTGAACACGCGAGGTGAGTTATGAACATGAAAGAGCTTAGGGTTCGACTGGGCATGACTCAAAAAGATTTGGCAGAGCAGATGGCAACGACGCAACAGACTGTGGCCCGTTGGGAAACAGGCAAATCGCAGTTGAACGTTGAGCAGATCAAGGACCTTTGTCTCACGTTGAAATGCACGGTCGAGGAGCTGCTGGGCTGGAAGATTGATGTCGAGGAGTGGCGCACGAGCCCGTTTGCAATTGCCGATGCCGAAACGCGATACGGCACGCTCAGAATCAAGACGACTGTTGGCAGCCGCCAATATCCTATCGATGAAAAGGCGCGTGAATCGATTTTACGTCAGTTGAAGGAACTTCATAATCTTCGTAGAAATAACTCAAGCAGGCCATGGCTGTATTGTTGGAGCCTTGACAACAAAATACTCTTGGTAAATCCGCAATATGTCCGCACCATTGAGCTTGTCGGTGACGATGTAGAGGAGATGCCAGAGTATTATCATCCAGAAATCTATCGGGCTTTGGATGACTGGGATAAGGGTGAGGTTTCAGGAAAGCTGAAGAAAGAATGCGATGCCATCATCGCAGAGATGGGTGATCAGGAAGCCGTGCGCATGGCCTCCTATGTTCGCGTCACATATGACGACGGAGAAGATGAGTGGAACTTCTTGGATGAAGAAACCGCTACGACTTTCTTCGGATTGGAAGCTGCGACCTTTGACGTTCCCCAGTGTAGTTTCGCCGAAGTGGAGGAAGAAGGTTACTACCGAGCGCGATACGCCAACCTTGATCGCGCCGCGGTGATGGAGGTTCCAAGCGACCGTTATCACAGATTGACCGCGCCCGAGGAAGCTTAGAACCATCCACGAAGGGCGCATGTTACATCTCGACCTTGCGTGGTGCGTTTTCAGTACGAGATGACGTTAAGCGTAGGTAGTGGCAGGTAAGAGTGCTCGACCAGAAGCTCAACTGCCTCCTCAATATCGCTGCCGATGTGCCGCAGGACACGTCCACGGGAGCGTGGATAGGCGTAAAGTTCCTGCACTCCACGGTCCGCTCTCCCATCGCCGGTGTGTCCCCGACGCCATCTTGTGGACGAGCTTGGCCGCCTGCACCCGGTTGTATTCCGGCTTGCGGTCCGCCTGGGCGGTCCGCCGCGATGGCTATCTCCATGTCAATCGGCGCCGAACTTTGACTGCCCGCTGCTTTTGATGAATTTGGCGAGGTCCCGCGCATAATCACTCTTGGTCTTCTCCTTGAGGCCCTGTGTCGCGAACTTGTGGTCCAGCAGGGCAAACAGGTCCAAGTCCCCTTCCGCCAGTGGCGCTGGCTTGCCCTCACCGCCCGCGGCTTTCCAATTGGGGACCGCTTCTGCGCGCTGCACCGTGGCGATTGTCCGCCCAAGACGCATTACAAGATCGAACGCCAAACCGTGCGCGTGCACGACGATTTGCCGCTCAGGCCTCATTTGGACAGGACTTGAGCTGGCCCGGTGGTTTGAGCCGGGTTACCTTGAGCCGGTGGGCTGCGAACAAGCAGTTCGAGACATTGGCCTCGATCACTTCGGAACACGCCGCTGCGCCTGGCCTCGGTGTGCTCCCCCCGAAATCGTTGTGTCATATCACCGAGGGCATCACGGCCAACAGCTTCCACATGGGCAACAGCCTCGCCATTGAGCCGAATATGGTCGCGAGCAGATCACCAACGAAGCGGTCGGAACCTCGGAGCCGAAGTTCGACGCCGAGGTGGTTCGCATGATGCGCTAAGCAGCACCACGGCGCTTGCCGGTATGTTTGCTGCCGGCAGCCGACGAACTCCTATCCTCCTGGACAAGGGCGCCGTGCGTCATTGCTTTGATTTACCGGCCGCTCAAGGCTTCCACAGTTTTCGCTTTCGAGGCGACCTTTGGAACATGCCAACGGAAATTTAACATAACGACATAAACATTTCTCTATGCGACGTTGACAAAGAAGCGAACTGCTGTAATTGTCTCCCGCGTCGTGGTTCTCCGTACGGCGCTGCCGCAGCGGAGCTAAGAGGGAAGCCGGTGCGATGCCGGCGCTGCCCCCGCAACTGTTAGCGGCGAGCCAACCCCACTCATGTCACTGAGGCGAATAGCCTTGGGAAGACGGGTAGAGGCTATGACCCCGCGAGCCAGGAGACCTGCCACGGCGAATTACGTCCACGGGCGGGGTGTCTCGGTGGCCGCTGCAGCCTGGCGTTCGTGCCGGCCTGCTAGCGCCTTCCTTGTCACCGACGCCCCAACCATCGGGGTCTGGCATGACTGTCTCTCAGCAAATTCCTGTAGCAACGCTCGGCGTGCCCCGCTTCGGTCGTCGGCGAGAACTGAAATTCGCGCTTGAAAGCTACTGGTCCGGAAAATCGTCCGCTGCCGACCTTCTCACGACCGCGAAGGCGCTCCGTGCCGCTAGCTGGGAGGAGCAGCACGATCGCGGCGTGTCGAAAATCCCGTCGAACGACTTCTCGCTCTACGACCATGTGCTCGACACCGCAGCCATGGTCGGCGCCGTTCCATCCCGTTACGGCTGGAATAGCGGCGAGATTCCACTTGACATCTACTTCGCAATGGCGCGGGGCAACCAGGGTCAGACGGAGGATTGTCGACACGCTGGTCACCAGCAGGCGGCTCATCGGTCTGATGTAACCGCGATGGAAATGACCAAGTGGTTTGACACCAACTATCACTACATTGTGCCGGAACTCAACGATGATCAGACGTTCGCCCTCTCGTCGACGAAACCGGTCGATTACTTCATCGAGGCTAAAGCTCTCGGCGTTCACACACGCCCAGTCATCCTTGGACCGATCACCTTCCTCAAGCTGGCGAAATCGCCTGCCGAAGGATTCGATCCCATCGCGCTCCTGCCGCGGCTGCTGCCCGTCTACGAGCAACTCCTGCAGAGGCTGAAGCTGTCGGGAGCGGACTGGGTGCAGATCGATGAGCCAGCGCTTGTCCTCGATCTGAACCCGAACGAACGAGCTGCGTTCGAATTCGCCTATGGCCAGCTGTCGAAAGCCGCGCCCGAGCTGAAGATCATGCTGGCTACCTATTTCGGGCCGCTGGGAGACAATCTCGAAACCGCGGTTTCTCTGCCCCTGGCCGGGCTGCATATTGATCTCGTGCGCGCTCCCGAGCAGCTGGAAACCGTGGGTCGGCTCGCACCGAAGGATCTGGTGCTCTCGCTTGGCTTGATCGATGGCCGCAACGTCTGGCGTGCGAACCTGCCCGCCATTCTCGACCGCATCAAACCGATCGTCGCCGGCTGGCCCTTGGACCGCGTCGAGATCGCGCCTTCTTGCTCGATGCTGCACGTGCCGATCGACCTGCGCATGGAGACCGAACTCGACGCGGACATCAGGTCGTGGCTCGCCTTCGCGGCCCAGAAGACCGACGAGTTGGTGTTGCTGGCCCGGGCCCTGACTCAAGGCAGAGATGCGGTGGCAGGCGCGTTGAAAGCGTCTGCCGAGGCTGCCGCCACTCGCGTGACATCCACGAAGATCCATGACCCGCTTGTTGAGGGACGGATCGCCAGCATTGACGACAGCATGAAGCGACGAGAGAGCGCTTTTGCCGAGCGCTCCAGAGTCCAGGCCGGCACGCTCGGGCTGCCGCCGTTCCCGACGACGACCATCGGGTCCTTCCCGCAGACGCCGCAGGTACGCAGGGCGCGGGCCGCTCATGCGAAGGGCCAGCTGAGCTATGTCGACTACGAGACCTTCCTGAAGAAGGAGATCGAGGCTGCAATTCGCTGGCAGGAAGAGATCGGGCTGGACGTGCTGGTGCACGGTGAGTTCGAACGAAACGACATGGTACAGCATTTCGGCGAGCAGCTGTCCGGCTTCGCCTTCACCCAGCATGCCTGGGTGCAGAGCTATGGGTCGCGTTACGTGCGCCCCCCCATCATCTTCGGCGACGTATCGAGGCCCAATCCGATGACGCTGCGCTGGTGGCAGTTCGCCCAGTCGCTTACGGAAAACCCTGTGAAGGGAATGCTCACAGGCCCGGTGACCATTCTCAACTGGTCATTTGTTCGCGACGACGTACCCCGCTCCGAAGCATGCCGCCAGATCGCGCTCGCCATCCGCGACGAAGTGAGGGATCTCGAATGGTCCGGCGCAAGGATGATCCAGATCGATGAGGCCGCGTTTCGCGAAGGATTGCCACTGCGCCAGTCTGATTGGAACGACTATCTCGACTGGGCTGTCGAATGCTTCCGGATCGCCTCAACGGGTGTAAAGGACGCCACTCAAATCCATACTCACATGTGCTATTCGGAGTTCAACGAGATCATCGACGCGATCGCTGAAATGGATGCGGATGTCATTTCGATTGAGACGTCGCGCTCGAAAATGGAACTGCTGGACGCCTTCACGAGCTCCAAATATCCGAATGAAATCGGGCCCGGAGTCTACGACATTCACTCACCACGGGTCCCGGAAGTCGGCGAGATTTCGGATCTCGTCATGCTTGCCCGCGAGCGACTGTCGGATTCCCAACTGTGGGTAAACCCGGACTGTGGCCTCAAAACACGCAAATGGGAGGAGGTCCGCCCTGCCCTCATGAACATGGTCGATGCAGCACGTGGGCTCCGGTAGAAAGTGTAGGCCGGAGGGTCCTGGTTGCTCACCATGTGGTGAGTGACCGCCTGCCGCATGTCGGCCGTGAATGTGCCAAAACGCGATCACATCCTTTGAAATAAGTCACTCGAGCGAGAATGTGCACTTTCCTTCGGCACGTGTATTAATCGCGCAGGAGTAAAGGGTAGCGTTTTCTCCCTGTGACGTGTCGAGTTCGAAGGGGATGTGATTGGCGTCGAGACCGCTCCGCCATGGGTTATTAGCATGCCAAGTGCGTTGTTCTCGATCAGTTCGTAAAGGACTTCTCGGCTCGGTTCATCGAAATGCGGGTACATACATGACAGGTTCCTTCGCTGGCCGCCGGGTTCGCTGTTCACCGGTCGACATCCGATGGCAAGCGTTCCAACGCGGCGGCGATCTGGCGCTTCGCTGCTGAGGGCAGAGGCAGGATGGGACGCGGGGGGTCGGCACGGCAAATGTCGAGCAATTCGGCAAGTGCATAGACGACGCGAAGGCTCGAGAACTCCTTGAAGAGGCTCCAGAGCGGGACCAGCGCGGCATCGATCCGTCGCGCTTCGGCCGCATCGCCCTGTTGCGCCGCCGTGACGATCGTCATGCAGACCTCGGGCAGGATGCCCGCGAGGACGCTGTACCATGTGTCGGCGCCGGCGATTATGGCCTCTGCGGCGTTCCAGTCGCCGCTGTAGCCGATCGAGAACCCTTCCGGCACAGTGCGCCTCTGGTCGGCCAGATGGCTCTTGATCGCATCGCCCTTGTCTGTCGGATTCTTGATAGCGACAATCCCACCCACCTTTGCCAGGCGGCTGACGAGTGCTGGGGTGAAATGGAAATGCGTCGTTCCTGGATTGTCGTAGACGACGATCGGCAGGCCGCTCTCGCACGCCACCGTCGAGAAATGTTCGAACACCTCGTCATCAGTGAGCGGGGTGTAAGAGGCGGCGGCAAGCAACCCCGCGGCAGCCCCAAGGGCCTTAGCGTCCTGCGCGAGCCTCACTGCTTCGTCGGTGCGCAGCGCGCCCACACCCACCACGACCGGCATTTGTCCCCCGGTTTCGTCCAAGGTCTCGGCGAGCGCCCGTCGCCGTTCCTCGCGCGTCAGATACATGTATGTGCCGGTGCTGCCGAGAAGACCGATGGAATCGACCTGAGCGGCGCAAAGCCTGGCAATCAGCTTGCGCAGAGCAACGGTATCGGCACGGCCGTCACGATCGGTCGGCGTGATGGGAAACGCGGAAAGGCCGCTCAGGAATGCCATGGCAAGGCTCCGGGTTTGTACGCGAGCGCGGGACTGGCCGGACCACAGGTCATCACAAGGCGTCCAGAGCCCGCCGCATGTCGGCGATCAGGTCCTCGGCGTCTTCAAGACCCACCGAGAGACGCATGAGGTCCTCGCCGACTCCATCGGCCAGATGCGCATCCTTGCGGATCGGCTGACGAGCACGGGTCAGGCTTGCCGGATGATAGATGAGGCTGTCGGCATCGCCGAGGCTGACAGCCCGGGTGATCAGGTTGAGCCGGTCCATCATCCGCCGCGCGCCCTCGAACCCAGCGTGGAGGCCAAAGGCCAACATGCCCGACCCTTGGGACATCTGCTTTCGCGCCGTCACCTGATCAGGGTGCGAGTCGAGGAAGGGATAACTCACCCATGCCACCGCCGGGTGCGCCTCGAGCGCCTGAGCCACCGCAAGGGCCGTGGCGCTGTGCCGTTCCATGCGCAGCGTGAGCGTCTTCAGACCGCGCAGGATCAGGAAGGCTGACATGGGCGAGAGCGCTGCGCCGGTGATGTAGCGCAGGCCCGTTTCGTGCAGAGTGCGGAGCGTTTGCGCGTCGCCGAGAATCGCCCCACCAAGGGCATCGCCGTGCCCATTGATGTATTTGGTCAGCGAGTGGAGCACGAGGTCTGCCCCATGTTCGAGCGGCCGCTGGAGCGCGGGGGAGGCGAAGGTGCTGTCGACTGCAACCTTTACACCGCGCGCGTGGGCGCGCTCGGCAATGGCAGCGATGTCTAGGATGCGGCTCAGCGGATTCACCGGCGTCTCGAAGAAAACAAGCCGGGTCCGCTCGGTGATCGCGGCATCGAGATTGTGAGGATCGGACAGGTCGACCGCGACGACCTTGATGCCGAAGCGGGGGACCGCCTGTTCGACCATGGCAAGCGTGTTCGCATAAAGTGTCTTGTGGACGATGAGTTCATCGCCTTGGGACAGGAGCGACAAGATCAGTGTGCCGAAAGCCGCCATCCCCGAGGCAACGACCAAACCTGCCTCGGCTCCTTCCAGATTGGCGAGCCGTTGCTCGAGGATCTCCGTCGTCGGATTGTATTCGCGCGCATAGAGCCTTCCGCCAAGCGCGGCGGCGGCCTCGTTCGCTGCCACGCTTTCGAATCCATAGGTCGAGGTCAAGAAGACTGGCGGCTGAACGGCATTGGAAAAGCCGGCCGGATCGTAGCCATGATGGATCGCCCGAGTGGCGAATCCGGGACCGGTGTCGTTGAGCGACCGCGTGAGAGCATCGGTTTCGGATTGATAGGATCGGGTCATTCGGCCTCTAAGATCTTTCTTGGGTTTCCGAAAGATTGACGGCAAACTGGCCAATGGGAAATATCCAGTTGGCGATGAATGAAATGGTCCAGTCTTCAAGTGCCGGTTCTGCAGGTCGCTCGCACGCGATGGGTGCACGCCAGATCTACGAAGCCCTTCGCGAGCAAATCCTCGGCGGCGTCTACGAAACCGGCAGCCAGCTGCCATCCTCTCGGGCCCTGGCAAATGACCTCGGCGTTTCGCGAACCACGATCACGGTCGCCTACGAGCAGTTGGCTGCGGAAGGTTTTATCGAAGTCCGTCAAGGCGCACGACCTCGCGTTGCATCCTCGCTGATCGGTCCTGAGACGAGCCGCACCGTCGCGAAACGAGTCGGCCCGTTTCATCTGTCCGCCTATGGCGAACGACTGCGCGTTACGCCGCCCTGGCCGGATTATCTGCCGACTGGACTGAAGGTCGATTTCCGCTATGGCGACCTGGCGCCGTCAGACTTCCCCGCATTGGTCTGGAAACGTGCGATGAGCAAGGCGATGGGGCAGCGCCCGTTGCGTCTTGCCTATGACGATCCTCGCGGCTCGCGCCGGCTGCGCCAGGCGCTCCAGGGCTATCTCTGGCGCGCCCGAACCCTGAGCTGCGACCTCGAGCAGATCATCATCGTCAACGGTTCGCAGCAGGGCCTAGATCTGTGCGCTCGCCTGCTTCTCGATCCCGCCGACCGCTTCGTCATCGAGGACCCGTGCTATAGGATGGCGCGTCAGGTCTTTGCCAGTACGGGTGCCTCGCCCGTCCCGGTCACCGTCGACGAGGACGGGATGAAGACGGAGTTGCTGGCGGGGATCGGGGCACGACTGGCCTATGTCACGCCATCGCATCAGTTTCCGCTGGGCGGCGTCATGCCGATCACGCGCCGCCACCAGCTTCTGGAATGGGCGCGGCACAATAATGCCTACGTGATCGAGGACGACTACGACAGCGAATATCGCTACGACATCAATCCGGTCCCTCCGCTGCACAGTCTCGAGGACCACGGGGCTGTCATCTATCTCGGCACGATCTCCAAAACGCTCTCGCCGATGCTGCGTATCGGCTACCTCGTCGTCCCGCCGGAATTGCAGGAGGTCTTCGCAACCGCCAAACAATTCGCGGACCGGCATTCGCCGGTGGCTGAACAGGAGGCTCTGGCCTCTTTGATCGAGAGTGGCGGCTACGAAAGCCATGTGCGGCGTGTGCGCAGGCTGAACGGCGAGCGTCGGGAGACGTTGTTGGGCGCCTTGCGGCGCAGCTTCGGAGATCGCATCGCTGTCCAGGGAGCAGAGGCTGGTCTGCACGTCGTCGTTTGGTTCGACGAACTGCCGCGATCGCGGGAAACGACCCTGGTCGAAGCCGCCCGAGGCGCGGGCCTGGGGCTGCACCTGATCTCGCCCCTTTACGAGCGGCAATCGGACGAAGGCCACATCGATCGCGTGGGGCTTGTCATGGGCTATGCCGCCTTGAGCATTCGGCAAATCGAGAAGGGCGTTGAGATCCTGCGAGCGGTTGTCAAGCAGGTGCAAGACGCGTTGCCGGGACACGGTGGCTAAAACGGCGGGACGTGGCGTGCTGGCGAGGAAACCGACCCTTGGGCTGAACCGCATTTCGTTGCAAAGCCAACTGGACTGGGAATACGCCATGCAACTGGTGCTGTTGATCAGGCCAGTTTGGCGGCAGATTTTTCGTGCGAGACGAATTTCCGAGAGCGATGCATGCGGCAAGGAAAACTGCTTCACATCCATATCGCGCCCGCTGCCTTTTATGAAATGGAGGATCTGGCGGAGGCGTAGCTTGTTGCCGGCCGAGCGGGCTCGAGCACCCGCAAGACATAATCGACGATCTCTACCAGGCCTTGTCCACGGCCGAATGATGGAATTATCCAGCGCATGGTGCGGCATGCACCATGCCGATGCCAGAAGATCTGGACGCTCGACAAGCACCTTTCTTCAAACATTTCCCGAACGACCCGCAGCGCAAAGCCTCCCCATGAGAAAAGAGCATCCCATGTCTTTCACGCCATTGATTGCCCCCGAGATCAAGGCCCGCTACCCGGATTTTCATCTGATCAGCATTGTGGTGCGGAACGCTGAAATCGACGTGCCGGATGCACAGGCGTTGAACGACACGATTGCGGCGGCGGAACAGGCGGCGCTTCGCGATGACGCCCAAAGGGACGCGCATCTTGCGGCGTGGGCCGTTGCCTACGAGGCTTTCGGCACAAAGGCCAATCGAACGCCGTGCTCGGCCGCCGCGCTTCTCAAGCGGGTGCGGAAAGATGGCTCTCTCCCGCGGATTTCCCCACTGGTTGATGCCTACAATGCCGTCAGCGTGTTGTATGGCGTTCCGATTGGCGGGGAGGATCTCGATCTCTACCAGGGGGTCCCGAGACTTTTAATTGCGAAGGGAGCGGAGCCATTCGACACGATCCAGCAAGGTGAAATGGTAACCGAGCATCCCGAACCGGGCGAAGTCATCTGGTGCGATGATGCCGGTGTCACGTGCCGCCGCTGGAACTGGCGGCAGGGGCGGCGCACCATGGTCACGGTCGATACCCGCGCCATGTGGCTCGTGCTGGAAGCCCTCGGCCCAATGTCAGCTAAACAGATGACGGCCACCGGAGAGCATCTGATGGGACTTATCCAAGCGTTGTGCCCGGGTGCGCGAATCGAAACAGCGCGGATCGACGAATCCACTACATCTCGTGTCCCTTAGGGCATGGCCCGCCGAGAAACACCCCACTCAGCCCTGTCCGGATCTGGCGCTCCTTGCTCGCTCCGCTGGCCTACACAGTTGATTGCGAACGACCCAGAACGGCTCTCGAAAACGAGCGTCGAACGAAATCAGATCACTGCTTGTTCTCCCTTAGCGTTGTTTGGCGTACTTTTATCGCGATGCCTCCAGTGGGGATGGTCCAAATTGCGCAAGCTCGGTCGAGTGATCGCGGAGAAGCTTAATGTCGACTAAATCGAAATTCATGGAGCGATACGGACAAGGGTGCGAACCCGGGACGTCGTCCCGGTGTCGTCAGGCTCTCCCGTCCGACTGAGCCTCGGTTTTCTTCACGGCGCGAATACTCCTGAGGCCGCCCGGATTCTCGTTAAGAGACAGCTGCCGCTCAGGACGGCCCACGCGATACTCACGGAGATGGTCGATCACGG
This sequence comes from Mesorhizobium sp. M0184, assembly GCF_040322215.1. Taxonomy (NCBI): domain Bacteria; kingdom Pseudomonadati; phylum Pseudomonadota; class Alphaproteobacteria; order Hyphomicrobiales; family Phyllobacteriaceae; genus Mesorhizobium; species Mesorhizobium sp. M0184. The sequence goes on from NZ_JAMYSZ010000036.1 coordinate 34,306, forward strand.
CAAGGCGTTCGTGACGGTTCCTTGCGTCGACGACCTGTTGGCACTGAAGAATGAACTGTCGTCCGCAGGCGTGATCGCGAAGGTTCATGCGCCGCGGCCGATAAGTGTTCGCGAAGTCCGGGATCGCACGAAGCTCTCTCAGGAGGCATTCTCCGTGAGGTATGGCCTCGATCTGGCAACGCTTCGAAACTGGGAGCAAGGTCGCTCGAAACCGGATGTAGCGGGGAATACTCTCCTTTGGACCATCGCCCGGAATCCGGAAGCAGTCGAAGAATCGCTGGACATGGAGGACGGAGTGGCTGCCCCATCACCCTGAGGGGGCCGATCACTTCGGCGCGCGGCAATTCGGCCGCCAGCGCGATGGCCGGCCGCCGCGCGGTATCGCCAGCGCGCGAGCCTCATGCGTCAGACGCCTTCCTTGGCATGTCGCACGCCAGATCCCAAACATGATTCCATCGCAACGAGCTGGTGACGGAAGCAGTGTCTGCACTTTGGAAACGAGCCATTTGCGATCTCATGGACGTCGCGACTCGTCTCGTCCAGTAAAAGTCGCAATCATTGTCGATTGCGATGTTCCGCAGTCAGCTGGCCGTTTATTTTCCTAAGATCTGGGTTATAGGCCGGGGTGTTGTCGCTGTTTCGGCGGGTAAGATGGGATAGGCGACCTCGGGTGCCTTTCCGGTCAGCGAGTTGAGGAAGGCAACAAGCAGGTCGACTTCTTCGTCCGCCAGTACCACGCCAAGCTGGGTGGTTCCCATGATGGCAACGGCCTGTTTCAGATCCCAAACCTTGCCCGAATGAAAGTATGGCGCGGTGAGTGCAACGTTGCGCAGCGGCGCCACGCGGAAAACATAGGAATCCTCGGCTGCATTGGTGACCGCAAATCGGCCTTTGTCTTTTTCCGGCAGGACCTCGGCGCTGGGCTGTTCCACGAGGCCGAATGGGTAATAGGCTTCCCCACCAACGTTGATGCCGGCATGGCAGGACGAGCAGCCTTTGTCCATGAAAAGCGCCAGGCCCTGTTTCTGTTCGGAAGTCATGGCGGCGTCATCGCCATTCAGGAAACTGTCGAAGGGGGCCGGCGTGACCAGTGTCGCCTCGAAGGCTTCGATTGCCTTGGCGAGGTTGTCGAAGGTGACCCGATCGGCTTCAGCCGGAAAAGCTGCATCGAACCACTCGACATATTGCGGCATGGACTTGAGCGTGGTGATGACTTGGCCCGGTGTATTGGCCATTTCGATCCCGGCTTGGACCGGTCCCTTCGCCTGAGCCTTCAGGTCTTCGGCACGACCATCCCAGAACTGGGCGATGTTGAAGACAGCGTTCAGTACAGTCGGCGCGTTGCGCTGTCCCTTCTGCCAACCATGGCCGATCGAGGTTTCGTGATTGTCGTCGCCGCCGGTGGCCAGGTTGTGGCACGAGTTGCACGACAAGACGCCTGACGCAGAGACGCGTGGATCGAAGAACAGTGCCTTGCCGAGAGCGATCTTTTCCGGGGTGATCGGGTTGTTGGCGACTGCCGGCGTGGTGGGTGGCAAAGCCTTGAAAGTGGCCATTGCCGTTTCTCTGAGGTCTGCGGGGATCGAATCCGCAGCAAAGGCGGTGGCCGTCAGCAAGGGGACAGCCATCGTACTGAATAGGATTTTCATAAATGATCTCGCTGCGTCGTGCACGCAGCCACTCTGGGATATGCGGCTCATGAACGCCCTGCGCTAGATCAGTTGCGGGAGAGGACCGGGTGGTCTGACACCTGTTTTTGCGGCAGAGCTTGGACCGTCCCAGAATTGAACGCTCTTCTCGATTGGATTTTGGGAGGCGAAGGATCGCTGCTCGGCAAGCGGCGGCGCCGGAGCCGTGCTCCGGTTCTCTCTGCGCCTTCAACTATGAAGAAATCGGGGCCACCGTGTCGGATTCGGTTTGGGGCCGGTTATCTGTTCCGCAGCAGGTCCTGCTCGACTTCCGCCTGCCTTCGCCAGATCGACCTTGGCCCAAATCGATCCGCGATAGTGTCTTGTAGCACTTTTGCGGGACGATCTTATTTCGACTGTAGAGGGCCGTTTGGGGTGAGCAGAATTACACGAATTTCAGAGGCGCCCGAGTAGCTGTTTTAATTGGCTTGTAGGCCTCCATAGAGCGAATATTGGCAGACGACGGAGCACAATTTTGGCTTCGTTTATCATTTTGCTTCGATGGGACAACTGCTTTGCAATCATTACACGGTAATTTACCATCATGAATTTGAGAACCAAGTCCCACGCAGTGATTCTCACACCGGAGGCGTTGCAATCCTATCGCGAGAAGTTGATTTAAAAATACAACAAGATGATTAACATCGCCATAGGGCGCAAAATATTGTTTGTTCGCTATAGTACGCTCCAGATGCCGGCGAAATCTCGATACAATAACCTCGTCGGCGTACCCACTCCAGCCTCACATACGGCTGCGACGCCTATACTTGCGCTTTTCCACTGCCCGACATGCAGGCAGCGAGCCATTGCATCGCGGAGGTTGCATCTTCCAATATGGCGACCTGTTCCCCAAAGCGGAAAAAAGTCTTGCGCGCTGCGCTCGCAGGTATTCGTATGCATCAAAGCACGCCCTGAGGGCGGCTTCGTAGATCCGGTCTCTGCCATCTTCTGGCCATTCGTTGAGAAAATCGATAGCATCCGCAGGACTGGCAATCTCTTGCACGATGTGCGCTGCACGCCTTACGAAAAGTGGGCTCCTGAAAGTCCCTGAGCTCATGCGTTCCTCCCGACCTGCTGAACCGCTAGTTTGCGTAAGGCGCCTCCTCTACACCCGCCCACCATTGCGGAATGTGTTGTCACAGCGATAGCGGTTCAATAGCAAAGCAGCGGCGTGATGTCCTCGGTTTACCAGCGGGCCAATCCCTAACATCCTGCTGCGAGAGCGGCTCACCGGATGAATTTACATCGTTTCGACCATTGCGAATCAACGCTTGATACTTTCTCCGCGCGCCACCAGGAAGCTGCCACTGCTCTGCCATGGATTTCACAGCCAAAGAGAGGATGGCGAAACAGAAATAGCCCGCTTCGTTTCGAGATTACTGGTCATTTCGGCGCAAAGCTTACGGCCGAGACGCGCCTGAAAATGCGCAAGCACCGCGGCAGGTCACCAACAACGGACGGATCAACGATCACGACGGCGGGATACCGCGCCATAGATCTCGCTGGACGAGCATCGCAATAATCGTGTCGAGACCTTTGTTGCTTTCAGCGGCGACCGCCACTATGAAGCGACGCTTCGCCGACTGTGTTTCACGCCGCCTGGAGAGTTTCATGACAGAAGAAGCCGAAAAAAACATCGACACCCTCATCGAGCTCACGGCCGATGTCGTCTCAGCCTATGTCTCCAACAATCCGATCCCGGTGGGGGATCTCCCTGCCCTCATCGGCCAAGTGCACGCGGCTCTGAAAGGGACGGCCGGAGGTGTCTCTGCAAAAGAGCCGGTTGCCCTTACGCCTGCAGTCCCGATCAGGAAGTCGGTGACACCGGACTACATCATCTCCCTTGAGGACGGGAAGAAATTCAAATCGCTAAAGCGCCATCTGTCGACCCACTATGGGCTGACGCCGGATGGATATCGGGCCAAATGGGGCCTGCCGGCGGATTATCCCATGGTCGCGCCGAACTACGCCGCGGCGCGCTCGTCATTGGCCAAGACGATGGGGCTCGGCCGCAAACCGAAAGCGCCGGAAGCGCCGGAGCCGGCCCCGACGAAGCGAACCCGCAAGAAGGTCGCGGCTTGATTTCGGCAATGGAGATTCGTTCTGGAGCGTTGCAGCCATCGGCTTAATCTGCGCGTCATATAAAAAGGCGGGGCCAACCCCGCCTTCCTTTTTTGTTTCATGAGGAATTCGCGACGCCTGCAGCAATCTGCTGCCCTCAGTTTTTGCTCGCTCCTATCGAGCGGCCGTGAGGACCTCCGGACCTACGCGCCCACTCTTGCCAGGACGCAGGAGAAAATTTCAACCAGCTTTGCTGAGGCTGCCAGCGGAGGATTTGCCGGTGCGGCGATCCTGCTCGATCTCATAGTTGATCTTCTGGCCGTCAGCGAGGGTCGAGAGGCCCGCGCGTTCGACAGCGGAAATGTGGACGAAAACATCCGGACCGCCATTGTCGGGCTGGATAAATCCAAACCCCTTGGTGCTGTTGAACCACTTTACCGTTCCAGTAGGCATATACGTGTTCCTCCTTAACAATTGCAACGTCGGGCAGGCCATTAGGCCTGCCTGACTCATAGCCGAGACTTGGGCGCAGCAAAAAGCGAAAAATTGTTAAGCCCCGATCAGCTGGCGCACTCCATTTTGGCCGTAGTCGCCAGCAAGCACTGTCCTACACTACCGCTCGAGCATGGCCGGAAGCGCCTGATCCTTCCAACGCTCCTCAGCGCCACCTCTAGGGCTGGTGCTTGGAGGCACGGGACGTAAGGCCGACCGCTGCTCGTGCCGCCAGGTCAAAGGCCGGGTAGTTCACGGAGCTACCTTCGTGCATAACGGCTTGGCAAGCGCTTGAAGGAGTTTCGAATTGGATTGTTTCAAGAGGGTCGAGGGGTTGATCGATGCCACCAGCGTGGAAGCGATCGATAACGCGCGTTTTGCTGGACCAGTTCAAGGGCAAGTCAGAAACAATCGCCCAAGCGATCGACGACTTCCTACTTGATTTCATGACCTTGCTGTTTGTGGTAGAAGCTACCCGCGAGCGGTTCCACAATCCGGCGAGGCGGTTGGCGCGCATCAGATTGAGCAGGATCAGGCTGTTACTCACCCGATGCTCTTGACCTTAGGGACCACGCCGCCGGGGATGCGTTTGCAGCCGCAAAGAAGGCAAAATCTGTTCGCCGGCAAACCGAGCACAGCCAGGCGGTATTTACGCAGATGAATTCGATCGCGACCGCCAAATTCTTCAGTTTGGTACCCAGCGACGACGGCCAGCGCGGACAGCTTCCGTGCTGCTGTCCTCCAGCGACAAACGTGCCTGCATGCCCCCATCCACGGCGAGCTCGACGATTGTTTCTTACGTTGACCAAGGTCCCGCGCAAACACTCCCCTTTCCCGCAGCAACTCATCAGGCTCAACGGCCTCGCGGCAGGCGCATTACGCCAGAACCGCGCAACCGCAGCGTTTTTTTCCCCCCGAGTCCTACGATCTTCGTTTTCCAGCGCCTCGCGGATATCGCCCAACTCGCCGATTTTTGGATCAGATCCGTCCTAGCACGCGAGCAGGCTCCGCGCTCGAGTTGGCTGGGGTGCTCACGCCTCTGCCGTTCAGCATCGACGCGGTCTGGCTGTCGAGGACAGGGTTCCGCTGGGGCGACCAACATCTCCATTCTCACCGTCAGTGCAGCGGCCATTCGAAGCGCATCCTATACCCCTCCCCCGGCAGCGCGCCCAATCGTCTTCCGAACGAAGAAGATATCCTCAGCCGCGCGCGCGTCGCGTTCGGCCCTGTCCGATGTCCGACAATGTCGGATGCGCAACATGGCAGAGCCCGATTTGTCCACATGCCTCGAACGGCTTTCTGATCTGGCACGGTGCATGCTTGGTCATCCGCAAGGCGTCGCGGACCAAGGAGAATCCGTCTAATGATCACCTCACCAAGAAATACCGCCACAGGTCTCCTGGGTCGATCCAAAGATGAGGCTCGGGTAAGGCCTGGCCCCATGAAGAGCTTATTTATCTGGCTCGGCGCTGCCCGCCGATCCTCCCACGCGGGGAAACGGGGACGCAGCGACTTCATCAAAATGAGGAACAAATCACTTTGCCTCGAACCTTGCCTTTCGACCAGCCACCACAACCGGAGCCATCGATCGTCCGCCTGGCTGCGCAACGCGTTCATTGCCACCGCGCTGGCCCTGGTGACGACCGCTCCGGCTCTGGCCGCCACCGCCGGCGGCAAGGTGACGGGTTTTCTGCTCGACAACGGCATGGAAGTGGTCGTCATCCCCGATCATCGCGCGCCGATCGTCACTCATATGGTCTGGTACAAAATCGGCAGCGCCGACGAGCCACCCGGCAAATCAGGCCTTGCCCATTTCCTCGAGCGCCTGATGTTCACGGCGACGACCAACCACGCCGCCGGCGAGTTCGACCGAGCCGTCTCAGCGATCGGCGGCTACAATAACGCCTTCACCGACTATGACTACACCACCTTCCTCGAGACGGTGGCGCCCTCGGCGTTGGGTGACATGATGGGCTTCGAGGCCGATCGCATGTTCAACCTCATCCTCAACGACGATGATATCAAGACCGAGCGCGACGTCATCCTGGAGGAGCGCCGTTGGCACAGAGAGACGAACCCGCATGCTCTGCTGGACGAGGAGGTCAACGCGACGTTGCGGCAGAACCAGCCCTACCGCATTCCGGTCATCGGCTGGATGCAGGAGATGGAGAAGCTGAACGGCACCGACGCATTCACCATCTACAACAAATACTACCGACCGAACAACGCCGTGCTGGTGGTGGCCGGTGACGTAGAGCCTGAGACGGTGAAGGCGCTGGCCGAGAAGACCTATGGCAAGGTTGTGCGCGGGCCGGACCTGCCCCCGCGCAACCGTCCGGTCGAGCCGGAGCAGAACACCAGGCGCACAGTGACGCTGACCGATGCGCGCGTTTTGGTGCCGAGCTTTTCCACTCAATGGGTGGTGCCGTCCTATCATACGGCAGAGCCCGGCGAGGCCGAGGCGCTCGACCTGCTGGCCGAGATCCTCGGCGGCGGTAACCGCAGCCGGCTATATCAGGAGCTTGTCGTCAAGCAAGGCATAGCCTCGGCGGCCGGCGCCTCCTTCCAGGGCACCATGCTAGACGACACCAATTTCACCATCTCCGGCTCGCCGCGCGGCGATGCAAAGCTCGTCGATCTCGAAGCGGCGGCCGTTGCCGAAGTCGCCCGGATCGCCAAGGATGGCGTCACCAGCGACGAGCTGGACAAGGCCAAAGACCGCTATATCCGCTCGGTGATTTTTGCGCACGACGAGCTGGACCACATCGCCAACACTTATGGCAAGACGCTCACCACCGGTGGCAATGTGAAGGACGTGCTCGAGAGGCCGGACCGCGTCCGCAAGGTCACCACCGACGAGGTCAAGGCGGTCGCCGCACGTTATCTGGTGCTCGATCATTCGACCACAGGCTATCTTTTGCCGCAGCAACAGACGGGGAATTGATCATGAGCTCCATCCTTATGCGCATTCGCCGCCCGGTCTTCCCTTCACCCCTTGTGGGGGAAGGGAAGACCTGCGCGCCTTCGCCACCGTGTTCCTCTCCATCCTCTTCCTCATCTTGCCGGCGCTCGCCGCCCGCGCGATGAATATCCAGGAAGTCAAATCGGCAAAGGGCATCACCGCCTGGCTGGTCGAGGAGCATACGGTGCCGATCATCGCCATCCGCTTCGTCTTAGACGGCGGCACCGCGCAGGACCCGGCCGGCAAGGAACGCCTCGCCAATCTAATGACCTGGCCTGTTCCACGAGGGCGCGGGCGATCTCGACAGCGACGCGGTCCAGGTCAAGCTCGACAATGCCGGCTTCGAAATGAGCTTCGGCGCGCAACGCGACGGCATCAATGGGTCGATGCGCATGCTTTCCGAACAACAGTACGCTGCTTTCGATTTGCTCAGGCTCGCGGTCAACAGGCCGCGCTTCGACCAGGAGGCGGTCGACCGCATCCGCGCCCAGATTTTCTGCGACATCATCGCCATCGAGCGCGACCCCGAGACGATCGCCCAGCGCAAATGGCGGTGCGCGATCTACGGCACGCACCCTTATTCGAGGCCGGACGAAGGTACCAAAGTGAGCCTCGCCGGCATAACGCCGGCCGATCTCGGCGCCTTCCACAAGGCGACTTTCGCTCGCGACGGGCTCCATGTTGCCGTGGTTGGCGACATCGACGCCGAGACGGTAAGCGACAAGCTCGACCAGCTGTTCGGCGATTTGCGCGAGAAGCAGACGCTTTCCCCCGTTGCCGATGTCTCCGCAAAACTCGGACAACAGGTGGAGGTGAACTACGAATTCCGCAGACCTCCGTGCGATTGGGTTGTCCAGGCGTCGGAAGCAGCGAGCCGCATTTCTTCGCCGCGGTGCTGATGAACGAAATCCTCGGCGGCTCGCGCTTCACCTCGCGCCTGTTCGACCATGTGCGGGAGAAACGCGGCCTTGTCTATGCCTTCCACTCTTGTGTGGTTCATTACGAGCATTCCGATGAGCTTTTGGTCACGACGGCGACCCGCTCGGACCGCGCCGCCGAGACGCTGACTATCGTGCGTCAGGTGGTGAAGGATTTGGCAAAGATGGGTCCGAGGGAGGCCGAGCTCGAGGCAAGCAAGAAACATCTGATCGGCGCCTTCCCCATCGACAATCTGTATTCCTCCAGCTCGATTCCAGCCACGCTGGTCGACCTGCAGCTCAACAATCTGGGCATCGATTACATCCAGCGGCGCTCAGCCCTCATCGATCAGGTGACGCTCGACCAAGTCAAGGCAGCGGCGAAGAATCTGCTTTCTGCCGAGCCTACCATTATGGTCGTTGGCCCGCCCTTGGACGCCAAAGGATAAAAGTCGGAAGACTACGATCTTCCTCATCTTCATTTCGGGCGCGATTCCGCAGCGTTGTCTATTCTATGCTTAGCCTAGCGGTCGCGAACTTGATCAATGATGCCAGGCTGGCGTCAGAACGGAACTCCTGCCTTGGGTCATCAATCAATCAAAATTGGGCAGATCACCGGGTCTACGGCGATGAGGCCTCTGGCGGCGAGCTCGGCACCCCCCGGCATGCGTGCCTCAGCCGTCAGGCATCTCATTGCTCTTTCTGCCCGTTCGCTCGGATTTCTTAAAGACGTCACCTTGTACGACACGGAATACGTCGATGCAGTTCTTTTGCACGGCCGGTTCGATTTCAAGAGCTACACGGAAGATCTGTTTCATAAGCTCGCCTTGACCTTGCCTCCCAGCTTGTCCACTGCACTACCGCTACGCCGTGCTGAATTTCTGGCCGGTCGCGCGATGGCGCGCGCGGCGTTGCAGGCGCTGGGCCAACATGCTGCCGAGATCGCCATCGGTTCCGACCGCGCCCCAGTGTGGCCAAAAGGCTCTGTTGGTTCAATAACCCATGCACGGGGACATTGCGTCTGTTTCGCCAAATGCGATCCACGCTGGCAAGTCGGTGTTGACGTCGAAGCGATAGCCAGCGGCCATGCGCTGAAATCGATCCTGACCATGGCGGCTAACCAGCGAGAACGTGACTTGATTGCGCGACAGACGGCGCTCCCTCCTGATCAGCTAGCAACGCTGCTCTTTTCGGCAAAGGAAACACTCTTCAAAGGACTCTACCCGCTGGTGCGGCGCTTTTTTGGGTTCGACTGTGCTGAATTACGGACGCCCCCTGCAAACGGATTCTTGCGGCTGCATCTAACACAAACCCTTTGCCGGGAGTTACCTGCGGGCGAATCCTATGACATCCGCTTTAATATCACCGCCGACCGGGCATTAACTTGGCTAGCCCTGCGTCCGGTACGAAGCAGGTGTGATTGGCCGAGAGGCATGTAAATATAACGGTCTGCCTTTTCTCTTTTCGGGGTAATCAGGTCCACCCTGCGTGGTTCTAGGTCGTGTCCCATCAGGTGGTGTAGCTCGGCGGTAGCGAAGCCGCTCGCGAGCGCGCCCTCGATAGCGCTGCAGCGAGCGAGCGGCTTTGCGGTGGTCATCGACAGTTCGCCGGTAAGGTCGGGTTGCTGACACCAACCTGATTCGAAGGAACCATCGATGACCGACGACATGATGAACCTGCGCGCGCTCGTGGAGAAGACTCCGGATTCCGATCTCTTGCGCGAGATGATCGGCTTTGCCGCCGAGCGGCTGATGGAGCTGGAAGTTGGGGCCGCCACCGGCGCCGCCTATGGCGAGAAGAACCCGTTGCGCACGGCCCAGCGCAACGGCTATCGCGAGCGCGACTGGGAGACGCGGGCCGGCACCGTCGAGCTGCGCATCCCCAAGCTCAGGAAGGGCTCCTACTTCCCCGGTTTCCTCGAACCGCGCCGCATGGCCGAGAAGGCGCTGACCGCCGTCATCCAGGAGGCCTACGTCCAGGGTATCTCGACCCGCTCGGTCGACGACCTGGTCAAGGCCATGGGCATGAGCGGCATCTCCAAAAGCCAGGTCTCGCGGCTGTGCGAAGAGATCGATGGCAAGGTCAAAGCATTCCTTGAAAAACCCATCGAGGGCGACTGGCCATATCTGTGGATCGACGCCACCTACCTTAAGGTGCGCCGCGGCGGGCGCATCGTCTCGGTCGCTGTCATCATCGCCGTCGGCGTCAACGCGGACGGCCGGCGCGAGGTGCTGGGCATGGAGGTCGGCACGTCTGAGGCCGAGCCGATCTGGACGGAGTTCCTGCGCAAGCTGACCCGCCGCGGCCTGCGCGGCGTCAAGCTCGTCGTCTCCGGTGCCCATGAAGCATCAAGGCGGCCGTCACCAAGGTGCTGTGCGCGACATGGCAGAGGTGCCGCGCGTCCACTTCATGAGGAACGTGCTGGCCCATGCCGGCAAGAGCGGGCGCCGCGTCGTCTCCGCTTTCATCGCCACGGCCTTCGCCCAGGAAACGCCCGGGGCCGCAAGCACGCAATGGCGCGCCGTCGCCGACCAGATCCGGCCGAAGGTGCCGAAGCTGGCGACAATCATGGACGACGCCGAGCCCGACGTGCTTGCCTAAATGACTTTTCCAGGAGCACCGCGCCAAGCTGCACTCGACGACCCGATCGAGCGCCTCAACGGCGAGATCAAGCCGCGCACCCAGGTCATCGGCATCTTCCCAAGTGATGACGCCATCGTCCGCCTGGTTGGCGCGATCCTGCTCGAACAGAACGACGAATGGGCCGTGCAGCGCGCCAGATACATGACGCTGGAAACCATCAGCCAGATGAGCGATGATCCCCTGATCAGCCTGCCAGCCGTGGCGCGCTGATCAGCCCGGCCCGTGCCGGACAGCACGGCGACCACTGCCGCCAGCTACACCACGCCGCGGGACACGATCTGGTTCTAGCTATGAACATGATAAAATCGAGGAGCCACGGCACACCTGATATTTCTATTGAGGAGATGTCAAACCGGCATTTCTGCTAGCCATCGAGGCACAACGTCTTGCCTCCTGCTGGATGGGTGCGGACGAGATCGCAGTGGCCCTCCTAGCTTCGCTAGCCCTTGCGGAGAATGGCATCGCGGTCAGCGCCAGCAGCTCCGGACCGGAGACAACCGTTCCATCCGGCGGATCCTCGGCGCGGGCTTGCGCCGCGTCAGCTTGCAAACCCGCGACGCAAGCTCGCTGCAGACGCCGGCACGCGCCCAATCCCCGTGCCATGGAAAGTTCCCTTTGCGCCGCGTCTTTCCCTCCTGTCCCCACGAGCTTGATTGGCTGATGGCAGCGCCCAATCGAGGTATCTGCGGCCCGGTAGCGCCCTGTTTTCGAGGCTTCGGTTCAAAGTCTTCGTCGCGCATCAACGGCCGGCCCCAGACCTTGAGGTCGAGTTATTCTCAAGGCAGATCGACCGGTCCGCGGAATCGGCGCCATAGCCGTGCGCCATCGCCCCCTGGCGACCCTACGGTTGCTCTCATTGTCGGATTTTCGACGATGTCGGACATGAGACAAGCGCTATCAGGGTGATCGCATTGTTTTAAAATGGTTTTCTCATTTGGCACGACCCATGCTTGGGCTGAGGAGAAACCATCCATGATCACGCTCGCCGAACATGGAGTCGCCACCGCGAAAAACGAACTTTTCCCAGCTGAAGGAGAACCTTGCGCTTGTTTTCCACTCGACATCATTCTTCACGTTATTCGGACATGACCGCATTCAATGTCCGCCCAACACTGAATGCTCCCGACGATGATCCCTATCTTTGGCTACAAAATGTTGAAGGCGAACGGGCACTTGCCTGCGCCGCCAGCCAGTCGGCCAGGACCCTGGGGCACTTCGGTGTAACGCAGTTTGATCGCGACCGTGACGCCCTAACTGCGATCTTCAATCGTCCCGACAAGAGTCCCTTGACCACCCGCTGCGGCCCGTACCTCTACAATTTCTGGCAAGATGCCGGAAATCCGCGTGGACTGTGGCGTCGGACCACCCTTGCCGCCTACATGAAGGTGGATCCCCATCGGGAGCTACTGCTCGATCTGGACGCACTCGCCGTTAGCGACAGAGAGGACTGGATCTGGGGCGGCGCGTCGCTTGAGCAGGAGAGACGAGAAAGAGCCATTCTGCGCCTGTCGAGCGGCGGCAGCGACGCGGTCGTGCATTGCGAATTCGATCTGGCGTCTCTCAGCTTTGTCGCCGACGGTTTCAATCTCCCCGAGGCCAAGGGCGGCATTGAATGGCTCGACCCGGACGCGCTTCTGCTTTCCAGTGCGCTTGGTGACGGCATGGCCACCCGCTCTGGCTACGCGCGCACCGTTCGGTTGTGGAAGCGTGGCGCGGATCCGCTCACTGCACCGGTAATCTTTGAGACCGGTTTGGAGTCCAACGGCATGTCTGGCCAACTGGACCGCACCGCCGAGAGCGAGCGCCTTTGGTTCATCGAGCGACCGGCCTTCTTTAAGAAGATCGGCCGAATCGGCGACAGGAGCGGGCCGAAGATGCGGATTGACCTTCCTGAGCACGCCACGTGGAGCGGCTTCGGCGACTGGCTGGCGGTAAAGCCGCGCAAGCCCTGGACGGTGGGAGGGACGACCCACCCTGCGGACGCGCTGATCGGCATATCGCTTTCCTCCTTCCTCGCCGGCGAGCGCAGTTTTGCCACCCTCTTTGAACCAGGCGACCGGCGCTCCCTGCAGTCATTTTTCTGGAACAACGGGAAGCTCATCATCTCCTACCTGGTCAACCTCGTTCCGCGTTTCGAGATGTTCACCCCCGACAGCCAGGAATGGACGCGCCGAGCGCTGGACACCGTGCCCGCCGTAGGAACTGTTCACCTCTGGTCGCTCGATGCGGAACATCGCGAGAGCAATGGAGAGGTCCTCGTTTCGGCTCAGGACCCGATTACGCCGCCGAAGCTTCTCCTATTGGACCTCAATGCCCCGCCGCCTCTCGGCGCTCCAGTGATCCTGAAGTGCAACCCGAAGAATTTCGACGCATCCGGGCTGGTGATCGCGCGACACGAGGCAGTCTCGACCGATGGAGAAATGATCCCTTATACCCAGGTCGGCCCGGCGAACGGGGACAAGGATGCCCCGGTTCACCTCACTGCCTACGGGGAGTTCGGCATTTCGCTCCTGACCTACTACAACTCCTCGATCGGCAAGCTATGGCTCGACCGTGGCGGCACGTGCGTGGTGGCGAACATCCGGGGCGGCGGCGAGTTCGGCACCCGTTGGCACGAAGCCGGGCGCAGGGAGGGCAAGCGTCTCGCCCATGACGATTTCGCCGCCGTTGCCGCCGACCTCCTGCGAAGAGGTATTACGCGCCCGAGCCGGATTGCCGCCGAGGGCGGCTCAAATGACGGCCTGCTGATCGCCAATATGCTAACCCGCTATCCTGAGCGTTTCGGCGCGCTATTCTGTAAAATTCCGCTTGCCGACATGCGCCGCTACACCAAGCTTTTGGCGGGCGCAAGCTGGATTGACGAATATGGCGATCCCGACAAGCTGGAGGAATGGACTTTCCTAAAGGAAATCTTCGCCTCTCAGGCCGCGACGCCGGACAGCCTTATCCGCCGATATTGCTCGCCACCACGAAGCGGGACGACCGCGTCCACCCGGGCCACGCGCGCAAGAGGGCCGCAAAGCTGCAGGCTCTTGGCTATCCCGCTTACTTCTACGAGTCCGACGCGGGCGGTCACGGCTACGGCAAGGACAATCGCGAGCGGCCGCATTCATTGCCCTAGGCAACGATTTCCTTCGCAGTGTGATCGGTTGGCACGTCGATGGCCTTCGATAGTTGGCCGGGCCCGAACAAGAGCAACTTCGACGATTGCGAGCACGGCAAAATAATGTGTGCACAGATCACGCAAGAGGAGGATGAGCGCTCCGTCAACCTTAAGTAATTCTAGCCTGATAAGTCATAGTAAAGTGTATCATTTCTGAAGAGCAAGGAGAGAATATCATGGAGAGAAAGCGAATGGGCGTGGCACGGGGCATAACAGCGGCCATCTTCCTGATGTTGGCGGGACAGCAGGCCGTCGCGGCCGAGCTTGCGCAAGCCGCGAGCGTCCCGCCGGCGGGAGCCGCGGTCACGGAATGGCCTAGCCATTGGCAGATCCGCCTGCGCGCGTTGGGGGTCATCACTGAGGATTCGGGCTACGTTAATACGGTGCCCGGCTCCGGTCTTTCCTATTCGGACACGGTGGTTCCGGAACTTGATATCTCGTATTTCTTCACCGACAACATCGCCGCCGAACTCATACTTGGCACCACCTATGCCAACATCGAGGGCCAAGAAGCGATCGGCGGGCTGGGCAATATCGGCAAGGCTTGGCTGCTCCCACCCACGCTCACATTGCAGTATCATTTTACCGATTTCGGCGCCTTCAAGCCCTATGTCGGCGCCGGCGTGAACTACACGATCTTCTATAAGCAGGATGCCGGCAGCGCCGATGCTCTCAACGTTAAGAACACGTTCGGCACAGCGCTGCAGGTCGGATTCGACTACATGGTGGATCAGCATTGGGGCGTCAACTTCGACGTGAAGAAGCTTTTCCTGAAGCCAGACTTCGACGTCACGGTGGACGGCGCGAAGCTGACGGGGAAGGCTGCTCTCGATCCCTGGTTGATAGGCGCAGGTGTCACCTACCGCTTCTGACAACGGAAGGCGAATGCCGCTTGTTGAAGCCCCTACCACGAAGAAGCGCTGGCAGCCGATACGAAAAAAGAAGGGCGCCTCGTGCGCCCTTATACCCTCCAAGGCCGTGCCGCTCAGGAAAGGTGAGATTGGAGAGACGTGTCTTCACTTCTAGTGCAGCAACACTCAACGGCAGCACCAGCAACCCCGATCCGATTGCTTTCGGCTCGCCGGCTGATAGTGAAGATTGGCTCGGTACTGATCGCCGATGCAGAAACCGGAGAGATACGCGGTCCTTGGCTTCAGACCCTAATAGAGGATGTCGTCCGATTTTTCGCACGCGGGCAGCAGGTGATCATCGTCACCTCTGGTGCTGTCGCGGTCGGCTCAAGTCACTTCAATCATCTTGACAGATCTCTGCGAGTTGACGAGAAGCAGACGGCCGCCGCCATCGGTAAGGTTCGACTCATGCGTGCCTATGAACAGAGTTTGAAACGCCATCGTTTTGGCGGTGGGAAAATACTATTGACTCGCGAAGATACAGACAACCAGCATCGCTGCCTTAATGCGGGGTTAACCCTTCAACAACTTCTCAAAGTTGGCGCCGTATCCATTATCAACGAGAACGACAATGTTCGACTAGCAGGCTTCTCTGATTGGGGTCGTTGAGGTCAAGCTCCTCCTGATATTTTTCCGGACCGTGTCGCCCCGCGGGTCACTCGCTTCTCTTCGCGGTCGACGTTAAGCCGCCGCATGATGGGGTCAGTAGAGCGAGGCCTCTCAATCTGTTGAACGACCTTGGGAGAGTTCGTCCCAGGATCGTGCCTGCTAACGAGATCGCCTTGCCCGTCGTCCCCACGGGAACGATCCGGATCACGCCCCTTCGGGCGGAATCAACTCCTCCTTCGTTGGTCCGTTATCCCGATACGGGGCCGGGTGCCTTGCCGAAGCGGAATTCTGTCGCATCGCTCCACATGCGATGCAGGATGACAGCGAGCTTGCGAGCAACAGCAACTCGGGCTCGGGCCATACCGCGCCGCTTGGCGACGTTCATACCCCACGCTCTGAGGCTCGACCATTTCTTGCTGAGCACAAGCAGCGAATGAGCCGCCTCATAGAGGGCCGTGCGGGCGAGCTCGTCACCGCATCGGCTTACCTTGCCCTGAATGTCCGTCTCGCCAGATTGATAGCGTGCCGGGGTCAGACCCAAATGCGCTCCGACATCCCTCGATCGGCGAAAGCGGTCCGGCTGATCGACCGTGGCACGAAAGGCGAGCGCGGTGATGGGTCCCACACCGGGCACGGACATGAGGCGCCGGCAGACTTGCTCCTTGCGGGCGATATTGAAGACCTGCTTTGTCAGTCGCCCGAACTCGCGCAACATCGTTGCCACGATCGCCAGAAGCGGCTCGACAAGCGCCATGATGACCGTATCTGCGCCAATCAGTTCGCGCACGCGATGGGCGAAAGCTGCGCGGCCTGGAGTGCCGAGCTTGATGCCGGCCTCCCGCAGAATCGCCCTGACGACATTTTCGATCGTCCGCATTTCATTGAGGACCGTGCGTCGCGCAACGAGGAGGGATCGCCAGAGCCGACACTGCTGGCTCTTCACATGCACCTGCCGATACCAGCCGGTGCGCATGATCTGCGCCAAGGCGCGGGCGTCGTTGCGATCGGTTTTGTTCGGCATCGTTTTCATCGCCGCGTTGGCCTGCCGGGTCTCGATGCAGATCGCCGGCAATCCTTCGGCGCGAATACCGTCATAAAGCCAGGCTGTCAGCGAACAGGCTTCGAGCCCGATGCGCTCCAGCGGCAGATCGATTTTCCGCAAGGCTTCATAAAGCGCCCTCGGCTCACTCGCCGCCCGCCCTTCCTTCACGATCCGGCCGCTCTCGTCGACGACACAGATCGCGGTCTCTTCCAAAGACACGTCAAGTCCGGCAAAATACTTCATGGCTGCTCCTCCTGATGTTTGTGGCGATCTACATCGACCACGTTCTCACATCTCGACAGGAGCAGCCGCCCTCAATTTGACTCGGGCGAGACCCCAATCACCCCATCTGTTGAAAAAGGCCCTCGCCACCAGACCGCAGCAATGATTCACTGGCTCCGAAGGGATTCGGAGGTGGCGAGTGGCGGCGGCGACGATCGAACTGGCGAACTTTTCAGCTACGTGGACCTTGAGGTCCGGGTTCGGCGCAATCATCCATTGCGGGCGATCAGGACGATCGTGACTGAAGCCCTGTCGAGGCTGGAGCGTGAGTTCGCGGCGCTATATTCGCCGATCGGACGGCCATCTATCCCGCCGGAGAAGCTGCTGCGGGCGATGCTTTTGCAGGCGTTCTATTCGATCCGCTCGGAGCGGCTTTTGATGGAACGGTTGGAATACGACCTCCTGTTCCGCTGGTTCGTCGGCATCGGCGTCGACGACGCAGCCTGGGACCATTCGGTGTTCTCCAAAACCGTGACCGGCTGCTGGAGGGCGATATCGCGGCGAAGTTCCTGGCGGCCGTGCTGGCGCAACCCAAAGTCAAGAAGCTCCTGTCCACGGATCACTTCTCGGTCGACGGCACGCTGATCGAGGCCTGGGCTTCGATGAAGAGCGTCAAGCCAAAGGGCGGCCCAAGCGGCGGTCATGGCGAACCGCCGGCAGACGGCGGCGGACGCAATGCGGAAGCGGACTTCCACGGCGAGAGGCGATCGAACGAGACGCACACCTCGACTACCGACCCCGACGCCAGGCTCTACCGCAAAGGGCGGGGCAAGGAGGCCAGGTTGTGCTTCATGGGACATGGGTTGATGGAGAACCGCCACGGCCTGCTGGTGGAAGCTCGGCGCTCCACCAGCTGTTGCCGACGGCCGTGCAAACGGGCAGATGAGCGGCGCAATCGGCCGCCCCCCGAACTCAACGAGGAAGTCCTTCCAGGCCTAGCGGCTCTCGCGATTGGGCATCTCGACGGCCAGGATCTGGCGCCCTTCCGTCGGAGTCGATGCCGACCGCGATCGGCACCGTTCGCTCATGACGATGCCGGCTTCGCGCAGCTTCTCGTAGCGGGCGTCGAGAATGAGGTAGGCAAACGGCTGTTGCCATTTCAGCGTCGCGCGAGCAATTCGAAGACTCTGAAATCTCCATCTGATCGATAAGGGTGCATCCATTCTGTGGATGCAATGCATCGAAACAATCGATTTCACGAAGAGTAGGACATGAAAAAGGCGCCGCTTCGGAAGGCGACGCCTACAAGGAGGTCTCTCACGTCGTGGGGACTGTCAGGAATTCTGTGCGCGAGGCCATGATGATGGAAAGGAGAGAATCATCACATGGCTATTGAGAAGGAACTTCTGGACCAACTGCTTGCGGGTCGCGATCCGAATGAGGTTTTCGCCAGAGACGGGCTGCTTGACGATCTGAAGAAGGCGCTTTCGGAGCGGATTCTGAACGCCGAACTGGACGAGCACCTCGATGAGGAGCAGGCCGACGGCAGCGCCAATCGCCGCAATGGCCATTCGCGGAAATCGGTGCTGACGGGCACATCGAAGATGACGCTGACGATCCCGCGCGACCGTGCCGGAACCTTCGATCCGAAGCTGATCGCCAAATATCAGCGCCGCTTCCCAGACTTCGACGAGAAGGTCATCTCCATGTATGCGCGCGGCATGACGGTGCGCGAGATCCGCGGCCACCTGGAGGAGCTCTACGGCATAGACGTGTCGCCGGACCTGATCTCGGCCGTCACCGACGCCGTCCTGGAGGAAGTGGCAGAGTGGCAAAATCGCCCGCTGGATGCGGTCTATCCGCTCGTCTTCTTCGATGCCATCCGGGTCAAAATTCGCGACGAGGGCTTCGTCCGCAACAAGGCGATCTACATTGCGCTCGGCATCCTGCCCGACGGCGGCAAGGAGATACTGGGGATCTGGATCGAGCAGACCGAGGGCGCCAAGTTCTGGCTGCGCGTCATGAACGAGTTGAAGAGCCGTGGCGTCGCCGAGGTCCTGATCGCCGTCGTCGACGGCCTAAAGGGCTTTCCCGAGGCGATCAACGCCGTCTTCCCCCAAACCGTGGTTCAAACCTGCATCGTGCACCTGATCCGCCATTCCCTGGAGTTCGTGTCGTGGAAGGACCGCAAGCCCGTCGTGCCGGCGCTGCGTGCGATCTACCGGGCCAAGGACGCCGAAGCCGGCATGAAGGCCCTGGAGGAATTCGAGGCCGGCTACTGGGGCTAGCGATATCCGGCGATCACTCAGAGCTGGCGGCGCAACTGGCAGCACGTCGTGCCGTTCTTCGCCTTCCCAGAAAGCGTGCGCCGGATCATCTACACGACGGATGACATCGACAAGCCTGATTTCGACTTTTTCGATTCCTGTTGCGTTTCTTTGTTCGGCTCAGGTGAGCCTGTTTCTTC
>NZ_JAMYSZ010000037.1:0-52745 GCF_040322215.1 Mesorhizobium sp. M0184
CCGGACATATGGACGCAAGCGATCGAAAACGACGCAAAACAACCGTTGCAGGCAGGGCGCCGTCCACATATGGATCCCAGGGTCTGCGCCGCGTCGCTTTGCTCCTTGCTCCGCCCTGGGATGACGAAGACGTGGTGGCTTATCGCTAATCGCAACCTTGGAGATTGGCAGCCCGATCGGCAGGCTCCCATCCACAGCCCTTTCAGGCTCTGTCAAAGAACCAAAACCTCTGTGCAGAGGAACTAGTCCTCGATCGGCTCGGGCGGATGGGCATCGCGGCCCTTGCCGAAGGTATAGCCGGTTTCCACCGCCCTGCGGCCAAACTTGCCGCGCAGCGTGTCGATGGCGCCTTCGGCCATGGCGCGCTTGCGTGACTGGACGTCGACCAGGTCGGGCGGGTCCGCCCTGTCATCGTCGGAGAGATCGCTGACGCCAATGCCGAGCAGCCGGTATTTTGTGCCATCCGCTTCCTTGCGCAGCAGCTCGAGCCCGGTCGAAAAAATGCGGTCGGCCAGCCGGGTCGGATCGCCGAGCTGGCGATTGCGCGTGCGGATCTTGAAATCCTGCGTCTTGAGCTTGAGGACGACCGTGCGTCCGGCAATGCCGGATTTTTTCAGCCGGGCCGAGACCTTTTCCGACAGCGCCCTCAGCACCGAGACCAATTCGTCGACGGAGGCAATGTCGGTATCGAAAGTGGTTTCGGCGGAGACGCTTTTCGCGTCCTGGCCGGGAACGACGCGACGGTCGTCCTCGCCGCGCGACAGCCGGTAGAGCCGGTCGCCCATGACGCCATAGCGGCGCATCAGGTCGCCGCGCTCCATGCGCTGCAGCTGGCCGATGGTGCCGATGCCGTCGCGCTCAAGCGTGGCGGCAAAAGCCTTGCCGACGCCCCAGATCAGCGTCACCGGCTGCTCGGCCAGGAAGCCGGTCGCCTCGGCCTCGCCGATTACCGAAAAGCCGCGCGGCTTGCGAAAATCCGACGCCACCTTGGCCAGGAATTTGCAGTAGGAAAGGCCCGCCGAAACGCTGATGCCGATCTCCTTTTCGACGCCGAGCGCGAAGCGCGCCAGCACCACCGCAGGCGGCAGGCCATGCAGGCGCTCGGTGCCGGCGAGGTCGAGGAAGGCCTCGTCGATCGAGAGCGGCTCGACCAGCGGCGTCAGCGCCTGCATCATAGCGCGCACCTCACGGCCGACGCGGACGTATTTTTCCATGTCCGGCGGGAGGACCACCGCTTCCGGGCAGGCTTCGAGCGCCTTGAACATCGGCATTGCCGAGCGCACCCCATGGACGCGAGCGATGTAGCAAGCGGTGGAGACGACGCCGCGCTTGCCGCCGCCTATGATCAAAGGCCGGTCCTTCAAGGCCGGATTGTCGCGCTTTTCGACCGCCGCGTAGAACGCGTCGCAATCGATATGGGCAAGACGCAGCCGGTAAAGCTCCGGGTGACGCGCGAGTCGCGGACTGCCGCAGCGCTCGCAACGGCGTGCCTCGCTGCCCTGGAAACTCAGGCAGTCGCGGCAAAAACCGTGTTCGGGATTGTTGACAGGGGCCGCCATCGCTGCGAACATAAAGAGAACAAATGCAATGGTACGACAGTGCGAGGCTGGCCACAAGGCGGCTGGCCGGGAGAGGATTGATGGAGACGATCATCGCACCGCTGACGCCTGAGCTTTGGGCGGATTTCGAGGACCTTTTCGGCAAGCAGGGCGCCTGTTACGGCTGCTGGTGTACGCATTTCCGGTTAGCGCCGGCGGTGCGCCGCGAGAGCAATCGCGAGCGCAACAAGGACCACATCAAGGCACGAATCGAGGCCGGGCCGCCGCCCGGCCTGCTGGCCTTCGAGGACGGCCAGGCGGTCGGCTGGATGCAGATCGGCCCGCGCGCCGACGTGCCCGAATGGAACAACCAGGGCAGGGGGTCGGCGCCGATCGACCCGGCCGACGCCACCGATCCGGGCGTCTGGGCGATCTCCTGCTTCTTCATCCGCACTAAGGCACGCGGCAGGGGCCTGTCGCACCGCCTGGTCGGAGGCGGCATCGACTTTGCACGGGAAAGTGGTGCACGGCTGCTCGAGGCGTGCCCGATCGACCTGTCGAAGGATTCGCGCTCGATCGGGCTGTTCGTCGGGTCGTCGCGGGTCTTCGAAAAGGCCGGGTTCCAGCGGTTGGTCGAGCGCAAGCCAGGCCGGCCGCTGGTGCGGCTGGTGCTGTAAGCGATGCCGCAACACATGGGCCTTCTCTTGCGGCTGTGATGGTATTTCCCTACCAGTGATAGAAACGGTGCGATTAAGTGAGGATCGACATGAAGCGCGTTTTGCCATTTGTTTTACTTCTTGCCTGCAGCGCACCGGCCTTCGGCCAGGCGGTCGACAGCCAAGGCGCCAAGCAGCTTTCCGACGATCTGGCGCACTATTTCGGCAAGAAGCTGTTCGATATCGGGTTCGTTAAAATTTCAGTCGACGGCGATGCCTACAAGCTGGCATTCGACTTCAAGCCAGTCACGGATTTGATGGCAAAGCAGCAAGCCTTCAAGTTCGACATCACGCCTTACTTCATGCTGGTCAAGCCACGCAAAGATGGACACTGGGACGTTTCGGCGGACGTGTCGCCCAAGGGGTCTATCGATTTCGGTGGCCCTGAGGGGCCGCAGCACATCGACTTCTCCGTGTCGGACAACAAGTTCACCGGAGTTTATGACCCCGACCTAGCCGCTTTCGCGAGCGCAACCGGTTCGATGGCTGGCATGACGATGACCACCCGAGAGCCCAAGCAGCAGGCGGATGTCACGGTCGGTCCTGGCACTGCCGTAATAGCTTCGACCAAATCCGCAAATGGCGGCATCGATTTCACGGTAACGGAAAAAATAACGAACTTCGCCGAAACGATCAAAGTCAACGATCCCAAAAGTGGGTTGAGTTTTCCGGCTGCTGTAAAAGCGCCTGAACTTTCCGTGGATGCGACCGGCAAGGGTTTACGGACAAAGCCGCTGCTCGACCTGCTTGCTTTCATCGTGGCGACTGACGATGAAGCCAAATTCAAGGCGAATGAGGCGGAGTTCAAATCGCTTCTGACGGCAGCACTGCCACTGTGGGAGCGGATCGACGGCACCTACGGCTTCAAGGACTTTGTGGTGGAGAGCCCGGTCGGCAAGTTCGGTGCGAAGCAATTGAATTCCGCCGTCGGCATGGACGGCATCGCCAAGGACGGCAAGATCAACTACGCGTTCAAGGTTTCCGGCCTGACAATGCCGCAGCAGGTGCTGCCCAGCTGGAGCGTTGCGTTGCTGCCGACGGATATCGACCTCAACTTCGGCGGCGCCAACATCGATCTGGACAGCATAGCGAAGAAAACCATAGAAACCCTTGATTTCAGAAAGGATCCACCGCTGCCGGCAGATTTTGGCAAACAGATCTCCGCCGACTTCCTGGCCAAGACGCCAAAGGTCGTTCTCGGACACAGCACGATCAAGAACGGCAACATCGAGATTGCGATGGAAGGCGAGATGACGTTCCCCGGCAAGAAGCCGGATGCGGACGTGACTGTCGACATCACCGGATACGAAAAGATCGTGGAGACCTTGCAGACGGCGGCGAAGACGGACCCGCAGGCCGCGCAGTATTTTACCGGCGCGCTGGCGATCAAAGGGTTTGGCAAGACGCTGCCGGACGGCCGGCTGGAATGGGTGATCAACACCAAAGCCGACGGTTCGGTGACGGTCAACGGCGCCATGCTGAAGCCGGCCGACCCCGTCGGGACTGACGACAGTGGGGAAGAGGCAACGCCGTAAAGCACCAGCAGTGGCCCGTCGTCTGCGGCAGGTTCTTCGATCTGCCCGCAGTCTCGGGATCGTCGCCTATATCGAATGCTCATGATTGTCGTCGCCGAGCGGGAGCGCCCGCAATGCCTTGCCGACTGCGGCGGGCGGCGTTCCGGTCTCCTCGGAAAAACGCATCAGCGTCGGCTCGTGAGCGAGGATGAACTGCAGCACGCCGGCCAGGAATCCCGGCTCGCCGGCCGCCCGGCGGATGGAATGGGCTTCGATGCCGGTGATCGCCAGGAAACGCGGCAGCAGCTCCGGATCGGCGGCGACGAAGCCCAATGCCTTCACGGCAAGGGTTTCCGCTTCCTCGCGCATTGACGCTGAGTTTGCCATCACTACCTTCTTTGGAGTGAAATGAGTCTCTTTTCGCAGTAATCGCAAGCGCCGCTTGCGGCAAGCTCTTCAATGCGGCGATCGAGGTGGAATCCGGCGGCTTTTGCCGCGGCCGGTTTCCGTTTCGTCAATCATATCGCTGTATAGTGAAGCAGGGTTTGATGCGTACCGGCGAGGGCGCATGACGGCATCCTTGGACAAAAGGGTCAGCCGGGACGGGAAATCGATGCCTAAGAAGGTTATGATCGTCGAGGACAACGAGCTCAACATGAAGCTCTTTCGCGACCTCATCGAAGCGAGCGGCTACGAGACGGTGCGCACACGCAACGGCCTGGAAGCGCTGGATCTAGCGCGGCAGCACAGACCGGACCTCATCCTGATGGACATCCAACTGCCCGAAGTGTCCGGCCTCGAGGTGACCAAATGGCTGAAGGAGGACGACGATTTGCATGTCATCCCGGTCATTGCCGTCACCGCATTTGCGATGAAGGGTGACGAGGAACGCATCCGCCAGGGCGGCTGCGAGGCTTATATCTCCAAGCCGATCTCGGTGCCGCGTTTCATCGAAACCATCAAATCCTACCTGGGCGATGCCTGATGTACCTTTGCAGCCGAGCCGGAGCTTTGTGAAATGACCGCGCGGATCCTCGTCGTCGACGACATCCCAGCCAATGTCCGGTTGTTGGAGGTTCGGCTGCTTGCCGAATATTTCGAGGTTCTGACCGCCACCAACGGGCCGGATGCGATCGAGATCTGCGAGAACGGCAAGGTCGACGTCGTGCTGCTTGACGTGATGATGCCTGATATGGATGGGTTCGAGGTCTGCCGGCGGCTGAAGGGCGACCCGGCGACATCGCACATCCCGGTCGTGATGATCACCGCGCTTGATCAGGTTTCGGACCGGGTGCGGGGCCTCGAGGCCGGCGCCGACGATTTCCTGACCAAGCCGGTCAACGATCTGCAACTGATGACGCGCGTCAAGAGCCTGGTCAGGCTGAAGTCGCTGACCGACGAGCTGCGGCTGCGCGCCTCGACGACGCGCAATATCGGCATCGAGGAGCTTTTGAGCCGCAACTTCGCTGCCGACGACGCAGTGCCAAAGGTGCTGCTGGTCGATGAGCGTAAGTCCTCCTTCGAGCGCATCCAGAAGATGCTGCGCGGCAGCGCCGATCTCGACGTCGCCACCGATCCGCATGCCGGCTTCTTTCAGGCTGCTGAGCTGCCCTACGAGTGCGTGATGATCTCGACGGCTTTCGCCGACTTCGACCCGCTGAGGCTCTGTTCGCAATTGCGCTCGCTCGATCGCACCCGTTTCCTGCCGATCATCCTTCTGGCGGACGAGGGCGAGGAGGGGCGCATCATCCGTGGCCTTGAACTTGGCATCAACGATTATCTGATGCGGCCGATCGACCAGCAGGAGTTGACCGCGCGGCTGCGCACGCAGGTGCGCCGCAAGCGCTACAACGACCAGCTTCGCGCCAGCGTCACCCAGACCATCGAGATGGCGGTGACCGATGCCCTGACCGGCCTGCACAACCGCCGCTATCTCGACAGCCATCTGCAGACGCTGTTCGACCGCGCCGTGGCGCGGCGCCGGCCGCTGTCGGTGATGATCACCGATCTGGACCGCTTCAAGACTATTAACGACACGCACGGCCATGACGGCGGCGACGACGTGCTGCGCGAATTCGCGCGACGGCTGCGCAAGAATGTGCGCGGCATCGACCTGGCCTGCCGCTTCGGCGGCGAGGAGTTCGTCGTGGTGATGCCGGACACGGACGGCGCGGTGGCCGAAAAGGTCGCCGAGCGCATTCGCGCCGAAATCGCCCAGCTGCCGTTTGCCGTCGGCACCGAAGGCAAGGCCGTCGAAGTCACCGTCAGCGTCGGCGTGTCGTCGGTGCTGAAGGGGGTAGACACGGTCTCGGCGCTGATGAAACGCGCCGACCTCGCGCTCTACGAAGCCAAGAGCGGCGGCCGCAATCGCGTCGTCGCCAAGGCGGCTTAGCACCGAACACCAATTGCCGGGTCAACGCGACAAGGTTACGAATTTACCTTAATCCAAGCGATTTGCGAGGCTTGGTTAAGAAACGGTTGATTTCCATAAGTTGTTGCGCAAATGTGCAGCCCTTAGACGTAACCGGCACGAGGCTAGATCGCCGGTTCGACCCGAAGAATACCCCATGATGCTCAGGTCCGCCGCATCTCCTGGGTCCGTGGGGTCGGCCGGCCGGCGCTGGCACATAGTGGCCTCCTCGTACCGCTGCCAAACGCCGGCCGGCCCCCAATTTTCAAAACACATCAGGATTCTACGCCAAAACCTGGAAAACGCTTGGTTTTGTTGCGGCAGCGACAGCGCCCTTTGAAATAGCCGGCTGGGCAGAGCGTATGCGCCCGCAGTCGGTTGACAGGGGCCTGTCTTCTATGCAGAAATTGGTTGGACCATTGAGCCATTTGGTGACCCGTTGGCATGACCGAATTCGGCCTTTCCCCAATACAGGCAACTGCTCGCGACGACGCGGTGCTCAAGGCGCTGGCCGGCTTTGTGATGCGGGAAGCCCTCGGGCCCGGCCAGAGACTGCCGACCGAACGCATCCTCGCCGAGCGCCTCAAGGTGAGCCGCAACACCGTGCGCGAGGCGCTGACGCGCTGGGAAGGGCTCGGCCTGGTCGAACGGCGGCAAGGCAGCGGCACCTATCTCAAGGGAGTGGTCTCGCTGGACATGCTGCACATGCCGCTGACGCTGGCCGGCGGCAATGATTTCACCAGCCTGATGCAGACGCTGGAAATCCGCCGGGCACTGGAAGCGGAAGCCGCCGCCCTGTGCGCCGTCCGCGCGGGCCAGGCAGATCTCGTCGAGATCGGGCGCAAGCTCGACATTATGGAGCAGGCCTTCCACACCCGCGCCGGGATGTCGGCGGAGGAGGACTGGGAATTCCACCAGTCGATCTACCGCAGTTCCGGCAATCCGCTGTTCGAGCAGATCATCGCCGCCATGCACGAACTGTTCCATCGTTTCTGGGAGCATCCGCTCGGCGTGCGTGATTTCGGCCACGCCAGCTTTCCTTACCACCGCACCATCTACGAACGCATCGCCGCGCACGATCCGGAGGGGGCCCGGGCCGAGGCGCTCAAGCTGATCGCCACCGTCGAGGACGATCTGAAGCGCGGCGCGGCCAAACTCGAACTTTCAGGGCAGAAATGAGCGATCATCCCGCCGGTTTCGAAAACGACTATCTCGCCGAGGCAGCGACGCTTCTCGCCCATGACGAGCCTTTCCCCGGCGGCGCGGTGGTCCCGCCGATCTACCAGACTTCCCTCTTTACCTTCGCCGACTATTCCGAGATGGCCGACACATTCGCCGGCAGGCGACGTCAGCCGATCTATTCGCGCGGCGACAACCCGACGGTCATGGAGTTCGAGGCGCGTGTCGCCGCTCTCGAAGGCGCGGAGGCCGCGCGCGGCTTTTCCAGCGGCATGGCGGCGATCAGCGCCACGGTGCTTGCTTTCGTCGGTGCCGGTGAGCGCATGGTTGTCGTGCGCAATTGCTACGGCGATGCCTACCGGCTGTTCGAACGGCTTTTGCCACGGCTCAACATCAAGGTCGACTATGTCGACGGTTCCGATCCGGACGCGGTCGCGGCAGCACTTCCCGGCGCCAAGCTGCTCTACCTGGAAAGCCCGACGTCGATGATGTTCGAGCTCCAGGACATAACCCACCTGGCGCGGCTGGCCAAAGAGCAGGGCATCATCACCTCGATCGACAATTCCTGGGCGACGCCGGTGTTCCAGAAGCCGATTTCGCACGGTGTCGACCTGGTGCTGCATTCGGCCTCGAAATATCTCGGCGGCCACAGCGACACCGTCGCCGGTGTGGTGGCCGGTTCGGCCGCCCATATCCGACATATCAACGAGCAGACCTATTCCTATCTCGGCGGCAAACTTTCGCCTTTCGAGGCCTGGCTGTTGCTGCGTGGCCTGCGCACATTGCCGCTGCGGTTGCCGCATCACATGAAGAGCGGGCTGACCATCGCCGAACGGCTGAAAGCGCATGACCATGTCGAGCGGGTCAACCACCCGGCCTATTCCAACCATCCAGGCAAGGCGACGCTTGCCGGCTATGCCGGGCTGTTCTCGTTCGAAGTGACGGAAGACGTCGACATCCCGGCTTTCGTCGATGCGCTGAAACTCTTTCGCATCGGCGTCAGCTGGGGCGGCCATGAGAGCCTGGTCGTTCCGGCAAAGGCCTCGCTCGAGCAGACGCCGGGCCTGAATTCGATGGCGCGCTTCGGCGTCAGCCCACGAACCATCCGCTTCAGTGTCGGATTGGAAAGTGTCGAAGACCTGTGGGCGGATGTTGCCCGGGCCTTCGACAGAGCAAAAAGATAAAGGAGCCGTTCAAAATGGGAGTGCTGAACATGAAAAAACTGAGCATCCTTCTTGGTGCCGTCGCGGGTCTGGCGATTTCCGCCGGCAGCGTGCTAGCCGATTCCACGGTCAAGATGGTCGAGGTCATCACCAGCCCGCCGCGTACCGAATTCCTCAAGAAGCAGATCGCCGAATTCGAGGCGGCCAATCCGGGTGTCAAGGTCGAGCTGGTATCGCTGCCCTGGGGCCAGGCGTTCGAGAAGTTCCTCACCATGGTGCAGGCCGGCGACACGCCCGACATCGTCGAGATGCCGGAACGCTGGATGGGTCTCTATGCGACCAACGGCCAGCTCGAGGATCTCGGGCCATACATGGCCAAATGGGACGATGCCAAAACGCTGGGCGAGCGTGCCAAGCAGTTCGGCTCGACGGTCGATAACAAGCAGTACATGATCCCTTACGGCTATTACCTGAACGCGCTGTTCTGGAACAAGAAGCTGTTCAAGGAGGCCGGTCTGGACGGTCCGCCGGCGACGCTCGATGAATTCGTCGAGGACTCCAAAAAAATCTCGGCGATACCGGGCAAATACGGCTACTGCCTGCGCGGCGGCCCGGGCGCCTTCAACGGCATGCATATGTTCATGAACATCGCCGCCGGCAAGGGCGGCTATTTCAACGAGGACGGCACCTCGACCATCAACGAGGAAGGCTCGGTCAAGGGCCTGCAGATGCTCGCCGACATGTACAAGAACGGCCTGGCGCCGAAAGATGCGGTGAGCTGGGGTTTTAACGAGACCGTCACCGGCTTCTACAGCGGCACCTGCGCCATGCTGAACCAGGATCCCGACGCGCTGCTCGGCATCGCCGACAAGATGAGCGCCGACGATTTCGCCGTGGCGCCGATGCCGGTCGGGCCGAGCGGCAAATCCTATCCGACGCTCGGTTATGCCGGCTGGGCGATATTCGCCAATTCCCAGCACAAGGACGATGCATGGAAGCTGATGGCGACGCTGTTGTCGCCCAAGGACAATCTGGAATGGGCAAAGGAAGTCGGCGTCATTCCAATCCACAACGGCGCCGACCAGGACGCCCACTTCAGGACCGAGCAGTTCAAAGGCTGGTTCGAGGAACTGAACAACGGCGACAAATACGAGATGGTGACGCCTCCGACGCATCTGGAAAACCTTGGCAATTTCGTCGACCAGGTGGCGATCAAGAATTTTCAGGAAGTGCTGCTTGGCCAGAAAGCGGCCAAGGACGTGGCTGACGAATGGGCCAAGTTCCTGACCAAGGAACAGCAGGACTGGCTGGCCAAGAACAAGAAATAGCTTTTCTTCCTTGTCCCGTTCACGGGGAGAAGGTGTCACGAAGTGACGGATGAGGGGCGGCGCCAACCCGACTTGGCTCGCGCTGCTTCTCATCTGCCTGCCCGTCCTCCGCAGCAGCTGCGCTGCAGCTGCGGAGGGTGGACCGGCATCTCCCCGTAAACGGGGAAGGCGCTGTCGCCAGCCCGTGCTTACCCAGGAGACGATCCAGTACCAATGACCTATGCCGTGTCCGAAATCCGATCCGCCGGCAGGCCGCGAAAGAAGCGGCTATCCCATGCCGCGATCGAGCCTTGGCTCTATCTCAGCCCGGCGATCGCGCTGCTGGTCGTCGTGCTCCTGGTGCCGCTGGTTATCGGTGTCGGCTACTCGTTCCGCAAATTCTCCGCTTTCAAATCCGAATATGTCGGGCTTGGGCAGTATCAGGCGATGCTGTCGGATCCTGTGCTCGGGCAGGCGCTCGTCAACACGCTATGGTGGACGGCAGCCAGCCTGTTCTTCCAATTTTTCCTTGGACTTGGCCTGGCGCTGCTGCTCGATACGCCGTTCCGGGGCAGAAAGATCGTGCAGGCCGTGGTGTTCCTGCCCTGGGCGGTACCGTCCTTCCTCTCGGGCCTGACCTGGGCCTGGCTGTTCAACCCGATCATCGGGCCGCTGCCGCATTGGCTCTACGCCTTGGGGCTGAAAGCCGAGCCAACCAACGTGCTCTCCGATCCCTCGACAGCCATGTGGGGGCCGATCGTCGCCAATGTCTGGTTCGGCATTCCCTTTTTTGCCATCACGCTTTTGGCGGCGTTGAAGTCGATCCCGTCAGAACTGCATGAGGCGGCGGCGATCGACGGCGCCTCGCCGTGGCAGCGCTTCACCAAGGTGACGCTGCCGTTCCTGGCGCCGACCATCGTCATTACCGTCATGCTGCGCACGATATGGATCGCCACATTCGCCGACCTGATCTTCGTCATGACCGAAGGCGGGCCTGCCGGTTCGACCGCCACGGTGCCGGTCTATATCTATGTCAGCGCGTTCAAGTCACTGGATAAGGGCTATGCCTCGGCGGTGGCGGTGCTGCTGCTTGTGCTGCTCATCGTCTATGCGATTGCGCTGATAGGCATCCGCCGCTCGCTGGTGAGGCACGTCTGATGATTGCAGGACGCTCCGTCTCCTCGCGCATTCTCGGCGGCATCGGCCTTTACGGCGGCATTGGTGCCTATATGGCCTTCGCGTTGTTCCCGATCTTCTGGACGTTGAAGATCTCGGTTACGCCGGAGCGGCTGCTCTATTCCGAAGGCATCACTTTCTGGCCGTCGCAAGCGACGCTGCAGAACTTCGTCACCGTGCTCGAAGCCACCGATTTTCCGCGCTATTTCCTGAACAGCGTTATCGTTTCGGTGTCGACGGCAGCCTTCGTAACGGTCATTGCCACGCTCGCCGGCTACGCCATGTCGCGATTTTCCTTCCGCGGCAAGGCGACCCTGGCCATCCTGCTTTTGCTCACCCAGACTTTTCCGCTGGTGATGGTCATTCCGCCGATCTACCGCATCATGGGACAGATCGGCCTCATCAACAGCCTGACCGGCCTCGTCATCATCTACACCGCATTCAATACGGCCTTTGCGACCTTCCTGATGCAATCTTTCTTCGACGGCATCCCGCGAGACTTGGAAGAGGCAGCCATGATCGACGGCTGCACACGCCTGCAGGCGATGCGCAAGGTGATCGTGCCGCTGACGCTACCCGGCATGGGCGCGACGCTCGGCTTCGTCTTTACCGCCGCCTGGAGCGAGTTGCTGTTTGCGCTGATGCTGATTTCCAGCGACGACCAGAAGACCTTCGCGGTCGGCCTGCTCACCTATATCGGCAAATTCGCGGTCGACTGGGGACAGATGATGGCTGCTTCCATCCTGGCGCTGATCCCGGTCTGCGTCTTCTTTGCCTTCCTGCAACGCTACCTCGTCACCGGCCTTACCGCCGGCGCCGTCAAGGGATAGATCGATGGCCTCCGTTACACTCGACAAAGTCCGCAAAGACTATGGAGCCGTGCGCGTTCTGCACGCGGTCGATCTCGAAATCGCCGACGGCGAGTTCGTCGTTCTGGTCGGCCCGTCCGGCTGCGGGAAATCGACCCTGCTGCGCATGATCGCCGGGCTGGAGGAGGTCTCCGACGGGCAGATCCATATTGGCGAGCGCCTGGTCAACGACATCGCGCCAAAGGACCGCGACATTGCCATGGTGTTCCAGTCCTACGCGCTCTATCCGCACATGGACGTGTCGAAGAACATGGGTTTCAGCCTGATGCTGAGAAAGGCCGGCAAGCCGGCGATCGATGCAAGGGTGGACAGTGCCGCCAAGCGGCTCGGGCTCGATGCGTTTCTGCAGCGCCTGCCGCGGCAATTGTCTGGCGGCCAGCGTCAGCGCGTCGCCATGGGCCGTGCCATCGTGCGCGACCCGAAGGTCTTTCTCTTCGACGAGCCGCTTTCGAACCTCGATGCCAAGCTGCGCGTTCACATGCGTGCCGAGATCAAGGCGCTGCACCAGCAATTGAAGACCACTTCGGTCTATGTCACCCACGACCAGACCGAAGCGATGACAATGGCCGACCGCATCGTCGTCATGCATGACGGCCTCGTCCAGCAGGTCGGTGTGCCGCTCGATCTGTACGACCGGCCTGTCAACATGTTCGTCGCCGGGTTCATCGGCTCGCCCGGCATGAATTTTCTGCCTGCCGTAGTTGAAAAGGGCGCCAAGCCGGATGCCATCCTGGCCGACGGCCAGAAGCTGAGCCTGCCGGACGGCCTGCCGCTCAGGGATGGCGATGCGATCACCGTCGGCTTGCGGCCCGAGCATATCCGGCTCGCCGACAATGGCGCGCTGCAGGGCGAGGTGGGTGTCGTGGAGCCGCTCGGCCTGTCCACCCAGTTCTATGCCAGGCTTGCCGGCCAGCAGGTCTGCGTGTTTGCCATGGGCCGGGCCAGCGTGAAGCCGGGTGAGGCCGTGCGCCTGTCGGCTGATCCGGCATCGCTCCATCTGTTCGATCCGGCAAGCGGCGGTCGCATCGGCTAGTCCTGTATTCCCGAAACGAAAAACGCCGCCCGGAGGGCGGCGATTCGGTACTGCGAGAGAAAACCCGATTACTTGATCTTGGTTTCCTTGAATTCGACGTGCTTCTTGGCGACCGGGTCGTATTTGCGGAACGACAGCTTGTCCGTCTTGGTGCGGCTGTTTTTGCTGGTCACGTAGAAGAAACCGGTGTCGGCGGTCGACAGAAGCTTGATCTTGATGTTTGCGGCTTTGGCCATGATGTTCGTCCGTTAAATGTTCGTGGAGTTTTGGCCGCTGGAGCACGGGGAAAACACCCGGACGCGGGAAACTTGCCGCGACACATAAAGAACGCGCCCGGAAAGTCAACCCTTGTCCAGGTTCTGTGTCGTAAGCAGATGAGTTGTCCGGATTAGGTAGCACATGAGTTGTCCGGGTTTATTGCCAGCCGATGGAGGCTGGGGACGAAGCAGACATTGATGTGCTACCAAAACCCGACAATTTGATTGGGTGCCGACAGCCGCGGGAGGCTCCTGTGTGCCTCCGGCCGTCCTCCGGGTGGCGTCTCAGTTTGAATGCTGGCTATGAGTATCGAGCGATGGACGGCTGATCGATCACCCAAAGCCAGTTCCCGTCACCTTGCCGGCGAGCGATTTCCGCAGTAACGGTGCCATCGGCAAGGCGCGTGGAAGTGAGCGCCAAATCCCTGTTGATGATAGCCGGACGCTGATCTCCGAGATCAAACTTTCGTCCCGCTGCCACCAACTTGGCGTAAAATCGGCGGATGGCATCTCTGCCGCAGGCCAACTGTCCGTTGCCGGTATCGAGGATGGCACCGGGTTCGTAAAGAGCAGCCATTCCTTCCGCGTCTCCCGCTTGCTCGCGAGAAACCAACAGCCGCGCCAGGTCCTGGGGATCGCTTGCCGATTTGCGGTTTGCTTCATCATTCATCGGCAGGCTTCCTGACAGCCAAATTCAAACCGAGATACGACCAGGTTCCGGTCACTCCGCCGCGACGGTTTCCGGTTGCAACGCCTTCTTCCAGTCTCCCGTCGTGTTCCACCAGCGGTTCGGGTTGGCGCGGTCGTCGAGACCCTTGGAGCGGCTGGCAAGCAGTGGCTGAATGCGGATCACCGGCTCCTGATAGCTGTGAACCTGGTAAATCGCTTCGACGACGCGAGCGGCGAGCTTCTGGTCGTCAGGCAGTTCGAACGACACCTCGACAGTCCCTGGCCGCCTGCGCAATTCCGTCTCGGCGCCGGCGGCGGCACCTTCAAGCGGCCGGTAGCGTTCGATGCCGTCCGCCGACTGGAAAGCATTGCTGTCATATTTGCCCATTCCGAGCGGTACGATCGCGACCACCGCCTCCATGATGCGGTCGACATCGGCTGCCGGTGCCTGAAAGGTCACCAGCAGCAGCAATTCCATCCGCAGCGATTTCGTTTCAAAGCCACTGTCGATCATCCGAGGTCTCCCTGCTCACGCACTTTGGGGGAGCATATACTCGAGCCCTCCTGACATGGTTGTGTCAGGAGTTGGTCAGCAGTGGGAGCGATGTGGCAGCGGAACCGACTCAGAGGATTTTGCGGAGCAGCCTGGTGCCGACCAGCACGATATAGCAGGCGAAGAACAGGCCGAGCGCCCAACCGAAGCCCGACGGCCCGAAAGCGTCCATGCCGATGCCGATTGCCTGCGGGCCAAGCACCATGCCGACGCCGTAGCAGAGAACGAAGGCGGCGTTGGCGGAGGCCAGTTCGTGGCCGGAAAGCTGGGAGCCGAGGTGAGCAAGACCGATTGTATACATAGCGGCGACCACACCGCCCCAGATGAACAGAAGCGCTGCCATCAAATGCCAGTTCTGCGCGAAGAACGGCATGAAGACCGTGCCGGCAAGCCCGACAGTGGCACAGGCCATCAGCAGATAGCGGCGGTCGCTGACGCAGTCGCTGATCATGCCGATCGGGATCTGCAACAGCACATTGCCAAGCCCGATCATGGTGAGCAAAAGGGCGGCGTCCGCCTCTGAGTAGCCGATGCGGCTACCGTAGACCGGGAACAGTGCAAAGCCGCCGGTCTCGACCGCGCCGAACACCAGCACGGCGGCGGTCGCCGTCGGCACCAGCCAGATATAACGCAGGAAATTGCTGGTTTCGCCGTCGGAGACGATCGTCGGGCTCTCGTTGCGTGCCGCCAGGACTGGTATGGCAGCGAGCGTAACCAAGGCGATGGTAACGCCGAAGGGCAGGAAGCCACTGCTGCCGAGATGGGCGAACAGCCAAGGCCCGGCGGCAAAGCCGAGAGACAGCACGGTGGCATAGATGCCGAGGACCAGTCCGCGCCGGTGTGGCGGCGCCGAGGTGCTGATCCAGAATTCCGACAGGATGAACAGCACCGTCAGCGCGATATGCAGCAGCACGCGCAGCGGAAACCACATCCAGAAAGCTGGCGCGAAATGGAAACCGACAAAGGCCAGCGCCCCGGCGGCGATCATGGCAAGCATCGTCCAGGCGACCCCGAACCGCATGGCGAGCGGGGTGGCGAGCGGCGCGCCGGCGATAGAGGCGAGGCCGGCGACCGCGGTGTTGAGACCGATCATCGACGCGGAATGGCCACGCGTTTCCAGGATCACGCTGAGCAGCGGCATGCCAAGACCGATGGCAATGCCGACGACGCTGATCGACGAGATCGCCGCGACCATCGGCAGCCAGTGTACGCGTTCCTTGCCCTGCGGCTGGATATCGACTGTCATGGAATGCCTGGCTGCTCTAGAGAATTTCGCGGACGAAGCGATTGCGGACAAGCCGGTAGAACGGCACGGGACCGCCGGGGCTCAGCAGCGGATCCCGGGCGAGCCGGGTTTCCAGCTCCTCCAGGACCGAGCGCGTGATGTCTGGAATATCGGCTTGCCGGGCCTTGGCCAGCGGCAGCCAAACGACGTCTTCCAACTCGTCGGTCGGACCGCCATCCGGCAGTTGCACGGCGACATCGTCGCGCCATGCGGCGAGAAAGCGCGTATCGAAGCGGCGCACCCGGTTGGGCGGGGTGATGGCGCGTGCGACGAAGCGCAGCGCTTGCAGTGATGGGATGACGCCGTGTTCGACAAAGCCCTGCCAGTCGCGCCTGGCGGTTGCGAACACGCCTTTTTGACCGATCAGCAGGCCGGCCTCCTCATAGGTTTCGCGGATTGCCGACAAGGCAATGGCGCGGGCGCGAGCCGGGCTGGTGCGACCGATGCCAGCGGTCAATCTCGCTTCTTCCTCGGGATGAAGTGCGGTGGCTATCGAGATGCGGCTGTCGGCCGGATCGGTGCGGCCGCCGGGAAACACGAATTTTCCCGGCATGAAGGCATGACGGGCGTGGCGCCGGCCCATCAGCACCAGGAATTCGTCGCCTTTGCGGTCGAGCAGGATCAGCGTCGCGGCGTCGCGCGGGCGTATAGGCTTGGCATCGAGCGCGATCCGCGCAACCTTGTCGATTTCCGCCTTGGTCATAACGTCCATGCGCTCGACCTAGCGGAATCTTCTCCGATGCGAAAGTGGCGTCCAGCCATGCCGATTTGCGCCAGCCTCGGTTTCAAGCCTCGGGATGCGACTCGATCAGATCTTCGTCACCGCCAAAGCCGTGCATATAAAACGCCCATTGCAGGCCGATGACAGCGCCCTTGACCGGCTGCAGCAGGACGACGGCGAGAATGATGGTCAATGGCACCCAGATGGCGATGTGCTGCCAGGTCGACAGCGTCGAGGTCGCTTCGACACCCATGAAGGCGCCGAGCACGATGTGGCCGACAATGACCACCACAAGATAGGCCGGCAGGTCGTCGGCGCGATGGTGGTGAAGTTCCTCGCCGCAATGATCGCATTTGTCGACGGTCTTGACGAAGGCGCGAAACAGCTTGCCCTCGCCGCAATGCGGGCAGCGGCCGAGCATGCCGCGCTTCATTGCCGTCCATAGCGGCCGGGCGGTCCGGCCCGAGTGATGTTCGCCGCCGAAAATCCGTTCTTCCACCTGCAGTTCTGTTGGCATTACCGTCTCCTGCCGCGCGAGCCTGGACGCGATTGCGACGCCCGGGCGCGGCCTTTGGCCTTGTGGAACGACCGTTTGGAGCCGGGCAGCGGCTTTGGCTCGGTCAGCATCTCGAAACGCATCGCGCCGGCCATCGGCGCCACCTCGATCAGGCGAACCTCGACGCGATCAGCAAGCTGATAGCCCTTGCCGGTGCGTTCTCCGAAAAGCGATCGAGCAGTTTCGTCGTATATATAGTAGTCGCGGCCCAGGGTTGAAACCGGAATGAAGCCATCCGCGCCATACTGCGGCAATTGGACAAACAGGCCCGATTTGGTGACGCCCGAGATGCGGGCGTCGAAACGGTCGTCGATGCGCTCGGCGAGATAGGCGGCGATCAGCCGGTCGACCGTGTCGCGCTCGGCGGCCATCGCGCGCCGCTCGGTCGCCGAAATCAGCGCCGAGACCTCTTCCAGCCGCTCCGCCTCGTCCTGCGTCAGGCCCCCCGGACCAAGGCCGAGTGCGGCAATCAGCCCGCGATGCACGATGAGGTCGGCATATCTGCGGATCGGCGAGGTGAAATGCGCGTAGCGCTTCAGGTTGAGGCCGAAATGGCCGATATTGGCGGGCGAATATTCGGCCTGGCTCTGCGAGCGCAGCACCACTTCGTTGACCAGCCCCTCATTGTCGGCGCCGCGCACGCGAGCGAGGATGCCGTTGAACTGGTTCGGCCGCATTTGCGCGCCGCGCGCCAGCGACAGGCCGAGCGTCTGCAGGAATTCACGCAACGATTCCTGCTTGGCGAGCGAGGGCGCATCGTGGATGCGGTAGACTAGCGCCTGCCGCTTCGCCTCGAGTGTCTCGGCGGCGGCGACATTGGCCTGGATCATGAACTCTTCGATCAGCTTGTGCGCGTCGAGCCGCTCCGGCACGACGACCTTGTCGACGGTGCCGTCCTGCTTGAGCAGGATCTTGCGCTCGGGCAGATCGAGCTCAAGCGGCTGGCGCGTGTCGCGGCCGCGCTTCAGGATCGCGTAGGCGTCCCATAGCGGCTTCAGCACCGTATCGACGATCGGGCCAGTCGTGTCATCCGGTGCGCCGTCGATCGCCGCTTGCGCCTGCTGATAGGCGAGTTTCGCCGCCGACTTCATCATGACGCGATGGAAGGAGTGTCTGAGTTTGTGGCCATCGGCCGAGAAAGTCATACGCACCGCTATCGCCGGACGATCCTGGCCCTCGCGCAGTGAACAGAGGTCGTTCGAGATGCGCTCCGGCAGCATCGGTACGACTCGGTCGGGAAAATAGACCGAATTGCCGCGCTTCAGCGCTTCGCGATCGAGCGCCGTGGCATAGCGCACGTATGCAGCGACATCCGCAATGGCGACGGTGACAACCACGCCGCCGGCGTTCTTCTCGTCGGTGTCGGGCATAGCGAACACCGCGTCGTCATGATCCTTGGCGTCGGCCGGATCGATGGTGAGCAGCGGCAGCTCACGCCAATCCTCGCGGCCGGCAAGCGTCGCCGGCTTGACCGCCTCCGCCTCGGCGATGACGTCGGTGGGAAAAATATGTGGAATGTCGTGTGCGTGGATGGCGATCATCGAGACCGCCTTTTCGCTGGTCAGCGACCCCAACACCGCCAGAACCTTGGCTCGCGGCAGCCCGTAGCGCGAGGCCCGCGCCGGCTCGACCTCGACCAGGTCGCCGTTCTTGGCGCCGTTCTGGAATTCCTTGTCGACGACCAGCTCCGGCTGACGCCTTTCCACCGGCTCGATGCGGAACGTGCCGTCCTTCAGCACACGGAAAACGCCGAGAACCGCATCGGTGCGCTTCTCGAATATCTTCATAACCCGGCCGGTATAGGCGGGGCCTGCCGGATCGTCGGTCGGAAAGGTCTTGGCCAGCACGCGGTCGCCGATACCAGGCGTCGGCCCATTGCCGCCGCGCGACACGCGGATCGCTATGACCGGAGGTTCGCCATTGCCAATCGCTTCGGTCGGGTGCGCCAGCAGCACACCGTCGGCGTCACGGCCGAAGATGTCGAGCACCGCGACGTGGGGCAGGGCGCCGACACGGGCAAGCCGCTTGCGCTCCTTGGTCAGCAGGCCTTCATCCTGCAGGTCGCGCAAGACGTCCTTCAGCCAGATGCGGTCTTCGCCGCGCAGCGCAAACGCCTTGGCGATGTCGCGTTTTCCGGCGCGGTCCGGATTTTCGGCGATGTAACGCAGTATCTCTTCGCGTGAAGGCCGGTAATTGTCCCTGACCTTGGCACGGGTATCGGCGGTGCGCAGATCGCCGTGGCTTCTTCCGGAGACTTTGCGCGCCAACCCGTCCTATCCCTTTTTCCTGGCCGCCGGTTTTTTGGCCGCAGCCGATTTCTTCGCAGGCGCGGCCGCTTTGCGGAAGGGCTTCCTGGCGCCATTGCCGCCCTTGGCTTCCTTTTCCGCAATGAGCACCACCGCATCCTCGATCGTCACCGATTGCGGATCCTTGCCCTTCGGCAGCGTCGCATTGACCTTGCCGAAATTCACATAAGGCCCGTATTTGCCGTCGCGCACGACGATCTTGCCGCCGCCGGCAGGATGCTCGCCAAGTTCCTTGAGCGCAGCGGCTGTGCCGCCATTGCGGCCGCCTTTGCCCTTCAATTGCTTCTCGGCGATCACGGAGACGGCGCGATTGAGGCCGATCGAGAACACGTCCTCGATGCTGTCGAGATTGGCGTAGGTGCCGTCATGCAGCACGAACGGCCCGTAGCGCCCCAGCCCGGCCGAAATCATCTTGCCGGATTCCGGATGCTTGCCGACGTCGCGCGGCAGCGACAAAAGGGCGAGTGCCTTTTCGTGATCGATCGAATCGACAGTCCAGCCCTTGGGCAGGCTGGAGCGCTTGGCATCCTTGCCATCGCCGCGCTGGATATAGGGGCCGAACCGGCCATTGCGCAGCGTGATCTCCTCGGCGGTATAGGGGTCCTTGCCGAGCACTTTGGTGCCGTCTTCGCCACCGCCGTTCTCGCTATTGGGATTGGCGGCGTCGCCGAGCTGGCGGGTGAAGGAGCATTCGGGATAGTTCGAACAGCCAACGAAGGCGCCGAACTTGCCGAGCTTCAGCGACAGGTTGCCGGTGCCGCATTTCGGACAGATGCGCGGGTTCGAACCGTCTTCCCGCGCGGGAAAGACCAGCGGCGCGAGTTCCTCGTTCAATGCATCGAGGACGTCGGTGACGCGCAACTCCTTGATGTCGGCGACGGCGCCGGAAAAATCCTTCCAGAAATCGCGCAGCACGTCCTTCCATGCGAGCTTGCCGTCGGAAATCTCGTCGAGCTTTTCCTCCAGCGAAGCGGTGAAGTCGTACTCGACATAACGCTCGAAGAAGCTTTCGAGGAAGGCCGACAATAGCCGGCCCTTTGCCTGCGGCACCAGCTTGCGCTTGTCGATGGTGACATAGTCACGATCCTCGAGCGTCTTCAGGATCGCCGTATAAGTCGACGGCCGGCCGATGCCCAACTCTTCCAGCTTCTTGATCAGCGAAGCTTCCGAATAACGCGGCGGCGGCTCGGTGGTGTGCTGGGTGGCGTTGATCGCCTCGCGGGTGAGCTGCTCGCCGGCACGGATCTCGGGCAGGCGGCGGCTTTCCTCGTCTTCCGAATCTTCTTCCTTCTGCTCGATGTAAGCGGCAAGGAAGCCGTCGAAGCGAACAACCGAGCCTACAGCGCGAAGCTCGGCGGTGCGCGGGCCGTTGACTGCCTCTATCTCGACCGTGGTGCGCTCTATCTCGGCCGGCTGCATCTGGCTGGCGATGGCGCGCTTCCAGATCATCTCGTAAAGCCGCGCCTGGTCGGCGTCGAGATACTGCTTGACGGAAGCCGGCGTGCGCATGAAATCGGTCGGACGGATCGCTTCGTGCGCCTCCTGGGCATTCTTGGCCTTGGCGGAATAGTAGCGCGGCTTTTCAGGCAGGTATTTAGGGCCGAATTCCTTGGCAATCGCATCGCGTGCGGCAGAGATCGCCTCCGGTGCCATCTGCACGCCATCGGTCCGCATATAGGTGATCAGGCCGGTGGTCTCACCGCCGATCTCCATGCCCTCATAGAGCCGCTGCGCCACCTGCATGGTGCGGTTGGCCGAAAAGCCGAGACCCGATGAGGCTGCCTGCTGCAGCGTCGAGGTGGTGAAGGGCGGCCCGGGATTGCGCTTGGTCGGCTTCGCTTCGACAGACGCCGCCTTGAAGCTGGCGCCTTCGAGCATCGCTTTGATGTCGTCGGCCTGCGCCTTGTTGGAAATGTCGAGCTTTTGCAGCTTCTTGCGCTCGAAGGCGGTCAGCCGCGCCTCGAAATTTTCCTTGCGCGGCGTACCGAGAATGGCGGCGACCTGCCAGTATTCCTCGCGGATGAAACGCTCGATCTCGGATTCGCGGTCGCAGACCAGACGCAGCGCCACCGACTGGACGCGGCCGGCGGAGCGGGCGCCGGGCAGCTTGCGCCACAGCACGGGCGACAGCGTGAAGCCGACCAGATAGTCGAGCGCGCGGCGGGCGAGATAGGCATCGACCAGCGGCGCGTCGATCTGGCGCGGATTGGCCATCGCTTCCAGCACGGACGCCTTGGTGATGGCGTTGAAGACGACGCGGCTGACCGGCTTGTCCTTCAACGCGCGCTTTTGCTTCAGCACTTCCAGGACATGCCAGGAGATCGCTTCGCCCTCGCGGTCCGGATCGGTGGCGAGAATCAGGCCGTCGGCGTCCTTGACCGCCTTGGCGATATCGGCGAGACGCTTTCCAGACGCGGTGTCGACGGCCCAGGACATGGCAAAGTCCTCATCCGGACGCACCGAGCCATCCTTGGCCGGCAGATCGCGGACATGGCCGAACGAAGCCAGAACCTTGTAGTTCTTGCCGAGGTACTTGTTGATTGTCTTCGCCTTGGCCGGCGATTCGACGACGACGACGTCCATACGGTCTCATATCAGTTGTGATGCGGCAGAAGAATTCCGCTGCGCGCGACGAAATCTCGTTCAATGTGTCGCTCACATGGCCGCGCTTTTGCATCCGGTCAAGGCCAAGCAGTCAAAATGCGGCCCTGCACCGAATGCGCAACCCAGCGGCGCGCCATGTGATTTCCGCAATCCTGGACAAGGGAAATGGACAGCCTATCGCTGGACAAGCCCGGCAATTGATCCTGGAGAACGGGACAAACTCTCCCGCGGATATAAGAGAAACATCGAGCACGCGCCAGCCCTGCTTGAACAGATGCTGTGAAGCGCGCAATCGGTAGCCCGGCATTTTGCTCGGACAGTCGCAAGGAAGTGCCGTGCTGAAAAGCTGGCCGCCGGGGCGTTGGGTCGAGTTCCCAGCGACCAGCCGTGTTACCGCCTGTTACAGCCGATCAGAAGCTCAAGGCCTAGTCGGCCTTGGCGATATGCCAGACGCCGCCGACACCCTCGCCGGTCACGTCGCCGGCCTTCTTGTCCTTGATGAACGTGTAGAGCGGCTTACCTTCGTAGGTCCACATCCTGGTGCCGTCGGTGCGGTCGACGATCGTCCACTCGCCCTCGGCCTTGGCGTTGGCGTCAGCCTTCAGCGGCGGCCAATTGGCGGCGCATTTGTCGTAGCAGTTCGACTTGCCCGCCTCGTCCTTGTCGTAGGTGTAGAGCGTCATGCCGCTGGCGTCGGTGTAGATCTTGGTGCCGCCGACCTCCGCTTCCTTCCACGCCTCGGCGGCGAAGGATGCGGCAGTGCCGAGCAAAAGCGCGGCCATGCCAATTGCGATCGTTTTCATGGACTTCTCCCTGGATCATCGAAAAGCGCGCGGAACAACGCAGCTTCGTTTGATCAACGCTGCCTGGCTGCCCTTTCTTCCCGGGCGGGCGTCGACTTGCTACCCAATGTGATGGGGCCACGCGATGGTGATTGGCGGACGGCTGTCGTCGCGGCTATATGGCTGCGCAGTCATCGGGAGACGGAAATGGCATTGGACGTCGGCTATGTCAGCGCGATCGGGGCGGGAGCGATTTCGTTCCTGTCGCCTTGCGTGCTGCCGCTGGTGCCACCGTACCTATGTTATATGGCCGGCGTCTCGGTCGACGATTTCCGCGGCGAAGCCGGCATTACGGCAAAGGCCGGTGCGCGAGGCGCGCTGGTTAATTCCTCCATCGCCTTCGTGCTCGGCTTCTCGACCGTCTTCGTCGCGCTCGGCGCCGGCGCCTCGACCATCGGCCATCTGCTGCGAGTCTGGCAGGAACCGCTGGCAATGGCGGCCGGCGTGCTGATCATCCTGATGGGGCTGAATTTCCTCGGCGTACTGCGCATCCCTTTGCTTTCACGCGAGGCGCGCTTCCAGTCACAAGGCAAGCCGGCCAGCCTGATCGCCGCTTACGTAATGGGCCTGGCCTTCGCCTTTGGCTGGACGCCCTGTATCGGCCCGGTGCTGGGGCCGATCCTGACGCTTGCCGGCGGCCGCGAGACGGTGGGCGAGGGCGCGCTGCTGCTTGCCGCCTATTCGCTCGGCCTCGGTATTCCCTTCCTCGTTGCGGCGCTGTTTTCAGGCGCCTTCATGCGCTTTCTCGGGAAATTCCGCGTCCATCTCGGCCGCGTCGAAAAGGCCATCGGCGCGTTGCTGGTGGTCGCCGGCGTGTTTTTCCTGACCGGCGGCGTGCAGGCGGTGTCCTATTGGTTGCTCGAGACTTTCCCGGTGCTGGGGCAATTGGGATAGGTTTGCCGCCCGGCCGAAGCGCGAGGCCGTAGCTGCGGCGCAAGGCACCGCAGCTACGCGGTCCATTCACCTTCGAAATAGCCCGGCTGGTCGATATCGGCG
Organism: Mesorhizobium sp. M0184; assembly: GCF_040322215.1. NCBI lineage: Bacteria > Pseudomonadati > Pseudomonadota > Alphaproteobacteria > Hyphomicrobiales > Phyllobacteriaceae > Mesorhizobium > Mesorhizobium sp. M0184. Next base: position 23,695 of record NZ_JAMYSZ010000037.1, read on the forward strand.
ATGAGCCCGGGTCCGCTCGGCGCCCACCCCAGCAGCGCTTGGGTCCGTTCGCTCGAGGTCGGGACATCCATCGCCGCGAACATCGTGAACCAGCCAAAATGATCGGCGGCTTCTTCCGCGGACTTGGCCACGACCGGCACGTTCAGGCGCCGGCCGATCATGCCGGCGACGTCCTTGAACGGCACGCCTTCTTCGGCGATCGCGTGATATCGCCCGCCATCGGCTCCATGCTCGAGCGCAAGCCGGTAAACGCGGGCGGCATCGAACCGATGCACGGCAGGCCAGCGATTGAGCCCTTCGCCGATATAGGCCGACACGCCCTTCTTGCGAGCGAGGTCGATGAGAATAGGAACAAAAGCGTGGTCGCCCTGGCCATGGACCGACGGGGGAAGGCGCACAACCGACGCGCGCACGCCGCGTGCCGCCAGCGCGGCGGCTGTCGCTTCGGAGGCGCGGGGATACGAAGCGGAAGAGGGGACAGGCGCATCTTCCTCGGTCGCGATACGGCCCCGCGCCTGGAGCGCGGTTCCGGAGGTGACGAGCAGGGGCCGCTCGGAGCCTTCGAGTGCACCGCCCAAGGCCTCGATGGCGCGCCGGTCCATCTCGCAATTTTGCGCGAATTTCGAGAAGTCATGGTTGAAGCCGGTATGGATCACTCCATCAGCTGCCGCTGCGCCCCTGCTGAGGCTTTCGAGGTCTTCGAGGTCACCTCGATGCACCTCGGCTCCGGTGGCTGCAAGCGACTTGGCCGACGCCGCCGAGCGGGCGAGGCCGAGCACCTGATGGCCGGCGCCGATGAGTTCTTGAACGACGGCAGAACCGACGAATCCGGTCGCTCCGGTAACGAAAACACGCATCACGACTTCTCCTTGTTCGTTTCTGACCACGACCATTTTCGCGGCTCAGTTGTGTCGTGATAGGCGCTTGAGAAAATACGATCTATGCGGTAAAGTCCGTATTATCTTCGCAATCGTCCGGAATGACCTGTGGATCCCCTTTCAGATGTGCTCTCGCTGCTGAAGCCGCGAAACTATATGTCGGCCGGTTTCGATGCTGGTGGTGAATGGTCGATCCAGTTCCCCGACCAGCAGCAAAGCATCAAGACCGGAGCGGTGGTCTCCGGCCGGTGCTGGCTGTCTGTGGAGGGCGTTGCTGACGCAGTGCGCCTTGAGACGGGAGACTGCTTCCTGCTGCCGAGTGGACGGCCTTTCCGCCTCGCAAGCGACATGAGCTTGACGCCTGTTGAAGCCGTCAAGATTTTTCCGCCTGCGCGAGCCGGCGGTGTCGTGACCCACAATGGCGGTGGTGATTTCTTTCTGGTCAGCAGCCGCTTCGCGCTTGGCGGCAATCATGCCGGCATCCTGTTGCGGATGCTGCCAGCCATTGTGCATATCCGCAAAGAGTCGGACCAGTCGGCGCTGCGCTGGTCGGTGGAGCGGATGATGCAGGAGCTGCGCGAGCCGCAGCCGGGCGGCTTTCTGACGATCCAGCACCTTGCCCACATGATGCTGGTTCAGGCGCTGCGGCTGCATCTTTCGGAAGGATTGAAAGGTGGCATCGGCTGGCTCTTTGCCCTCGCGGACAAACAGATCGGCGCGGCGATCAGCGCCATGCATGACGATCCGGCGCATGGCTGGACGTTACAGGAACTGGCGGAACGGGCCGGCATGTCGCGATCGACCTTTGCGCTCAGATTCAAGGAGACGGTTGGCGCGTCGCCGATGGACTATTTGACGCGCTGGCGAATGCTGCTGGCCGGCGACCGGCTGACGAATTCCAGCGATCCCGTCGCCGTCATAGCGCTTTCGCTCGGCTACGAATCCGAAAGCGCCTTCAGCACAGCCTTCAAGCGGGTCATGAACTGTTCGCCACGGCAATACGGCCGTGGCCGAGCCTCCAGTTTCGCATCACGCAACGAGGCGGAAGCCGCCTGAGCCGATCGGCTTGAGCGTGTCGCGGGTTGGAGGTTCCACCGTCTCACCGGAATTTAACCGCATTGGTGCAGCATGGCGCCGGTGCTACTAACGCTTCGATTCCAGACCCCTTTCAACGGTTGCTGTCCCCATGAGCCAGAGATCCTGCCTGTCCATCATCCTCGCCGCCGGCGAAGGCACGCGCATGAAGAGTGCAGTGCCGAAAGTGCTACACACAATCGCCGGCCTGCCGATGGTTGCCCATGTCGTCAAGGCGGCCGAAGCCGCCGGCAGCGGCGAGTTGGCGCTGGTGATCGGCCATGGCGCCGATGAGATGCGCAAGGCCGCACTCACGTTTGCGCCGAAGGCCGAGGCTTTCGTCCAGGAAAAACGTCTCGGCACCGCGCACGCCGTGCTTGCCGCTCGCGCAGCAATATCAAAAGGTTATGACGACATCTTGGTGATGTTTGGCGACACGCCGTTGATCGATCCGGAAGCGCTCGCGGCGGCGCGGCTGAAGCTGGCGGAAGGTGCGGCCGTCGTCGTGGTCGGCTTCCGTACGGAAAATCCTTCGGGCTACGGCCGGCTTATCGAAAAGGCCGGCAAGCTCGTGGCCATCCGCGAGGAGAAGGACTGCTCGGACGAGGAGAAGAAAATCACCTTCTGCAATGGCGGGCTGATGGCGGTCGCCGGCAGGCACGCGCTGAAGCTGCTCGATCAAGTCGGCAGCAAGAACGCCAAGGGCGAGTATTATCTCACCGACATCGTCGAGATCGCCGCTGCGCAGGGATTTGATGTGGTCGCCTCCGAAGCCAGTTTCGAGAACGCGCTCGGCATCAACAACCGTGCCGAGCTTGCCCAGGCGGAAGGTATCTGGCAGGCGCGCCGGCGGCGCGAGGCGATGCTTTCTGGCGTTACGCTGATTGCGCCCGAAACTGTGTTCTTCTCGCACGACACCGAGATCGGCGCCGATACGATCGTCGAATCCAATGTCTGGTTCGGGCCGGGCGTGAAAATCGCCACGGGGGCCAAGATCCATGCCTTCAGCCATATCGAAGGCGCCACCATCGCGTCGAATTGCGATGTCGGGCCGTTCGCGCGGCTGCGGCCCGGGGCCGATCTGAGAAACAAGGCCAAGGTTGGCAATTTCTGCGAGGTAAAGCAGGCGATCGTCGAGGAGGGCGCGAAGGTCAACCATCTGACCTATATCGGCGATGCTCGCATCGGCGCCGGTGCCAATATCGGCGCCGGCACCATCACCTGCAATTATGACGGTTATTCGAAATTCTTCACCGATATCGGCGAGGGTGCCTTCGTCGGCTCGAACTCCTCGCTGGTGGCACCGGTGTCGATCGGCAAGGGCGGCTACATCGCCTCGGGCAGCGTCATCACCGAAAGCGTACCCGACGATGCGCTGGCCTTCGGCCGCGCCCGCCAGCGGACTCTACCAGGCAAGGGCAAGGAGTTGCGAGAGCGTTTTTCTCAGGCCGCGGCGGCCCACAAAAAAGGGTAGACTAGCGGAACTCGGCGACAAGCTGGATTTCGCCAACGATTGCATCGTTGAAGGCCGACAGGTCTTCGGCCGGGATCCAGTATTCCAGATGCGCCCGGCTGCCGGCATGCTGGACGCTGTAGCGGTCCAGAAAGCTGCGACGCCTCGAAACGCGTCACGAAACCTGATCCGCTCGCGGGCACATTCCAGTCTCGGGCGATCTGGGTGGCATAGGCCTCGCTGGTGACCGGATAGAAGATCGGCTGATCGGCAAGTCCAGGAGGAAAGGCGCGCATCCCTGCCCTCTGGATCAACTCCAGTTCGCGGGGCCCAACCGGACGCCAAAGCGTCACCGTGTCAATTCGTTCGTTCATAGCCGCATCATGTCTTTGACTGATTTCTGGAGCCGTTGAGCCGAGATAGGATACATAAGCGGAGAAACTGAGCAATTGCAGTAACCGGATTGCAAGTGCGCCCTGTCATGGTGCATCTGTGCAGGATAGTCCGGCTGATACCGGACGAAATGGAATGTGATTTTTCGCGACAGCCCGGCAGTCTCTAAATAGCGCCGGGTTTGAGGTCGGAATCGGGGGCAAGCGCCATGTGCGGTATCGTTGGAATTGTCGGTAACTCGCCGGTCGCGCCGCTTATCGTCGATGCGCTGAAACGGCTCGAATATCGCGGCTATGACTCGGCCGGCGTCGCCACGATCGAGCACGGCAGGCTTGACCGCCGCCGCGCCGAGGGCAAGCTGGTCAATCTCGAGCGCCGGCTGAAGGACGAACCGCTCGACGGCATGATCGGCATCGGCCACACGCGCTGGGCCACACATGGCGTTCCGAACGAGAGCAATGCGCATCCGCATTTTTCCGACGGCGTCGCCATCGTCCATAACGGGATCATCGAGAATTTCGCCGAATTGCGCGACGAGCTGATGCGCGACGGCTACAGCTTCGCCTCGCAGACCGATACCGAAGTCGTCGCTCATCTGGTGGCGCGCGAACTGGCCAAGGGGCTGAAGCCCGTCGAGGCCGCGCACAAGGCGCTGAAGCGGCTGGAAGGCGCCTTTGCGCTCGCCATCATGTTCAAGGGCGACGAGGATCTGATCGTCGGCGCGCGCAATGGCCCGCCGCTCGCGGTCGGTCATGGCGACGGCCAGATGTTCCTTGGCTCCGACGCCATTGCGCTTGCCCCTTTCACCAATTCGATCACCTATCTGGAAGACGGCGACTGGGCGGTGGTGCGCCGCAACGAGGTCGATATCTTCGACATGGGCGGCAACAAGGTCGACCGCAAACGCCAACAGTCGCTCAGCACGAGCTTCATGGTCGATAAAGGCAACCGCCGCCATTTCATGGAAAAGGAAATCCATGAGCAGCCGGAAGTGATCTCGCACACGCTGGCGCATTATGTTGATTTCGTCAGCGGCGTCTCGAAGCCGCTCGACCTGCCGTTCGATTTCGCCAAGATCGACCGGCTGGCGATCTCGGCCTGCGGCACCGCCTATCTCGCCGGGCTGATCAGCAAATACTGGTTCGAGCGCTATGCGCGGCTGCCGGTCGACATCGATGTCGCTTCGGAGTTCCGCTATCGCGAGATGCCGCTGTCGAAGAACGATGCCGCTTTCTTCATCTCGCAATCGGGTGAGACCGCCGACACGCTGGCGTCGCTGCGCTACTGCCGCAAGGCCGGCATGAAGATCGGCGCGGTGGTCAATGTGCGCGAATCGACCATGGCGCGCGAATCCGACGTCATCCTGCCGACGTTGGCCGGCCCGGAGATCGGCGTCGCTTCGACCAAGGCGTTCACCTGCCAGCTTTCCGTGCTGGCCTCGCTGGCGGTGCGGGCGGGCGTGGCGCGCGGAACGATTTCGCAGGAGCAGGAGAAAACGCTGATACGCGAGCTGTCGGAAGCGCCGCGTTATGCGAACCAGGTGCTAAAGCTCGACGGGCAGATCGAAAAGGTCGCGCGCGACCTCTCGCACTACAAGAATGTGCTGTATCTCGGCCGTGACACCAATTTTCCGCTGGCCATGGAAGGTGCGCTGAAGCTCAAGGAGATCTCCTACATCCATGCCGAAGGCTATGCTGCCGGCGAGTTGAAACACGGCCCGATCGCGCTGATCGACGAGAACATGCCCGTCATCGTCATCGCGCCGCATGACCGCATCTTCGAAAAGACCGTGTCGAACATGCAGGAGGTCGCGGCACGCGGCGGCAAGATCATCCTGATCACCGACAGCAAGGGCGCCGCACACGCTACGGTGAAGACGATGGAGACGATCGTTTTGCCGGACGTGCCGGAAATCATCTCGCCGATCATCTACGCGCTGCCGATCCAGATGCTCGCCTACTTCACCGCCGTGTTCATGGGCACGGACGTCGACCAGCCGCGCAATCTGGCGAAATCGGTAACGGTGGAATGATCGGTTCCAAACGGCTACCGATAGGGTCCAAACGACAATTTAGTATCAGTTATTGATACATATTTCTTGCACCCTGTCTTGTATCAATGTATGATACAAGACGAGGGCAGAAGTTGATCGTTTCGTTCAAAGGCAAAGCGGTGGAAGCGGTTGCCGAGGGGAAGGCACCGAAAGGTTTTCCACCGGATCTGGTTGCCCGTGGCGAACGTCGTCTTCGAGCGATCGAAAACGCCGCACAATTGAACGACCTTCGATCGCCACCCGGAAATCGCCTTGAAGCCCTGAAAGGGAGCAGAGCTGGGCAGCATTCAATTCGTATCAACGACCAATGGCGTATCTGCTTCAAATGGACCAACGCTGGCGCCGAAGAGGTGGAGATCGTCGACTACCATTGAGCGGGCACTTGCCCTAAACCCTTGAGGTCTCTGAACCATGCTCAAGTTCGTACGTCCAATTCACCCCGGAGAGTTCCTGCGCGAGGAATATCTCGTCCCGCTCGGTATGAGTGCCGGTGCGCTGGCGAAGAAGCTCAATCTTCCTCGTACCCGTATCGAACGCATTGCCAAGGAAGAGATCGGCCTGACTCCTGATACCGCGCTTCGCCTCGCCAGGTTCTTCAACACCACGCCGGAATTCTGGATGAATTTTCAGCAGGCTTATGAACTTGAAACCGAGGCGAAGAAACTCGCACCGGAGCTCGAGAAGATCGAACCGCTGGAAGCCGCGGCATAGTTGATCTTTTAAAAACTTCGCCATTCCAAAGCGCCTTGGGGTTCAGTAGTGTCGCGCTGCAAACACACGCTGCGGTGAACCATGTCGGATGCTCTCAAGACCTCAGGCATGACCCGGCTGAGAAACTATTTCCTGACCGGCTTCGTCGTTTGCGCGCCGCTGGCGATTACCGCCTACATTGCCTGGTCGCTGATCGGCTGGGTCGATTCCTGGGTGAAACCCTACATTCCGGTACGCTACAATCCGGACACCTACCTGCCGTTTCCAGTGCCGGGTTTTGGGCTGATCGTTGCCTTGATCCTCATCACCTTCATCGGCTTTATGACCGCCAATATCGTTGGCCGCGCCATCGTCAATTTCGGCGAGCGCCTGCTTGGCCGCATGCCGCTGGTGCGCGGCATCTACCGTTCGCTGAAGCAGATTTTCGAGACCGTGCTGTCGAACAAGGGCGACATGTTCCGCCAGGTCGGGTTGGTCGAATATCCGCGCAAAGGGGTCTGGTCGCTGGTCTTCGTCGCCAGCGAGAAGGAAACCGAGATCAACCAGAAGCTCGACCGGGAAGGCGATCCGCTGATTGCCGTATTCATGCCATGTACGCCCAACCCGACGACGGGCTTTCTGATGTATGTGCCGAAATCCGACATTGTGCTGCTCGACATGACAATCGAGGACGGAGCCAAGCTGATCGTGTCGGCCGGCTTGGTGGCGCCGGCGGTCAAAATGGTGACGGTGAACGGCGAGCAGATCCACGGCGCGCTTGCCAATCCTCCGCTCGACACGATGCCTCAGCCGGCACGCAGGAGCCGCACGGCCTCGTCGCGGCCGAACAGATAGAGCAACAGGCGCAGCGCCGTGCCGCGATCGGACTGCAATTCCGGATCGCGCGACAGGATCAGCCGCGCATCGTCGCGAGCGGCCTCGAGCAGGTCGGCATGCGCCTCGATGCGCGCCATCTGGAAGCCCGGCGTGCCGGACTGGCGGGTGCCGAGCAACTCGCCTTCGCCGCGCAGCTTCAGATCCTCTTCGGCGATACGGAAGCCGTCCTCGGTCTCGCGCATCACCGACAAACGGCGTTTTGCCGTCTCGCCGAGCGGATCCTTGTAGAGCAGCACGCACGATGAAGGCTTGTCGCCACGCCCGACCCGGCCGCGCAATTGGTGCAACTGGGTAAGGCCAAAACGCTCGGCATGCTCGATAACCATGATTGTCGCATCAGGCACATCGACGCCGACCTCGATCACGGTGGTGGCGATCAGGATACGGGTGTCACCCTGCTTGAAGGCGCGCATCGCCTCGTCTTTGTCGGCGCCTTTCATGCGACCATGCACCAGGCCGACGCGGTCGCCGAACAGCGGCTTCAGCGAGGCAAAACGGTCCTCGGCCGACATCAGCTTGATCTCCTCGGATTCCTCGACCAGCGGACAGATCCAGTAGATTTTCTGGCCATCGGCGACGGCGTCGAGCATGCGTCCGATCAGTTCGTCGAGCCGTTCAAGCGGCAAGGTGACGGTGCGGATCGGCTGGCGGCCGGCCGGCTTTTCCGTCAGCTTCGACACATCCATGTCGCCGAATGCAGTCAGCACCAGCGTCCGCGGTATCGGCGTTGCCGTCATCACCAGCATGTCGGGCGCGTCGCCCTTGGCGGTGATCGCAAGGCGCTGGTGGACACCGAAACGGTGCTGCTCGTCGACGACGGCGAACACGAGGTCACGGAACGTCACCGTTTCCTGGAACAGCGCATGGGTGCCGACGACGATGTCGATGTCACCATTGGCCAGCCCGGTCAGCGTGTCGGCACGCTCGCGGCCCTTTTCGCGACCTGTGAGGACAGCGACACGCAGGCCGGCCCGTTCCGCCAACGGCGCAATCGTTGCCAGATGCTGGCGCGCCAGGATTTCGGTCGGCGCCATCAATGCCGCCTGCCCGCCGGCCTCGACGGCACGCGCCATGGCAAGCAACGCGACCACCGTCTTGCCGGAGCCGACATCGCCCTGCAAAAGGCGCAGCATGCGTTCGGGGTCACCGAGATCGGCGTTGATTTCGGCAAGCGCCATTTCCTGCGACATGGTCAGCGAATAGGGGAGTGCCACGCGCAGCTGTTCGACTATGCGGCCGTCGCCGACGAGTGGCCGGCCAGATAATCGGCGGACCTTGGCCCGCACCAGCGCCAGCGATACCTGGCCGGCCAAGAACTCGTCATAGGCAAGGCGCCGCCACGCTGCGCCGTCGACAGAGACGTCGATCGGGTCGGCAGGATTGTGGATCCGGTTGAGCGCATCGCTGAAAGCAGGAAAGGCATGGCGGCGCCGGAACTCACCGTCCTGCCATTCGGGCAGCACCGGCAGGCGGGCCAGCGCCTGGCCGATGGCCCGGCGCAGCACCTTGCCCGAGAGCCCGGCGGTCAGCGGATAGACCGGCTCGACCAGCGGCAGGTTTTCCGCGTCGCCGGCAAGTGCGATATGGTCGGGGTGAACCATGGTCGGGCGGCCGTTGAACCATTCCATGCGGCCGGAGACGACGACATGCTCGCCTGCGGGCATTGCTTTTTCGAGATAGGCGGCATGGGCATGGAAGAAGGTCAGCGCGATCTCGCCGGTGTCGTCATGGGCGTAGACCCGGTACGGGACCGACCTGTTGCCGCGTGGCGGCGGCTGGTGGCGATCGATGCGGACGTCGAGCGTAACGATGGCGCCTTCCGCCGAGCCGGCGATGCCAGGCCGGTTGCGGCGGTCGATGACAGTATGCGGCAGCACGAACAAGAGATCCCCGGCGCGCGCGGCCCGGTCGCCGAGGTCGGCTGCTACGACTTTTTCGATCAGGGCGCCAACTTTTGGCCCGACCCCGGCAAGCGAGGTGATCGGGACAAACAGCGGATCGAGGAGGGAGGGACGCATCATGTCAGCTTATGTTGCAGCGACTGTAGCGCAAGGCTGACACCGCCTTCTATCCACGCTATATGCGCCGCCTGGGCAAGGATGTTGCAAGATGACCGGAACGAAACGATCAAGCGAGGGGCTCGATGCCCGCCGCCGCAAGCTTCTGTTTCGTTCGTGGCACCGCGGCATGCGCGAGATGGACCTTATACTCGGCAGCTTCGCCGACGCCGAGATCGGCGCCTTGACCGGCGACGAAATCGACCAATATGAGAGGCTCCTCGACATTCCCGACACCGAATTCCTGCCTCTCGTCACTGGCGAACGCCCGGTTCCGGCGGATATCGACTGTGCCGTCCTGCAAAAAATCCTGGCTTCGCGCCGGGAGATGACCTTCTGAACAACGTGTAGCCATGAGCCTTATCCCTACGATCGGTCTGCCGAAAGGCCGCGCCGGCCAGTTCATCGTCGATGGCGTCGCCGACGGCTACGAAGCTTTTGCGCTGGTGCAGACTGCGCACGAGATCGCCCCTGACAAGCCGGTGCTGTTCGTGGCGCGCGACGGGCAGCGTCTGCCTGCGATCGTCGAGGCGCTTGCCTTTGCCGCGCCGGGCCTTCCGGTGCTGGAACTGCCGGCCTGGGACTGCCTGCCTTACGACCGCGTCTCGCCCGGCGCCGACGCCGCCGCAAGGCGGCTCGATGCGCTGGCAGCGATGATCGCGCTGGCGAAGAAGCCGCACCGCGCCGTCGTCCTCACCACGGCGAATGCGCTGTTGCAACGCATTCCGCCGGCTGAACTCGTCGAGGCGCAGACCTTCCACGCCAAACCCGGCAACCAGATAGACATGAACGTGCTGGTGTCGCGGCTGGAGAATTCCGGCTTCGAGCGAGTGCCGACGGTGCGCGGTATCGGCGAATTTGCGGTGCGCGGCGGCATTCTCGATCTCTTCGCGCCCGGCTGGACGGAGGCACTGCGCCTCGATTTCTTCGGCGATACGCTGGAATCAATCCGCGTCTTCGATACCGCAACACAGCGCACCATCGGCCAACGCAAATCGATGGCGCTGCAGGCGATGAGCGAGGTGGCGCTGACGCCGGAAACCATCAGCCGCTTCCGCCGCGCCTACATCGAAGCCTTTGGCGCGCCCTCCCGCGACGATGGGCTCTATGCGGCGGTCAGCGAGGGCAGGCGGTTTGCCGGCATGGAGCACTGGCTGCCGTTCTTCTATGAGCGGCTGGAAACCGTCTTCGACTACCTGCCCGATGCGCCTGTGGTTTTCGACCATCTGGCGCATGAGGCACTGGCCGAGCGCCACACTCTGATCCTCGACCACTACGAAGCGCGCAAGAAGCAGGCCGACGGCGCCTTGAAGGACGCGGTGCCCTACAAGCCGGTGCCGCCGGATCTGCTCTATCTGTCGCCCGAGAACCTGATTGCCTCGCTTGGCCCGCGCGAGGCGATAGATTTCACGGCCTTCGACGCGCCCGATGCCGGCGCGAAAAAGGTGTTCCATGCCGGCTCGCGCCACGGCCGCAGCTTCGTCGAGGAACGCGCCGATCCTAACGCCAACGTTTTCGACGTCGTCGTAAAACACATTTCCGACGAGCGCGCTGGACGCCGCCGCGTCATCGTCGCCGGCTGGACCGAGGGTTCGCTCGACCGGCTTGGTCAGATCCTGGCCGAGCATCATCTTGGCAATCTGAAGCCGGTGGCGACGCTTGCAGAAGCCGAAAAGCTTGAGCCGGGGCAGGCGGGACTGGCCGTGCTGCCGCTCGAATCCGGCTTCGAGACAGAGAAACTGGTCGTCGTCGCCGAGCAGGACATTCTCGGCGACCGGCTGATCCGACGCTCGAAGCGCAAGAAGCGTGCGTCCGACTTCATCGCCGAGGCTTCGGCCTTGTCGTCAGGCGATATCGTCGTCCATGCCGACCATGGCATTGGCCGTTTCATCGGGTTGCGCACCATCGAGGCGGTTGGTGCGCCTCACGATTGCCTCGAGATCCACTATGCCGGCGACGATCGGCTATTCTTGCCGGTGGAAAACATCGAGCTGCTGTCGCGCTATGGCTCGGATTCGGCCGAGGCGACGCTCGACAAGCTTGGCGGTGGCGCCTGGCAATCGCGCAAGGCGCGGCTGAAGAAGCGCCTGCTCGACATGGCCGGGCAGCTGATCCGCATTGCCGCCGAGCGGCAAATGCGGGCAGCACCGGCGCTGGTGCCGGCGGAAGGCCTCTATGGCGAGTTTGCAGCGCGTTTTCCCTATGAGGAGACCGATGACCAGCAGACCGCGATCGATTCAGTCATGGATGATCTAGGCGCCGGAAAGCCGATGGACCGGCTGATCTGCGGTGACGTCGGCTTCGGCAAGACCGAAGTTGCACTTCGCGCCGCCTTCATTGGGGCGATGGAAGGCTTTCAGGTGGCCATAGTGGTGCCGACGACATTGTTGTCGCGCCAGCATTTCAAGACTTTCTCGCAGCGCTTCTCCGGCCTGCCGATCCGCGTCGCCCAGGCCTCGCGGCTGGTCGGCGCCAAGGAACTGGCCGAGACCAAGAGGGGCGTCGCCGAAGGCCAGATCGACATCGTCGTCGGCACGCATGCACTGCTCGGCTCCTCGATCTCGTTCAAGAATCTTGGTCTGCTGATCATCGATGAGGAGCAGCATTTCGGCGTCAAGCACAAGGAGCGGCTGAAGGATCTCAAGACCGACGTCCACGTTCTGACTTTGTCGGCGACGCCGATCCCACGCACGCTGCAGCTTGCCTTGACCGGCGTGCGCGAGTTGTCGCTGATCGCTACGCCGCCGGTCGACCGCCTGGCGGTGCGCACCTTCATCTCGCCCTTCGATCCGCTGGTCATCCGCGAGACGCTGCTCAGAGAACGCTACCGCGGCGGCCATTCCTTCTACGTCGTACCGCGCATCAGCGATCTCGCGGAAATCCATGATTTTATGCGCGAATCCGTGCCTGAGCTGAAAGTGGCGGTGGCCCATGGCCAGATGCCGCCCGGCGAGCTCGACGATATCATGAATGCCTTTTATGACGGCCAGTACGACGTGCTGCTGTCGACCACCATCGTCGAATCCGGCCTCGATATTCCGACTGCCAACACGCTGATTGTGCATCGCGCCGACATGTTCGGCCTGTCGCAGCTCTATCAGTTGCGTGGCCGCGTCGGCCGTTCGAAGGTACGCGCCTATGCGCTGTTCACTCTGCCCGCCAACCGCAAGCTAACCGATACAGCCGAGCGTCGGCTGAAAGTGCTGCAGTCGCTCGATACGCTAGGCGCCGGTTTCCAGCTGGCCAGCCACGACCTCGACATCCGCGGCGCAGGCAATCTGCTTGGCGAAGAGCAGTCGGGCCACATCAAGGAGGTCGGCTTCGAGCTCTACCAGCAGATGCTGGAGGAGGCGGTGGCCGAAGTGAAGGATTCCGGCGAGGTGCAGGACGGCGGCTGGTCGCCGCAGATCGCCGTCGGCACGGCGGTGATGATCCCGGAAAGCTACGTCCCGGATCTGCAGCTCAGGTTGGCGCTCTATCGCCGTCTTGGCGATCTCGAAAATACGGAAGAGATCGATGCTTTCGGCGCCGAGCTGATCGACCGGTTCGGGCCGCTGCCGGAAGAGGTTGAACATCTTGTGAAGATCGTCTTCATCAAGGCGCTTTGCCGCAAGGCCAATGTCGAAAAACTCGACGCCGGGCCGAAGGGCGTCGTCATCCATTTCCGCAAGCGGGAATTCGCCAATCCGGTCGGGCTGGTCAAGCTCATCGGCGAGCAGGGTTCACTTGCCAAGATCCGACCCGACCAGAGCGTCGTCTTCAGCCGTGACTGGGCGACGCCCGAGAAGCGGCTGGCTGGCTCAGCGGTTGTCATGACGCAGCTGGCGCGGCTGGTGGAGAAGGCGGCGTAGCAGCGCGTCGCTGGTGCTCTGGGCACAGCCGCACCGGCACTTTCGCAGTGCCGTGCTCATTCGCCACGCGACCACTTCCGGTCTAGAATAGGAAATCGGCTTCGTGTATGGAGCCGCGACCCCATATGGGGCGGATTGGCGGGCGATGGCGTCCGTGTGAAAGAGCGTTAGGTGCTTCGATGACGAAATGGTCGCCGAATTCGTGGAGAGCTAAGCCGATCCAGCAGGTTCCTGCCTATCCGGATCTTGCCGCGCTGAGGAACACGGAAGCCCAGCTTGCCACGTTTCCGCCGTTGGTTTTTGCAGGTGAGGCACGCAAGCTGAAGAAGCAGCTTGCAGCCGTCGCTGCCGGTGACGCATTCCTTCTGCAGGGCGGCGATTGCGCCGAGAGCTTCGCCGAACATGGCGCCGACAATATCCGCGACTTCTTCCGCGTCTTCTTGCAGATGTCGGTGGTGCTGACCTTCGCCGGCGCCCAGCCGGTGGTGAAGGTCGGCCGTGTCGCCGGCCAGTTCGCCAAGCCGCGCTCGTCCGACAATGAGACCAAGGGCGGCGTGACGCTGCCGAGCTATCGCGGCGACATCATTAACGGCATCGAGTTCGACGCCAAGTCGCGCATTCCCGATCCTGCAAGACAGGAGATGGCGTACCGCCAGTCGGCGGCGACGCTCAACCTTTTGCGTGCCTTCGCCCAAGGTGGCTATGCCAGCCTGGAGAACGTGCATCAATGGATGCTTGGCTTCGTGTCCGACAGCCCGCAGGGGGAGAAATACGAGTCGCTCGCCAACCGCATCACCGAGACGATGGACTTCATGAAGGCCGTCGGCATCACCTCGGAGACCAATTACGCGCTGCGCGAGACGGATTTCTACACCAGCCACGAAGCGTTGCTGCTCGGCTATGAGGAGGCGCTGACCCGCGTCGATTCGACCTCCGGCGACTGGTACGCCACCTCCGGCCACATGATCTGGATCGGCGATCGCACGCGCCAGCCCGACCATGCCCATGTCGAATACTGCCGTGGCATCAAGAACCCGCTGGGGCTGAAATGTGGCCCGTCGCTGACGCCGGATGGCCTGTTGCAGCTCATCGACCTGCTCAATCCGGAGAACGAGCCCGGCCGGCTGACGCTGATCGCGCGTTTCGGTTCCGACAAGGTTGCTGACCACCTGCCGAAGCTGGTGCGCGCGCTGCAGAAGGAAGGCCGCAGCGTGGTGTGGTCGTCCGACCCGATGCATGGCAATACGATCGAGGCCGCCGGATACAAGACACGGCCATTCGACCGCATCCTGAAGGAGGTGCAGACCTTCTTCGAGGTGCATCGCGCCGAAGGCACGCATCCGGGCGGCATCCATGTCGAGATGACCGGCAAGAACGTCACGGAATGCACCGGTGGCGCCCGCGCCATCACCGCCGAAGAGCTGCAGGATCGCTACCACACCCATTGCGATCCGCGCCTCAACGCTGACCAGGCGATCGAGTTGGCGTTCCTGGTCTCCGATCTGCTCAAGAAGACCCATCCGGTGCAGCACAAGCAGGCCGTCAATGGCTGATACGATCTGAACTGTGATGTCATTGAAGAAGCGCCGGGCGAAAACCGGCGCTTTTTCTATTCATCCCGCCGGTGTCGCATTTGCTCGTGCCTAACGCGCGCAAAACTGGAATCCTGCCAGGCGATGGCAATTGCATCGGGAGGCCGACATGGCTGACAGTCACAGCGGATCATGCTTGCGCGGGGCAGTGCGGTTCCAGACACGAGGACCGCTACGCGGTGTCGTCTACTGCCATTGCTCGCAGTGCCGGAAGCAGAGCGGGCATTTTTATGCGGCGGCCAACGTTGCCGACCGCGACATCACAATCACCGGCGCGGAGAGCATCACCTGGTACGAGGCCTCTTCGTTCGCCAGGCGCGGCTTCTGCAAGACATGCGGCTCTCTGCTGTTCTCGAAGCCGAGCGATGACGGCTATGTTTCGGTCATGGCAGGGCTGTTCGACGCGCCAACCGGGCTTCAAGGAGAATGCCATATCTTCGTCGGCGACAAGGGCGATTATTACGCCATCGATGACGGGCTGCCGCAGTTCGAGAAGTCGACGCCGTCGATCAAGGTGGCAGGCGACTGATTTTTGAAGAGGTCGCCTTATTCCCTTGGTCCAGCCATTGCGCTAATCCCCTGCCGGTGATTCCGAAGGGTTTTGGCATGCAGCGGCTGATCGACGCTTTTTACAACTCGGTGCGGGCGTTTCGCAAACTGGCCGCCAGCGAGGAGGCCTTCCAGCTGGAGCTGACGCTGCTTGTGCTTGCCTTGCCGCTCGGCTGGTTCCTTTCGGAATCGTGGCGCGGCTATGCGCTGCTTATCGGCGCGGTGCTGCTCATGATCATGGTCGAGGTGTTGAACACCGGCATCGAGGCGGCATGCGACGCGTTCAGCCGCGAATTCAACATCGATATCCAACTGGCCAAGGATTGCGGTTCGCTGGCGGTGCTGATTTCGGTGGTAATCGCTGCCGGCGTCTGGGGCGTCGCCGTCATCGAGCGGATCCTCGGGGTACCGATCTGAGGTTTCAGACACTACATGCCGTCACTGCATTTCTCGTTTTTGACCATGATCTTTTCCGAAGACCGGTACCACTTTTCGGGATCATGGTCTGAGGAAACCGATATGGCCGATACCGCCGGATTTCTGCTGCTCGAACGGGAGGGCCTGCCGGACGATCTTCGCTGGCTGGTTGAAAAATTTCCGCGCGAGGTCTGGCAGGCGCATGCCAACATCCACGGCATAGCCAATATGTGGCTGCAGCGGCACGACATGTTCCGCGAGCTTGGCGGCATGCTCACCAGTGGTATTGGCGATTATCGGGATGGCAGGCTGAACGCGCAGGAATTCGCGCGCTGGTTCGCGCCGCGCCTCAACCATTTCCTCGGCAATCTCGACGGCCACCACAATGTCGAGGACCATCATTATTTCCCGGTCTTCGCCAAGGCCGAGACCCGTCTGAAGCGCGGCTTCGAAATCCTGGATGCCGATCACCACACAATCCATGAGGGACTGGAGCGCAATGCCCAGGCGGCAAATGCCTTCATCCGCACGCTTCAGGAGAGCGAAGACAAACAGCGTTTCGCCGCCGATGCCTATGCTGACGAGAACAGCCGGCTGATCGCCATGTTGACCCGGCATCTTGCCGACGAGGAAGACCTGATCATTCCGCTGATCCTCGAGAAGGGTGATCGTGCGCTCGGCATTGATTGACGATCAGCTTCCCTTGTGGAGTTCCTTCTTGGCGACGATATGGGCCGCGAGCCAGCCGAGGATGGCCGCAACGAGGCCGATTGCCAGAGCGATCAGCAACCGCTCGTGGCGGGCCAGCGCCTGGCCGACGATGTGCTCCGCGCCCAGTCCGAAGACATAACCGACAGTGCAGAACAGTGCCGCCCAGACTACCGACGAGATGGCGTTGAGGATGATGAAGCGCGCCGCGGCGATGCCCGACAGCCCGGCCGCGATTCCGCCGACCAGTCGCAGGCCATAGATGTAACGGTTCGACAGCACGAAAATGTTGGGATGAGAGGTGACAAGGCGGTAGGCGTGGCTGAAGCCCGGCCGGGCTCGGAGCCTGATCACGAATTTATGGTCGGCGAAGCTCCGTCCCAAGATGAAGAACAACGTGTCGCCACCGAAGGCGCCGAGCGCGGCTGCGAGAAACGCCTGCCACGGGACGAAGACATGCTGATGCGCAAAAAAACCGCCAAGAATTGCGGCGCTTTCGCCCTCGGCGACGCAGCCCAGAAAAACCGCGACCAATCCATATTGCTCAATGAGACGATGGATGACTTCCGTCATGAAGACGTTCGCTGCTTCGACAGAATGTCGTCGATGCGCTTCACCTGCTCGGCCAGCCGGGCGATCTCGTCTCGCATGCCGATGATCTGGCTGTGGCGCAGTTCGTCGAGCTTTTCGTGTAACGCCATGATCTCGATCTCGGCCTTGAGATTGACCTCATAGTCGTGGGCGGCGTCGATACGATCGCGCTCAGTCTGGCGGTTCTGCGCCATCATGATCACTGGCGCCTGCAGGGCGGCAACCATGGAAAGCACGAGATTGAGGAAGATGAAGGGATAGGGATCGAAGGCGGCGCGCGACAAGAGCCAGACATTGCCTGCCGTCCACAGGATCAGGAAGCCAATGAATGCCAGGATGAAGGACCACGAGCCGCCGATCCGGGCGATGGTGTCGGCCAGGCGATCGCCAAACGTCTGGTGAAAGGCGACGGCCTTGTTGGTGTCCTTGGAGATCGTGGTGCGCTCGAGCGTAGATTGCAGTACCCGGCTTTCGAGCGCGCTGAGGCCGTCCGGCTTTCGCTTCAGCCAGCGGCTTGCCAGGTCCTCGATCGTTTTGTTCATCGTCGCCTCCGTCGTCAGCGATGAGGTAGAAGCTGCCGGTTCATACGGGAAGTGGTAGATTGACGCGATGGGGTCAGGAAACAATGGTGGATTTTCAGAAAATTCGCGCCCGTGCAGCGAAACGCAAAGGCGGTGACGCAGCGCTGACGTCGCTGCTGGGTCCTATGCCCGACAATGCCGCGGTGGCAAAGATTGCGGACGACCGGATCCTGTCTACCATGGCCGAGCGGGTTTTTGCCGCCGGCTTTGTCTGGCGCGTCATCGAGCAGAAATGGCCGGGTTTCGAGGAAGCATTTCTTGGCTTCGAGCCGAAGCGGCTGCTGTTCCAGCCTGACGATTTTTGGCACGATCTCACAGCCGACAAGCGCATCGTCCGCAATCCGCAGAAGATCAAATCCGTACGCGACAACGCAGCCTTCGTCGAGCGCGTGTCGAAGGAGCATGGCAGCTTCGGCAAGTTCCTGGCCAATTGGCCGGCGGATGACCAGGTCGGATTGATGGCCTATCTCGGCAAGCACGGCAGCCGGCTCGGCGGCAATACCGGCCAGTATTTTCTGCGCTGGCTGGAGTGGGACGCCTTCATCGTCTCGGCCGACATGGCGGCAGCGCTGCGCGACGCCGGGCTCGACCTCGCGCAGAGCCCGACATCGAAGAAGGACCTGGACAAGATCCAAGTGCAGATAAACGCCTGGGCGGCGGAAACCGGGCTGCCGCGCCGGCACATTTCGCGCATTCTGGCAATGTCGATCGGCGAGAACCATCCGCCGGAAGCCTTGCGCGAATATATGGGCGAATAGGATCGACTGTTTGGTCCAAACGAACGCCATTGCTCGACGAATTTTGCCGCGCTAAACCCACGGGCATGACAGACAAGACCGCTCCAGACGTATTGCGCATCGCCGTCGCCCAGCTCAATCCGACGGTCGGCGACGTCGCCGGCAATCTTGCCAAGGCACGCGAGGCGAGGGCGGATGCCGCCCGCCAAGGCGCCGACCTCGTGCTGTTTACCGAGCTTTTCCTTGCCGGCTATCCGCCTGAGGATCTGGTGCTGAAGCCCGGCTTCCTGAAGGCCTGCGAGCGGGCGGCGGAGGATTTCGCCGGCGATACCGCCGACGGCGGCCCGGGTTTCGTCATCGGCACGCCGTTGAAGCGCAAGACCGGCACGCACAATTCGATCATCTTTGCCGATGGCGGCAAGATCCTTGCCGAACGCTACAAGCTCGATCTGCCGAATTACGGTGAGTTCGACGAGAAGCGCGTCTTCCAGGCCGGCCCCGAGATCCAGGGGCCGGTCAATTTCCGCGGCGTGCGCGTGGGAGTGCCGATCTGCGAAGATATCTGGGGCGAGGTTGCCGTCTGCGAGACGCTGGCCGAAAGCGGCGCGGAAATCCTGCTGGTCCCGAACGGCTCGCCCTATTACCGCGGCAAGGTCGACGTCCGCCACCAGATCGTCATCCGCCAGGTCATCGAATGCGGACTGCCGATTATCTATGCCAACCAGCTTGGCGGCCAGGACGAGCTGGTTTTCGATGGCGCATCGTTTGCCATAGGTTCTGACAAGACGCTGGCCTTCCAGATGAGCCAGTTCGAGGAGACGGTCAACGTCACCACCTGGAAGCGAAAGAATGACATCTGGGTCTGCTCTGACGGACCGATGTCGAAAATCCCGGAGAAGGAGGAGGCCGACTACCGCGCCTGCATGTTGGGCCTGCGCGATTACGTCAACAAGAACGGCTTCAAGAATGTCGTGCTCGGCCTCTCCGGCGGCATCGATTCGGCGATCTGCGCGGCACTTGCCGTCGATGCGCTCGGCGAGGAACGGCTGCGCGCCGTGATGATGCCTTACCGCTACACTTCGAAGGACTCGCTCAAGGATGCCGAGGACTGCGCCCGCGCGCTCGGCTGCCGCTACGACATCGTGCCGATCTTCGAGCCGGTCGAGGGTTTCCTGCACACGTTGACACAGCTTTTCGAGGGCACCAAGGAAGGCATCACCGAGGAAAACCTGCAGAGCCGGGCCCGTGGCACCATCCTGATGGCGATTTCCAACAAGTTCGGCTCGATGGTGGTCACTACCGGCAACAAAAGCGAGATGTCGGTCGGCTACGCGACGCTCTATGGCGACATGAATGGCGGCTTCAATCCGATCAAGGACCTCTACAAGATGCAGGTCTATGCGCTGTCGCGCTGGCGCAACGCGCATGTGCCGCCGGGTGCGCTCGGCCCGTCCGGCGAGGTGATCCCGACCAACATCATCGACAAGGCGCCCTCGGCGGAACTGCGAGAGAACCAGACGGACCAGGATTCGCTGCCGCCCTATCCGGTGCTCGACGACATATTGGAATGCCTGGTCGAAAACGAGATGGGTGTCGACAACATCGTTGCGCGCGGCCATGACCGGGCGACGGTGACGCGCGTCGAGCACCTGCTTTACGTCGCCGAATACAAGCGCCGGCAGGCGGCACCCGGTGTGAAGATCACCAGGAAGAATTTCGGCCGCGACCGCCGCTATCCCATTACCAACCGGTTCAGGGATGGCGGGTAGGCGATTGGCTGCATAACGGTTTATCCATGGCCAACCTTGAAATCAGCTTCGACCTGTCGCGGATCGATTTCCGGGCGACGTCCGACATTTTGAAGGAGAGCTATTGGGGCAGTGGCCGCAGCGACGAACAGCACCACCGCGCCTTCGCCAACTCACTGTGCGTCGGCGCCTATGTCGGCGGCAATCAGGTCGGCTTCGGCCGGGCGATCACCGACCGTACGGTATTTGCCTATCTCGCCGACATAATTGTCTGGCCGGGGTATCGCGGACAAGGCATCGGAACCCGGCTTGTCCAGGCGCTTATCGACCACCCGGACGTCAAGACGGTCACGCATTGGAGCCTGTCGACCAACAACGCCCATGCGGTTTACGAGAAGCTCGGCTTCAGGCCTTCCACCGACGGCCGCTATATGCGCTTCGACCGATGAGGGCGCACAACCGGCGATTGTTGCAAAATCGTCTCACTGCTTGGACCAGATGCGCTTTGGGCTATCTAGTGACTTGGCGCGGCGTTGAGGCGTCTCTATAAACGCCTTTCCGCGATCCCCTTGGGGAAGACCGAATGCCAGGATTTGACATCGCTATGCGAGGCCGCGAAGCCTAGGTCTCAATCGGCAAGCCAGAAGGTCCTTACCTTTGCGGCAAAGCCGAGCTGAGAACAGGCGTTCGTCGATGCCGGTCGCCGCCCGTATTCGGGCGAGCCGCCAAATGTGCCGAACCTCCGCATTCCTTGGGTGCTAATTCGCCCGACGCGGTTTTTTTCAATTTCGACCTTTCCGGGATCGGGTTCGTTTGCGCCCGAATGAGATCATGGCTCGTTTTCGAATAGATTTACGCGCGGGCGCCTTTCGCAGCGTTCTTGGCTTCACGCTCAGCCATTGGCGACGTCAGCCGCGGCGGCTTTTGCTGATCATGGGCGCGTTCCTGCTGTCGACCCTGGCCGACGTGCTGACGCCGCTCTATTCCGGCCGGCTGGTCGACGCCGTTGCCAGTAGTGCCACTGCCGACGATGCCGCATGGAATGCGGCGATGGCTGCCTTTTCGATGCTGGTGGCGCTGGCGCTCACCGGTGTCGTGCTGCGCAATCTCGCCTTCATGGCCATCGTCGAGCTGACGTTGAAGATGATGGCGGATATTGCCGCCGACGCCTTCCACCGCGTCCAGCGCTTTTCCACCGACTGGCATGCCAACAGCTTCGCCGGATCGACGGTGCGCAAGATAACGCGCGGCATGTGGGCGCTCGACCTGCTCAACGACACGATCCTGATCGCGCTGCTGCCATCGGTCGTCATGCTCGTCGGCTCGACGCTGCTGCTTGGCTGGTTCTGGCCGCTGATGGGTGCTGTCGTCGCCACCGGTTCGGTTCTGTTCATCGCGGTGACGACGATGCTGTCGCTTGGCTATGTCGCGCCCGCGGCAAGGCTTGCCAATGCGTGGGATACACGGCTTGGCGGCTCGCTGGCCGATGCGGTGAGCTGCAACGCCGTGGTCAAGGGTTTTGGCGCCGAGGAACGCGAGGAGACGCGGCTTGCCGAGGTCGTCGCCAAATGGCGCGGTCGCACGCGCCGCACCTGGATGCGCGGCACCGTCAACGGCACCACGCAAGGGACGATGCTGCTGCTTTTGAGGGCAGCGGTCATCGGGTTCTCCCTGCTGTTGTGGTCGTGGGGGCAGGCGAGCGCCGGCGATGTCGCCTTCGTGCTGACCTCATTCTTCGTGCTGCAAGGCTATCTGCGCGACATCGGCACACATATCCGCAATCTGCAGCGCTCGATCAACGACATGGAGGAACTGGTCGACTTCCAGTCCGAACCACTCGGCATTGAGGATCGGCCCGGCGCCAAACCGATCCGGATCACCGATGGCCGTATCACCTTCGACAATGTCACGTTCCATTATGGCAGCCACCGCCTGCCGCTCTATCGCGACTTTTCGGTGGACATCGCGCCGGGCGAGCGGGTCGGGCTGGTTGGCCATTCGGGCTCCGGCAAAACGACATTCGTCAAGCTGATCCAGCGCCTCTATGACGTGACCGCGGGAAATATCCTGATCGACGGCCAGGACATTGCCGGTGTCGCGCAGGCGTCGCTGCGCGCACAGATCGCCATTGTCCAGCAGGAGCCGATCCTGTTTCACCGGTCGCTGGCCGAAAACATCGCCTATGCCCGGCCGGCCGCCACGCAGGCCGAGATCGAGCACGCGGCGCGGTTGGCCAGCGCGCATGACTTCATCGCCAATTTGCCGAAAGGCTATGGCACGCTGGTCGGCGAGCGTGGCGTAAAGCTATCGGGTGGTGAGCGTCAGCGCGTTGCAATCGCACGCGCCTTTCTTGCCGATGCGCGCATTCCCTGGATGAGGCAACGTCGAGTCTCGATTCGGAATCGGAGGTGCTGATCCAGCAGGCGATGGAGCGGTTGATGGTCGGCCGCACGACGCTGGTCATTGCCCACCGGCTGTCGACGGTGCGGGCGCTGGACAGGCTTTTGGTGTTCGATCGCGGCCGCATCGTCGAAGAGGGCTCGCATGACCAGCTGATCCGGCTGCAAGGCGGCATCTACCGCCGGCTGTTCGAACGCCAGGCGCTTGAGCTGACCAAAGGCATGGTGATCTGACGGTTGCGGCGCCGCGCGTCCTGATGGACGCGTGGCGCTGCAGTCTTTTCTTCGCCTTCGTCATGTTCTATGTCTGCCGCCGAGCGCGGGGGCGCGTCTTGTCAACAGCAAAACCATCCGGTACGCCCCGCTCATGACAGTTACCGTCCGTTTCGCCCCGTCACCGACCGGCCGCATCCATATCGGTAATGCGCGCACCGCTTTGTTCAATTGGCTGTTCGCCATCAAGAACAAAGGCCGCTTCATCCAGCGCTTCGATGACACCGACGTCGCCCGTTCGACGCAGGAGTTTTCCGACGCTATCCTATATGACCTGCATTGGCTGGGCATCTTCCCCGACGCCACGGAGTACCAGTCGCGACGCGTGGAAATCTACGATGCCGCACTGGAGAAGCTGAAGGAGGCGCGCCTCGTCTATGCCTGCTATGAGACGCCCGAAGAGCTCGACCTGAGGCGCAAGGTGCGCCGCACGCGTGGCCTGCCGCCAGTCTATGGCCGCGAGGCGCTGACGCTGGCACCCGAGCAGGTCGCGGAATATGAGGCCGATGGCCGGCGACCGCACTGGCGCTTTCTGCTGCCCAACTTCAGCAGCGATCCGCTGCAGCCGGAGCGCACCGAAATCCACTGGAACGACCTGGTGCGCGGCGAAGAGACCGTCGACCTCGCCTCGCTTTCAGACCCGGTTCTGCGGCGTGAGGACGGCACCTACCTCTATACATTGCCTTCGGTTGTCGACGACATCGACATGGGCGTCAGCCATGTCATTCGTGGCGACGACCACGTCACCAATACCGGCGTCCAGATAGCCCTGTTCCGAGCACTTGGCGCGGAGCCGCCGGTGTTCGGCCACCACAATCTCCTGACAACGGCATCAGGCGAGGGACTTTCGAAGCGCACCGGCGCGCTGTCCATCCAGAGCCTGCGTGAGAGCGGCATCGAGCCGATGGCGATCGCTTCGCTGGCGGTGCTCGTCGGCACCTCGGAAAACGTCGTGGCGGTGCCAACGATGGCCGAGCTAGCCGAGCGCTTCGATCCGGCTGCAACATCGAAATCCGCCGCCAAATTCGACCCGGACGAGCTCTTCGTGCTCAACCGCACGCTGCTGCATCACATGCCGTTTTCCGAGGCGCGCGACCGGCTGATCGTGCTCGGCATCTCCGGCGAACAGGCCGAGCCTTTCTGGCTGGCGGTGCGCGGCAATCTCGACAGGCTGGCCGATGCGGCGATCTGGTGGCGTACGCTTCGAGACGGTCCAGAGGAGCCGGCGGAGTTTTCCGACGAGGACCGCGACTTTCTTCGCCAGGCATTCGAGTTGCTGCCGGAAGAGCCTTGGAACGGCACCGTCTGGAAGGACTGGACGGGCAAGATCCGAGCGGCGAGCGGCCGTAAGGGCAAGGCCCTGTTCATGCCGCTCAGGCTGGCGCTTACGGGACAGCCTTCGGGCCCGGAGCTTGCAGATCTGTTGCCGCTGCTGGGTCGGGAAGGAACGTTGGCCCGACGACCCTGACCTTGCGCTGCTCCGGCGGCGGCAGCGATGTCGGCGAGGGCACAGGTTTGACAGCAAGCCGTCTGATCGCCTCACGGTAGAGGCCGTCTTGCGCATTGGCCAAGGACTCCGGGTCGGCGCCCGGATCAGGCCTGGCAACCGGCAGCGGAATGAACGGGGTACTCTCTACATTCGCCTCAGATTGTTCCCGGGTTGGCGGGTTGCCGGCGATGATCTCGAAATTCTGCGCGGCATTGCAGCCGCAGGCCGGCGGCCGCGGCATGTCGGACTGCTTGTAGAGGTAGGCCGTCGGCAGTTCGATATAAGGCCTGCCGGTCACCGAAGACGTCATGGACGCCGAATCGCCATTCATGCCGCGCGTGTAGAAAACCTGCATTTCGGTGCCGGGGCAGCTCGATTCGCAATTCTTCTGATCGCGCTCGAAATCGCCCAGTGAGGCGGCATTCGACATCGGGAAGAAATAACCGTCGCAGGTGCGCACGCACATGGTGCGGAATTCGCCTCGCGGCTGGCCCAACTCGTCGGCGTTGTTGAGCATGCTGCGGATGTTGCGCGGCTGACTTAGTTCTTCAGCCTGGTCGGGCTCTTCGGGCTGACTGCCCAAAAGCTGGTCGAGCAGGTTTCGGTGGCCGTTTTCACGGCTGGCTTCGCGGACCGGTGCGGGCGTCGGCGGCGCCGCATCATCGCGGCAGCCATTGGCGTCAAGCGAGGCCAATATGCGCGCGCGATCGCGTCGCGAACCACCGCCGTCAAGCGCAGCGCGCTTGGCCTGCAAGGCGTCGAGATTGGCAGCCATGCGATCGATGGTGGCGTCGAGTGCCGCGCATACGTTGGCGTTGCGGCGAGACAGCGAAAAGCCGCAGCCGGCGCTGCTGGCCTGGCTGACGGCCTTTGAAATCTGCTGGCGCTGCCGGACGATCGCGTCGTCATATTTCCTGAGCAAGGCCGGTTTGCCGCCGCCACCACGAGAAGCGGCGGCAAGATCGGCTTCAAGCTGGCGGCAGAGGCGCGAAGCGGCCTGCGCCTGGGTGACGGCAATGCCGCACAGTAGCAGGGCACCGAGCAGCGCGGCGGCACGCGTCAGCTTCCAACATGCGCCCGTCATCCCTCCGAAACTCCGCCTGCCTGTCGTTCAGAAAGCTACCGCGCTTGCGGTTAACCGTTTGTTCAGCATACCGCCGATTCCAGCTTCAGCCCAAATCGGCGATGGCTTGCGCCAGTGCGCGGCTTCGATCACGACTGGTGCTGTCATATCGACCACGCCACACGACATATTCGGACAGAGCCAGAACCGCGACATCCTGGCGTTGCACGAAAAAAGGCGTATTCGCCCAGAAGAATGCCTGCATTCAGCAATGCCCGGAGGCTTGGCATGACCGCGATTACCCGTCGAGCCGCAGTGCAATTTGATCTTTTGTGCCTGGCGATGCCGGTTGCCATGGCGCAGGAAAAGCCCATCACGCCGGATTGGGGCACCAAATTGGTCGAAGCCGCCCGTGAGCAGATAGGCGTCACCACGCTTTACGATCCGACCTATACACGCCTGGCTTATCCGGGCGGGGACGTTGAGCCCGAGCGGGGTGTGTGCACGGATGTCGTGATCCGCGCCTATCGCCGCGCCTTCGATCTCGATCTGCAAGAGCTGGTGCATGAGGATATGCGGGCCAATTTTGCCGCTTATCCGAAGGCTTGGGGCTTGAAAGCGCCCGACCGCAACATCGACCACCGCCGTGTGCCCAACCTTGCGGTCTATTTCGAGCGGCGCGGTGCTGCCTTGCCCGTCAGCCAAAACCCGGCCGACTATCGGCCAGGGGATCTCATCGCCCAGATGCTGCCCGGCAATCTGTCGCATATTGCCATCGTGTCGTCCAATCGCTCCACATTGGTACCGACAAGAAGACTGGTCATTCACAATATTGGCGGCGGCGCCAGGGAAGAGGACACTTTGTTTGCCTTCAGGCAGACAGGGCATTTCCGGTTCAGGCCAATCTGAGAAAGCCCGCGGCTACCCCAGATCGACGATGGCTTGCGCCTTGTGCGCGGCTTCCACCACGGCCAGTGCCGTCATGTTGACGACGCCGCGCGACGTGACCGACGGGGTCAATATGTGCGCCGGGCTATCGGTGCCGAGCAGGATCGGGCCGACATGCAGCGCGTCCATCATCGTGCGCAGCGCCGTCAGCGTGATGTTCGCCGAATCGAGATTGGGGAACACCAGCAGATTGGCTTCGCCTTTCAGCCGCGAATGCGGATAGACGCGTTGGCGCAGCTGCTCCGATAGTGCCGAGTCGGCATGCATCTCGCCGTCGCATTGCAGGTCGGGCGCGATGCGCGCCAGGATTGCCGCTGCCTGCCGCATCTTCATGGCGCTTGGCGAATCGCGGGAGCCGAAATCAGAATGCGACAGTAGCGCTGCCTTGGGCTCGATGCCGAAACGCTGAATCTCCTCGGCCGCCAGAACGGTCATTTCCGCAATCTCCTCGGCGGTCGGGTCGACCGAGACATGGGTATCGGTGAGGAAAATGATGCCTCGCTGCGAGATCAGCATGGAAAGCGTCGACAGGTCGCGATCCCTAATGCCGGCGCGTGGCCCGATGATCAGCGTGACGTTGCGCAAATGGCGCTCGAAACGGCCCTCAAGGCCGCAGACCATGGCGTCGGCGTCGCCGCGCTTCAGGGCAAGGGCGGCGATCACCGTATTGTCGGTGCGCACCATGGTGCGTGCCGCTTCCGTAGTCACCCCACGGCGGCCGGCAAGCTCGATCAAAAGGTCGACATAGTGGCGGTAACGCGGATCGTCTTCCGGGTTGATCAGGCCGAAATCGACGCCCGGCTTGATGCGCAGCCCATAGCGTTTCAACCGCACCTCGATGACGTGCGGGCGGCCGATCAGGATCGGTTCGGCAATGCCTTCCTCGAGCACGACCTGCGCGGCGCGAAGCACGCGCTCGTCCTCGCCGTCGGCATAGATGACGCGCTTGGCGCTCGACGTCTTGGCCATCGAGAACACGGGCTTCATGACCAGGCCGGAGCGGAAGACGAAGCGGTTCAGCTTGTCGATATAGGCGGCGAAATCGGTGATCGGCCGGGTCGCGACGCCGGTCTCGCAGGCTGCCTTGGCAACGGCAGGGGCAATGCGCAGGATCAGCCGCGGATCGAAAGGCGAGGGGATCAGGAACTCCGGGCCGAAGATCGGCGTCTCGCCGGAATAGGCGCGGGCGGCAACGTCGGACGGCTCTTCGCGGGCAAGCGCTGCAATCGCCCGCACCGCGGCCATTTTCATCTCTTCGTTGATGGCGCTTGCGCCGCAATCCAGCGCGCCACGGAAGATATAAGGAAAACAGAGTACGTTATTGACTTGATTGGGGAAATCGGAGCGGCCCGTGCAGATCATCGCGTCGGGCCGTGCTGCACGTGCCGCTTCCGGCATGATCTCGGGATTGGGGTTGGCCAGCGCCAGGATGAGCGGCTTGGGCGCCATGTGGTGCAGCAATTCCGGCTTCAGCACGCCGGCGGCAGACAGGCCGAGAAACACGTCGGCGCCGGGCAGAACGTCGGCCAGCGTGCGCGCCTCGGTGTCCTTCACATAGGGGTCTTTCCAGCGGTCCATCTCCTCGACACGGCCCTTATGGGCGACGCCGAACCGGTCGGTGACCCAGATGTTTTCGACCCGCGCGCCGAGCGAGACCAGAAGGTTGAGGCAGGCGAGCGCCGCAGCACCTGCGCCCGACGTGACGATCTTGATGTCCGCGATGGACTTGCCGGCGAATTCCAGCCCGTTGAGCACGGCGGCGGCGACGATGATGGCGGTGCCGTGCTGGTCGTCATGGAAGACCGGTATGCCCATGCGCGCTTTCAACTGCTCCTCGACCTCAAAGCATTCGGGCGCCTTGATGTCTTCCAGGTTGATGCCGCCGAAGGTTGGTTCCAGCGCCGAGATCGTCTCGACCATGCGCTCGATGCCCGGTGCGTCGATCTCGATGTCGAAGACATCGATGCCGGCGAACTTCTTGAACAGCACCGCTTTGCCCTCCATCACCGGCTTGGAGGCGAGCGGACCGATATTGCCGAGGCCCAGCACCGCCGAACCGTTGGTGACAACGCCGACCAGATTGGCGCGGGCTGTATAGTCGGCAGCGGTTGCCGGGTCGTCGCGGATTTCAAGGCAGGGGGCGGCGACCCCCGGCGAATAGGCAAGCGCCAGGTCGCGCTGATTGCCCAGTGGCTTCGTCGCCTGGATTTCCAGCTTTCCGGGACGGGGGTGCTTATGGAAATAGAGCGCTGCTTCGTCGAGGTCGGATCGGGCCGCCTTCTTGCTTTCGCCTGTCATGACGGCCGCCTCCTCAGTTCAGTCCGTTTGATGTTTTGAGTCTCTTAGCATGCAGCCGAGGCTTTTCGAGAGGTGATATGTCGCAAGCGCGAGCTTACGGCTTGCACCGCCCGCCGGCCTGTACGGTCTGCCATTGAAATGTTGGGGCGATAGGCGCGTTGCTGGAGCGAGCTGCGAGCCGAATGTCTGCTTCAGGTGGTTTGCGGACGATTAGGTATTCTTTCGCTGATAGTGTGCTGAAGGTTCTGCAAAAAGTTTTGGAGAGAGAACGGCGCCTGCTCTGAGGGGCGAGCGGCCATGGCACGGTGGTGA
>NZ_JAMYSZ010000038.1:0-48635 GCF_040322215.1 Mesorhizobium sp. M0184
TCCGCTAAACACGGGGGCTGCGCGGCGGACACGCCGACGTCACCGCAATGCCACGCCATTTTGCAGAACTTGACGCACACAACTCACTTGTCAATGATTGAAGAAAAGCGGGGCAATGAACCTGCCAATCTCCCCCCTTGAGGGGGAGATGTCCGGCAGGACAGAGGGGGTGCTGTCCCTCGGCCTCTCGTATCTTTGTCACCTTGCCTTTTCGGTTTTCGCAAAACTCGCGCGTTGAGTGATGCGCGCATACCAATCCCGAATCTCGGCAAACTCGGCCAGCAGGGCTTGTCCCTCGGCGACCTTGACGAAATAGCCGATGATCGGTGCGGCGTGCAGGTCGGCCAGCGTCAGGTCCGTCCCCAACAGCCAAGGCCCTTCGGCTTTCAGCGAAGAGAGCGCCTGCAATGCCGTTCTCGCCTGCCGCAACCCGTTGGCGATCACGGCTTCGTCGGGCGGCGTTTTTTCCAGCCGCTCGACAGCGACATCCCAGACCATAGTCCTGTAGGCGTAGGCGTCGAGCAGGCCGGTGATCTGGTTCAGGCGTGCTCGAGGCCGGGCTTCGACCGGCTGCAGCGCCGGGCCGCCAAAGGCTTCGTCGACATAACGGGCAATCGCGCCGGTCTCGTAGAGGCGAAAGCCGTCATGCTCGAAGGCCGGGATGCGGCCGAACGGCTGGTGCTCGAAATACCAGCCGGGAATGCCGTCCGCGCCAAAGATGTCGACGGGCACGAGCTCGTAGCCGACGCCCTTTTCCTCCAGCACCAGCCGCACGATGCGCACGTAGACGCTGTAATCCGCGCCGTAGACGACCGGCTTGCCCATGCCGGTTGGGCTCAGGCCATCGCTTTCTGCAAATTCTCGTCGATCTTGTCGAGGAAGCCGGTGGTCGAAAGCCATGGCTGGTCGGGGCCGATCAGCAGCGACAGGTCCTTGGTCATGAAGCCGGACTCGACCGTCTGGATGCAGACCTTTTCCAGGGTCTCGGCAAAGCGCTTCAGTTCGGCATTGTCGTCGAGCTTGGCGCGATGCGCGAGGCCGCGCGTCCAGGCAAAGATCGAGGCGATCGAATTGGTCGAGGTCTCCTCGCCTTTCTGGTGCTGGCGATAGTGGCGGGTAACGGTGCCGTGCGCGGCTTCCGCCTCGACGGTCTTGCCGTCCGGCGTCATCAGCACCGAGGTCATCAGGCCGAGCGAGCCGAAGCCTTGCGCCACCGTGTCGGACTGCACGTCGCCGTCATAATTCTTGCAGGCCCAGACATAGCCGCCCGACCATTTCAGGCTGGAGGCCACCATGTCGTCGATCAGCCGGTGCTCGTACCAGAGTTTCTTCGCTTTGAATTCTGCTTCGAACTCCGCCTCGTAGACCTCCTGGAAGATGTCCTTGAAGCGTCCGTCATAGGCTTTGAGGATGGTGTTCTTGGTCGAGAGGTAGACGGGATAATTGCGCAGCAGGCCGTAGTTCAGGGAGGCGCGGGCGAATTCGCGGATCGATTCGTCGAGATTGTACATGGCCATGGCGACGCCGGCGCCGGGTGCGTCGAAGACGTCGTGCTCGATCACCTGGCCGTCCTCGCCGACGAATTTGATCGTCAGCTTGCCCTTGCCGGGGAAGCGGAAGTCGGTGGCGCGGTACTGGTCGCCGAAGGCGTGGCGGCCGACGATGATCGGCTTGGTCCAGCCGGGCACCAGCCGCGGCACGTTCTTCATGATGATCGGCTCGCGAAAGATGGTGCCGCCGAGGATGTTGCGGATGGTGCCGTTCGGCGACTTCCACATCTTCTTCAGCTTGAATTCCTCGACGCGCTGCTCGTCGGGCGTGATCGTCGCGCATTTCACGCCGACGCCGTATTTCTTGATGGCATTGGCCGAATCGATGGTCACCTGGTCGTTGGTGGCGTCGCGGTGCTCGATGCCGAGGTCGTAATATTCGAGCTTGAGGTCGAGATAAGGGTGGATCAGCTTGTCCTTGATGAACTGCCAGATGATGCGGGTCATCTCGTCGCCGTCGAGTTCGACGACCGGGTTCGCCACCTTGATCTTCGCCATGGAAAGAATGCCTCGCTTTTGGGGAACGGAACGGCCTTGCCCGCACGGCTGCCGGCCCTGGGATGCGGCCCGTATATCAAAGGCTTTTTGGCCGCGCAAACGGCGAACCGCGCCGTAGTGTCGGCATTCCTTGCGAAAGCTTCATTTTCGCCGCCAAATGTGGCAGGGGACTGCGAAATGCCGCAAACAGCAGTTCACTGACAACCATGGCCGCTACCCAGGATCCCGACACCCCTCTTGCCTCCGGAACTCCAGCGTCCGGACCGGCGATCATCCTGGTCGAGCCGCAGCTCGGCGAGAATATCGGCATGGTTGCACGCGCCATGGCCAATTTCGGCCTTTCCGAGCTGCGGCTCGTCAATCCGCGCGACGGCTGGCCGAGCGAGAAGGCGCGTGCCGCCGCAAGCCGCGCCGACCACGTCATCGATGCAGTCACGGTGTTCGATGACCTCGCCTCGGCGATTGCCGATTTGAACTTCGTCTTCGCCACCACGGCGCGCGCGCGCGACAATTTCAAGCCGGTGCGCGGTCCGGTCGAGGCGGGCAGGGCGCTGCGCGCGCGGCAGCGGGCCGGCCAGCGCACCGGCATCCTGTTCGGCCGCGAGCGCTTCGGCCTCTATAATGACGAGGTCGGCCTTGCCGACGAGATCGTCACTTTCCCCGTCGATCCAGCCTTCTCCTCGCTCAACATCGCCCAGGCTGCCCTGCTGATGTCCTATGAATGGATGAAGTCCGGCCTGGAAGACGAGACCAGGACCAACTTCTCCGGCCCCGAAATGCCGCCGGCTGCCAAGGAAGAATTGCACGGCCTGTTGGCGTATCTGGAAGGTGCACTGGAGGCGCGCGGCTATTTCCGCCCGGCAGCGAAGAAGCCGAAGATGGTCGACAATTTGCGTGCAGTGCTGACCCGCCCCGGCTTTGCTGAGCCGGAGCTCAAGGTGCTGCGCGGCATACTATCATCGCTGGACAGGTTCTCGCCGGCCATGCCGCGCGGCGACGGATCGCCCGGCGACGATCCAAGGCGGCTCCCGGCGGCGGCCCGGCGCGCTGGCAGGGCGACAGACAAAGACTAGCCTCGGAACGACCCATACCTCACCAGTAACCGAATGTTATTTGGTGTGATCCATTGTCTGGAAAACGATGGATCCTTTCGATGTTCAATTCAAATATCGGGCGTCTTCGCTTTTTCTTCTATTCCGCGGCCTTGCTGGTTGCGGAAATCGTGACATTCGTGCTGTGCGTCGTGGGGACCGTCGGCTTCGAGGGTTTGGCCAATTCGAAACCCGGTCCTTCCAGGGAAGGGCTGGCCGCGGCTGTTCTCGTTACCTCGCTGGTGATCGTTCTGTTCCGCGCGAATTTCGCCTGGCGTCGAAGCCGCGACGCGCAAGGGTCGGGTTGGATCCTTTGGTCGTATATCGTGTTCTCGACGCTGTTCGCGATCCTGCAGGCCGGCACTGTTCTTGTCGTAAAATTCGACGGCGAAGATTCGCATTCCGGCCTTAACCTGCTGGGATTGGCTCTTGTCGGGCTGTGGGCCGTCATCTTGGCGGGCAAGCCGGCGGGCGGTGGCTCTGCGGATATGGCGTCATCCCTGAGTTTCGACGATTTCGACCCGCCCGGGCCGCTGCGCGCCGCCGCCGCGCTCCATTCAGCGTCAGCCGCCGGCGCGACGGCCCTGGCTCCAGCCTACGCCACGCGGGCCGCGCCGGTGCCGTCGAACCACCCTGCATCTCAACCTGCATCTCCGGCGAACGGCCGGCCGCGGCCCGGCGGCTTCGGCAAGCGCGGCCTTGTGTGACCGGCTCGCCGCATCAAGGCCATGATGGTTCCACATAGAAGCGGCCGGGATAAAGCATCATTGGCCGAAGCAGAAAGCATGGGCCGGGCCTTCCCTCGTGATCTCGTTTGTGATTCCCAGCCCTTAGTGATTCCCAGCCCTTAGTGACTCAATGACAATGACCGATCCATCGAGCGCCCGTCCGATCCTGATGTTCGATTCCGGCATTGGCGGCCTCACCGTGCTGCGTGAGGCGCGCGTGCTGATGCCTGACCGCCGCTTCATCTATGTCGCCGACGACGCGGCGTTCCCCTTCGGCGGCTGGGAGGAACCGGCGCTGAGAACACATATCCTGGAGTTGTTCGCCAGGCTGCTCGACCGGTTTTCGCCGGCCATTTCGGTCATCGCCTGCAACACCGCCTCGACACTGGTCATCGATGCCTTGCGCGAGCGGTTTCCCGGCCACCCTTTCGTCGGCACCGTGCCGGCCATTAAGCCGGCGGCGGAACGCACGCGCTCGGGCCTGGTTTCGGTGCTGGCGACGCCCGGCACCGTCAAGCGCCAGTACACGCGCGACCTGATCAGCAAATGGGCGCAGAAATGCCACGTCCGCCTGGTCGGCAGCGACAGGCTGGCTGCATTGGCCGAAGCCTATATGCGCGATGGTTTTGTCGACGAGGACGCCGTGCGCGCCGAGATCGCGCCGTGCTTCGTCGAGCATGACGGGCTGCGCACCGACATCGTCGTGCTTGCCTGCACCCATTATCCGTTTTTGGCCAACCGCATGCGCAAGACAGCACCGTGGCCGGTCGACTGGCTCGACCCGGCCGAGGCGATCGCACGCCGGGCGCTGTCGCTGCTTGCCGATACCGAGGCCCGCTATCGCAGAGAGGCACTGCCGGAAGGCGCCGACCTTGCATTCTTCACCTCGAACAGCGCCGATTTTCCGACGCGTCGGCTGATGCAGGGATTTGGCCTGGCGATATCCTGATCGCAGGCAATTTTCGCTTTGGGAACATCACACCGGACAATGCGTTTTCCTCTCATTGGAAACGGGAGAAACCATCATGCCAGCCACCTCAAAAGCCCAGCAGAAAGCGGCCGGCGCGGCATTGTCAGCCAAGCGCGGCGAGACCAAGAAGGGCGCGCTCAAAGGCGCGTCGAAGGGAATGTATAAATCCATGAGCGAAAAACAGCTCGAGGAATTCGCCGAGACCAAGCGCAAGGGCCTGCCGGAAAAGAAGTCGAAACACTGATCGACTGGCCATTCTGACGGC
Organism: Mesorhizobium sp. M0184; assembly: GCF_040322215.1. NCBI lineage: Bacteria > Pseudomonadati > Pseudomonadota > Alphaproteobacteria > Hyphomicrobiales > Phyllobacteriaceae > Mesorhizobium > Mesorhizobium sp. M0184. The sequence continues at coordinate 5,103 of NZ_JAMYSZ010000038.1, forward strand.
GGATGCCGGTCAATAAAAGGCCCGCGGCTGAGCCGCGGGCCATGAAGTCTCAACGGGCGAGGACGAAAATTACCAGTTCCAGCCCCACCCGCAGCGCCGCACTTTGTAGCGGATCACCTTGCGATGACCGTGGCGCCACACCACCTTCTTCTTCACCACGATGCGGCAGACCTGGTGATGCCTGTGCCCATGCCAATGCCGGGCCTGCGCCGGCTCGGGCGCGACCGCCATCGTGCCGGCCATCACCGCGGCGCCTACCAACGTAAGGAAGAACTTCTTCATGCGAATTCCAGCTCCTCTGATTTCAGTCCCTTCCTGATGCCGCTGGCGCAACCTCCCGCCACATCCGGCACGTTCTACAACCGTAACACTATCCGGTTCGGCGATTCGCGCCAGCCGGAAGCTTGACAGCGGTTAAATCTCCGTTTAACCAGCCCACCAACACCGGGCCGCAATGCCCGGTGGTTTTCTTTATGTGTGCAAGACGTTTGGGAAGCCGGTTTACTTTCCCTATGTCTTGTTTGAAATGACGTGTCCCGTGGGTTTTCCGTCGCGTTGCGTGGAAAACCCTGTCAGGTCTCGAAAACGGAGGCCAGAGGAGGGCGCGTTTCCTTCGCCCGGACCATGAGGTTCCGGGTGTGTTGTTTTGAAAGGGAATGCGATGAGCAAGCGCGAATCCGCGAAGTACAAGATCGACCGCCGTCTTGGCGAAAACATCTGGGGCCGCCCGAAGTCCCCGGTCAACAAGCGTGAATACGGCCCCGGCCAGCATGGCCAGCGCCGCAAGGGCAAGCTTTCCGATTTCGGCCTGCAGCTGCGCGCCAAGCAGAAGCTGAAGGGCCACTATGGCGACGTGTCGGAAAAGCAGTTCCGCAAGGTCTATGAAGAGGCGGACCGCCGCAAGGGCGACACCTCGGAGAACCTGATCGGCCTGCTCGAATCGCGCCTCGACGCGGTCGTCTACCGCGCCAAGTTCGTGCCGACCATCTTTGCGGCGCGCCAGTTCGTCAATCACGGCCACGTCAACGTCAACGGCAAGCGCGTCAACATCGGCTCGTACCGCTGCAAGCCGGGCGATGTCATCGAAGTGCGCGAGAAGTCGAAGCAGCTGGTCATCGTGCTGGAATCGGTGGGCCTGGCCGAGCGCGACGTGCCCGATTATATCGAGGCCGATCACAACAAGATGACCGCGGCCTTCACGCGCATCCCCGGCCTGGCGGACGTTCCGTTTGCCGTGCAGATGGAACCGAACCTGGTCGTCGAGTTCTATTCGCGCTGATCGGCGCGTTCGTCGCGATACAATCGAAGGCCGCCCGTCGAGGCGGCCTTTCTTTTTTCGTTCCTTTTTCCGCGGCGTGATTCCGAAATCGATTTCGGTTTTCGGTCCGATGCGCTACTGCGGGCGGCAACAGGATCTTGGGGCGGACGCGCCATGAATATGCTGCCAGACGCCGAAACACTCGAACCGGTCGCCGACACCGAAGGCGGCTTTCATCCGCTGTTTGCCGATGTGCCGTCCTCCGTCGAGTTCAACAAGCTGCGCAAGCGGCTGTTGCGGCTTGCCCGCCAGGCGATCGACGATTTCGCCATGGTGAGGCCCGGCGACCGTTGGCTGATCGCTCTGTCGGGCGGCAAGGATTCCTACGGCCTGCTTGCCGTGCTGCTCGATCTCAAATGGCGCGGGCTGCTGCCGGTCGAGCTGTTGGCCTGCAATCTCGACCAGGGCCAGCCGAACTTTCCCAAGCACATATTGCCCGATTATCTCGATAGATATGCCATTCCGCATCGCATCGAATATCAGGACACCTATTCGGTGGTCACCGACAAGCTGGCCGAGGGCAGCACCTATTGCTCGCTGTGCTCGCGGCTGCGGCGCGGCCATCTCTATCGCATTGCCCGCGAGGAGGGCTGCTCGGCGCTGGTGCTCGGTCATCACCGCGAGGACATACTGGAAACCTTCTTCATGAACCTGTTCCATGGCGGACGCCTTGCCGCCATGCCGCCGAAGCTGCTCAACGACGAAGGCGATGTCATGGTGCTGCGGCCGCTCGCCTATTGTGCGGAAGCCGATCTCGAGAAATTCGCCGGCGCCATGAAATTCCCGATCATTCCGTGCGATCTGTGCGGTAGCCAGGAAGGCCTGCAGCGCAACGCCATGAAGGCGATGCTCGACGACATCGAGAAGCGCATGCCTGGCCGCAAGGACACGATGATCCGCGCCATGACCAATGTGCGGCGTTCGCATCTGCTCGACAGGAAGCTGTTCGATTTCGCCGCCCTCAACGAAACCCTCACCACCAGGCGTCCCGATGACATTTGACGATAGCGCGATCGACTGGCTTGCCGACCTTCTGTCGGAAGCCGCCGTCGCCGAGATCATGCCGCGCTTTCGCCGGTTGAGCGAGGGCGACGTCCGTCGCAAGACCTCGGCCGCCGATCTCGTCACCGAGGCCGACGTCAATGCCGAACGGCTCATCACCGCCAGGCTGCGCCAGCGTTATCCCCACGCAATGATCGTCGGCGAGGAGGCCTGCTCCGACGACCCGACGCTGCTCGACGGTCTCGGCGATGCCGAACTCGCCTTCGTCATCGACCCGGTCGACGGCACCTTCAACTTCGCCTCCGGCGTGCCGCTTTTCGGCGTCATGCTTGGCGTCGTGATCAAGGGCGAGACGGTCGCCGGCATCATCCACGATCCCGTCGGCAAGGATTGGCTGATCGGCGTTAGTGGCGCCGGCAGCCATATCCGCCATGCCCATGGCAATCTGGAAAAGGTCCATGTCGCCAAACCGGCGCCGATGTCGGAAATGACCGGTGCGGTCTCATGGCACTACGTGCCCGAGCCGGACCGCTCACGTTTGGCGCGCAACCAGACCAAGTCGCTATCGCAGTTCAATTATCGCTGCGCCGCCCACGAATACCGCCTGCTGGCCAGCGGCCACGGCCATTTCGTCGTCTACAACAAGCTGATGCCTTGGGATCACCTGCCTGGCGTGCTGATCCATGCGGAGGCGGGCGGCCATGCCGCGCGCTTGGACGGCAGCGCCTATCTGCCGTCGCATGTCGGAGGTGGCCTGCTGGTCGCGCCGGACCGGGAGAGCTGGCGGGAGCTGCGCCGCGAGCTCTGGGCGGAATAACTCTTCGCTGCCAAAGTTGTCCAATCCTGTGCGAAACCGGAGACCTCGAATGAAACCTCGGTCCGCAATTGTTGCAACGGCCTTTGCCCTTGCCTTGGTTGCCGGTGTCAATGAAGCAAGCGCTGGGGAACGCGCATGTCGCAGTCCCGACTCCGTCGACACCATAGACGAGATGTTCTCCGCGATCTTCGCCTGTTGGAAGCCGCCGCCCGGAACCGCGGGCATGACCCTGACGCTGCAGTTCTCAATTCGCCGAAACGGCACGCTTATCGGCAAGCCGCGCGCCACTTACTCCCATCTAGGGGACGATGGTCCGCTCAATCGGGCCTTCGTGGCTTCCGTCCTCGAGGCGCTCGACAAGGCTCTTCCACTGCCCCTTTTTCGGACAGTATGGGTGGAGCAATCGCAGGACGTACGCTGTTCCCCCGCTTCACCGCGGTCAGTGAGGGTGCATCCTAGGCGCACGCGCAATGTGCATTAAACCGGCGGGTTATGCGGCTGGAACAGTCTGCCGCGCTCGGCCAGCAGGATCATCAGCAGCGCCGCCACCGACACGCTGCAGAACCCGGCGGCCAGCGGCGTCACCGTGCCGTTGAAGGCTTGGCCGATCAGCGTACCGAGAATGCCGCCAAGAAATGTCTGCATGAACCCAAGGATCGACGACGCAGTGCCGGCCAGGTGCCCCAGCGGCTCCATGGCGAGCGCGTTGAAGTTCGCGCCGAGCGCGCCGAACGGGACCATGGCGCAGGCAAAGAAGGTAATGAAGAGCCAGAGCGGCATCTTTATTTCGATGGAAACGACCAGCCAGGCAAGGCTGATGGCCAGAAACAGCAGCAGCGCGCTTTGCGACAGACGGCGCATGCCGATGCGGCCGACGAGGCGCGAGTTGAGGTAGTTCGAAAAAGCAAGTACGCCGGCAACCCCCGCGAAGATGACGGGGAACATCTCGCCGACATTGAACACGCTGACATAGATTTGCTGGGCCGAGGCGATGAAGCCGAACATGGCGCCGAAGATGAAGGTGCTGGCAAAGGCGTAGCAGAGCGCGATGCGGTTGGTGAGAACGATGCGGAAGCCGCCGATGATGGAGGACAGCGTCAGCGGCCGGCGATATTCGGGGTGTAGTGTCTCGGGCAGGCGCAGCAGCGACCAGGCGGACACGATCAGCGCGCCGGCTGCCATGGTGACGAAGATCACATGCCAGGTCGCAAACAGCATGATGAACTGGCCGATACCGGGCGCCACCACCGGAATGGCCATGAACACCATGAAGATCAAGGACATGACTTCGGCCATGCGCCTTCCGTCGAACGTATCGCGCACGATCGAGACGGCAATGACGCGCGTCGCCGCCGCGCCGATGCCTTGCACCGCCCGGCATAGCAGAAGCGTGGCGAATGACGGGGCGATTGCCGCAGCGCCGGCCGCCAGGACGTAGATCACCAGCCCTGCGACAAGCGGCGCGCGGCGCCCGAAGCGGTCCGAGATCGGCCCGAAGAACAGCTGTCCGCCGCCAAAGCCAAGGATATAGGCGGTGACAACATATTGCCGGTGGTTTTCATTTTCGATGCCAAGCGAAGCGCCGATCTGCTGCAGCGCCGGCAAAATAATGTCGATTGCCAGCGAATTGAGCGCCATCAGCGCCGCGCACAGCGCAATGAATTCCCAGCGCGGAATGGGCAAGGTGCTTGCCTTTTGCTGCGCTTGTGCTTGCTGATCCAAGGCCAGTCCGATCCTCAAACGAAAATGCGCCGGCTGGCCGACGCATCCATTCGTTGATTGCCCGATAGCGGGCAGAACTTTTTGCCAAGGTGGGGGCTGCCCCGGCGCTTAGCGCATGACCCCCGAAAATCGCAGGCGGAAGGTCATACGCAGAAACAGAAGTCAGGCGGCGCCTTTGACGCTGACGCCCTTTTCGACGAGGAAGGTCTGCAATTCGCCCGCCTGGAACATCTCGCGGATGATGTCGCAGCCGCCGACGAACTCGCCCTTGACGTAGAGCTGCGGGATGGTCGGCCAGTTGGAATAGTCCTTGATGCCTTGCCGCAGTTCGGCCGACGTCAGCACGTCGACGCCCTTATAGTCGGCGCCGATATAGTCGAGGATCTGCACGACCTGGCCGGAAAATCCGCATTGGGGGAAGCCGGGCGTGCCCTTCATGAAGAGAACGACGTCGTTGCCCTTCACTTCATTGTCGATGTAGTCGTTGATGCCGCTCATGGAATACCCTTTCATGCCTGTGGGAGTCAGGCTCGAACATTACCCTTCAAATAAACCCATGGGTTGCGCGAAACAAGATGTTTGCCGCCTTGCCATGCAAATGGCGCAAAGGAACGTCTGATCTTGGGCCAAGAGCGTTGGCCACCATCTTTCCCGAGGCGCGATGAAAAGACGATATCTCGCCGGGTTCCTCCTCGCCGTTCTGTTCGCCGCACTGTCCTTGATCTGGTGGGCCAGGTCGCCGAGACAGCCATCTCTCGTCGTCGGCGGTGAATTACCGGCGCCGTGCCGCGACGCGAGCTTCGAGGCGGTCGCCTATGTCGTCTGCGAAATCGATCTGCGCCACTATGACATCGGTGTGTTCCATGCAGGCCTTGACGGCAAGGCTTTCGGTTCACTGGACAAATTCGACAAGGCGATGGCGGATCATGGCCGGCCGGTGCTGCTCGCCATGAACGCCGGCATGTATCACCAAGACCTGACTCCGGTCGGCCTTCTCGTCGAAGACGGCCGGGAGAAGGCGCCGATCAACGTCGCCGACAGCGAAGGGAATTTCTTCCTGAAACCGAATGGCGTCTTCCTGGTCCGGAAGGACGGCAAGGCGGCGGTCATGGAGACAAGCGCCTATGCTGCGACCAGACTGGACGTGATGTTTGCCACGCAATCCGGCCCGATGCTGGTGATCGACGGCCGGCTTCATCCCCGCTTCGAGCAAAACGGCACATCGCGCTATATCCGCAATGGCATCGGCGTGCGTGACGAAAACACTGTCGTGCTGGCGATCTCGCGCTCTGAGGTCAGCCTCGGCAGCTTCGCGCGACTGTTTCGAGATGCGCTCAATTGTCCCAACGCGCTTTTCTTCGACGGGGTCGTTTCGGCGCTGTCGAACGGCGAGCGGATGATTGTGGGTGGAAGCTATCCGGTCGGGCCGATCATCGCCGTGACCGGTAAGAAGCTTGCGAGCCGGTAACTGCAAGAGAGCTCAGTCCGGCACGCTGGTCTGCAGGGCAAGCGCGTGCAACACGCCGCCCATATTGCCCTTCAGCGCGTCATAGACCATCTGGTGCTGCTGGACCCGGCTTTTCCCGCGAAAGCTTTCGGCCACAACCTCAGCCGCATAATGGTCGCCGTCGCCGGCCAGGTCGCGAATCGTCACCTTGGCGTCGGGAATGCCTTCCTTGATCAGCCGTTCGATGTCGTGGGCGTCCATTGCCATATGAGGATTCCTTGTTCAGGTCGTGAGCTCATAGATATGGTCGAAATGGCGGATGAACCACAGGGAAAGGGGCCCACTCGATCACTTCACGGGTCCACGACCTCATTTGCCATGAAGCGAGGGAACCAGGATTCGTGGGCGTCGGTCAATTCGCTGACCGGTATCGCACGCGCCTCGCCCAGCTTCAGTTCGCTGCCGCCGGTCGAGCCGATCCACGGCGCAAAAACGCCGAGCTTGTTTTGCTGTTCGCGAATGGCGTCCCATTGCTCGCTCTGCGGGTCGATCGACAGCGTCAAGAGATAGCGGCCCTGGTCCTCGCCGAACCAGACCGGGATTGGATCTGTGCCGATCAGGCCGGGGATGGTCGCGCCGATGCCGGAGGCCATCGCCATCTCGGCCAGCGCCACCGCGATGCCGCCATCGGAAACGTCATGCGCCGCGGTAACGACACCGGAGCCGATCAGTGCCCGCACATGGTCGCCGACCCGCTTCTCGTGGCCGAGATCGACCGGCGGCGGCGGGCCGTCGGCGCGGCCATGAATGTCGCGCATATAGACCGACTGGCCAAGATGCGTGCCCCATATCGTCGGCGCGCCGACCAGCACGATCATCTGGCCTTCGGCGGCAAAGCCGATGCGCACCATTTTCGACCAGTCGGCAATCAGCCCGACGCCGCCAATGGTCGGTGTCGGCAGGATGCCTTGGCCGTTGGTCTCATTGTAGAGCGAGACGTTGCCGGAGACGATCGGGAAGCCAAGCGCCCTGCAGGCATCGCCAATACCTTTCACCGCGCCGACCAACTGACCCATGATCTCCGGCCGTTCCGGATTGCCGAAATTGAGGTTGTCGGTGGCCGCGAGCGGCAGAGCACCGGTGGCGGTAAGATTGCGCCAGCATTCGGCAACCGCCTGCTTGCCGCCCTCGTAAGGGTCGGCTTCGCAATAGCGCGGCGTCACGTCGGAGGAGAAGGCGAGCGCCTTGGTCGGGTGGCCGTCGACGCGCACGACACCGGCGTCGCCGCCGGGAAGCTGCAGCGAATTACCTTGGATCAGCGTGTCGTACTGCTCCCACACCCAGCGGCGCGAGGACAGGTCTGGTCCGCCCAGCAGCTTGAGCAGTGCCTCGGCCACGTCGGCTTGAGGTGCATCGCCGGCCAGCGGCGCCGGCTTCTTCGGATCGACCCAGGGACGGTCATATTCCGGCGCCTGGTCGCCGAGATCCTTGATCGGCAGGTTGGCGACCTCGTCGCCCTGGTGCAGCACGCGGAAGCGCAGATCGTCGGTGGTCTTGCCGACGATGGCAAAGTCGAGGCCCCATTTGTGGAAAATCGCCTCGGCCTGTTTTTCCTTTTCGGGGCGCAGCACCATCAGCATGCGCTCCTGGCTCTCCGAAAGCATCATCTCATAGGCGCTCATGCGCTCTTCACGCACCGGCACCTTGTCGAGATCGAGCTCGATGCCGAGGTCGCCCTTGGCGCCCATCTCGACCGCCGAGCAGGTGAGGCCGGCGGCACCCATGTCCTGGATGGCGATAACGGCGCCGGACGCCATCAGTTCGAGGCATGCTTCGAGCAGGCATTTTTCGGTGAACGGATCGCCAACCTGCACGGTGGGCCGCTTCTCGTCGATCTTGTCGTCGAACTCGGCCGAGGCCATGGTGGCGCCGCCGACACCGTCGCGCCCGGTCTTGGCGCCGAGATAGACCACCGGCAGGCCAACACCCTTGGCTTCCGACAGGAAGATCGCATCAGTCTTGGCAAGCCCCGCCGCAAAGGCATTGACCAAGATGTTGCCATTGTAGCGGGCGTCGAAATTGACCTCGCCGCCGACTGTCGGCACGCCGAAGGAATTGCCATAGCCGCCGACGCCGGAAACGACACCGGCAACGAGGTGCCTGGTTTTGGGATGGTCCGGCGCGCCGAAGCGCAGCGCGTTCATCGCCGCGATCGGCCGCGCGCCCATGGTGAAGACATCGCGCAGGATGCCGCCGACGCCGGTCGCAGCTCCCTGATAAGGCTCGATATAGGAGGGGTGGTTATGGCTCTCCATCTTGAAGACGACGCAGTCGCCGTCGCCGATGTCGACCACGCCGGCATTCTCGCCCGGACCCTGGATGACTTGCGGCCCGGTGGTCGGCAGCGTGCGCAGCCACTTCTTCGAGGATTTGTAGGAACAATGCTCGTTCCACATCGCCGAAAAAATTCCAAGTTCGGTAAAGCTCGGTTCGCGCCCGACCAGGTCGAGGATGCGCTGGTACTCGTCGGGCTTCAGCCCGTGCGCGGTAATGAGTTCAGGAGTGATCGGCACGGAATTGGAAATGGTCATGATCGGCAATTGTGTCCTTGGGATCGAGTCCCGTCTTATCGCAAGCGTTGCAGCCGATACACCCCGTTGGATGACTAAAACGATGGAAAGCAACAGCTGACCGCAAGTTGCGAAAGATCGCCACTCGACCCGCCGGTTTCAAGCCGGTTCAGGAAAAGCTGTCGTAGCCGGCGCGGCCCTCGTCCAGAAGCCGCCGGATTACCGCGACGCCGTGCGCGATATCGTCCCGCTGCCGCGGTTGCGAGATGCCAAACCGTACGCCGTGAAAGGCCTGTTCGGAACGCCCTGCCTTGAACTCGTCCTCGTCGTCGATGAGCACGCCATGTTCGAGGCAGGCCTGCTTGAAAGTGCCGGAAAGCCATGGGTCCGGCAAAGTGAGCCAGACGAACGGCACGTTATCCAGCGCCTTGAAATCGAAGCCGTCGAGTGTCTCGCGCACGATCGCGATGCGCGCACCGATCTCGGCAATGCTGCGCTTGCGCACCTCAGCGGCCTGACCGGACAGCACCAGCCGGCTGCCCACCTCCGCCAGCAGAAAGGGCAGGCCGCCCGTCATCATCTTGTGGGCAACCCGGATGCGGTGACGATAGGCCGGCGGGCAAGCGAGCCAGCCGCCGCGAACACCCGCCGCAACCGATTTCGACAGGCCGCCGGCAACGATGGTCCGTTCGGGAGCATATTCGGCCATTAAAGGCGTTGGGTCATCGGTCAGTCCGCCATAGAGATCGTCCTCGATCAGGACGACGTTATATTGACGGGCGACATGCGCGATTGCCTCGCGGCGCGATGCCGACAGCGTAGTCAGCGTCGGGTTCTTGGCCGTCGGCATCAAAAACATCATTTTCGGATGCTTTTGTGCACAGACGCGCTCGAAATCCTGGGGATCGATGCCCTCGTCGTCAGCCGCCACCAGTGCGGTCCGGCGACCGATCAAGCCGGCGCTGCGGGAAATCTGCGAATAGGTGAGGTGCTCGAAGACGACATAGTCGCCGGGGGCGGTGAGCCCCGCAATAGTTGCCATCACGGCGGCGTGGGTGCCGAGCGTGGGAACGATTGCATCCGTCGCCGGGCGATAGGAATTGCGCGACAGCCAGCGCCTGCCGGCTTCGAACCAGCGGTCCGGGAAATCACGAGTATAGCTTGAAATCTCATGCGGATGGTCTTGCGCCGTGCGTGTCAACAAATCCGCGACGATGGCACCCTGGCCGACATCCGGTGCGGCGGTGCTATCGAAGCGCAGCTTGTCGCCGGGCGCATCCATATAGCGCGTGCCTTGTTCGACCGGCCCCAGGAAATCCGGCTTTGCGCTCTCCGACTGTTGAGCGAGAACATAGGTTCCGCGGCCGACCTCGCCGCTGACCAATCCCCGCTCGCGCAGCAATTGATACGCCCTGCCGACGGTGCCGACGGTCGTGCCGATGTCGTATGCCAGATCGCGCTGCGGCGGCAGCTTTGCCCCTGCGCCGATCAAGCCGCGGTCGATGTCCGTCTCGATGGAATCGGCAAGCCGCTGATAGAGCGGGCCGGTGCCGGCGGTAAGGTCTGGAAGCCAAGTTGTCATGGTGACAATTTTCTACATTGCACCGAAATAAGAGTCAATACATATGAAACGGGCGATACAAAAGGGCACAATTGCAGTTTTGGTAAGAAAGAAAATGGGTACAATAGGCACAATCCATAGCACGGCAGCTGAATTGCCCGGACTCGGTCCTTCAGGCCGGAGATCCTACGTTCGCCGGCTCGTGCAAGCGGTCACGTCATTCGCCCGATGGATCGGCGGTCTCCTGGAGCGCCGGCGCAGTCGGCTGCTCCTGCTCGAGATGACCGACGATCAGCTCAAGGACATCGGTATCTCGCGCTGCGATGCCCATCGTGAGGGTCTGAGGCCGTTCTGGGACTGATGCGTTCGAGCGCTTTAGCGGACGGTCGCCGCCCTGATCCGCGCGACGCCGCGGTCCACAAGCACCGCCACAATAGATAGCACGAGAAAAAGCCCTGTGATGGCCACGGCCGAGACGGCGACGCTGACCGCTCCATTTTTGGCAACATCGAGGAACGGGTAAGGCACTTCGCCGGCAGTCGGCGCCCGCAGCAATGCGTAGGCCAGATAGGCGAGCGGATAGATCATCCACCAGGAGATGTCGCGCCACCGTGTGGTGCCGTCGGCGCCGGCAACAAGCCACCACAGCACGAACAGCACCGGCGTCACATAGTGCAGGAGCACGTCGCAGAGCAGGAACAAGCCTTGCGGGTGCCAAAGCTGCGCCAGAACCGTGGCATAGACGATGAAGACCAGGGTTATGGCGACGGCGATGCCCGCTCGCACTCGCGGCCCGGCAAAGGCCGGGAACCAGGCATGACCGCTGGACGACAGCAGCGACGCATGGACGAGCACCGCGCCGATATTGGTCAGGATGGTGAAGAAGCTGAAATAGCGGACGAGCGAGCCGAGCAGGCTGCGACCGGCTTCCATCGATGCCGGAATGGTGATGCAGGTTTGCAGGACGAGCGCGGCCAGACCTATGACCAGACCTGATATCTGCAGGAAGCGACCCATGGCGCTACGCTGCCGCGCCGCAGGCCGGATTGCCCGCCTGCCAGCGGGCAATGTCCGAGCCAATGCGTGCGCCGAGCGGTTCCGCCATCAATGGGCCGAACACGTCGACGCGGCTCGAATTGCCTTGCGCTTGCACGACCAGCAACGGCTTTCCACCATAATGTTTGGCCGGCACCAGCAGGAAGCGCGGCGTGCCGCTAAACGAATTCAGTTCGTTGGCCATCTGGTAAGATTTGAAGGCAGGGTCCTTGCTGGCGATCCAGCATTTGTGGGCAGCGATTGCCACCTGTTCCATGGCAAGCAGTGACGCGCTCTTGCCCGCCGGCGCCGGCGTGCTCTTCGGGCCTGACTGGCATGAGGCGAGTACAAGCCCGGCGGCAGTAGCGACGGCGAGGCGCGTGGTCGTCGGTCTCATGTTCAAGCGGCGCCCATCTCGAGTTCGGACAGAAACACCTTCAGACCGTCTGTCATCTCACCCCAGACGCGCGACAGCGCCGGATGCTGCAAGGCAATCTGCTCGTAGGCATCGAATTTCGGATAGGCGTCAAGCAAATCGGGGCGGCCGATCGTCGCCCTGAAATTGTTGAAGACGAAGCGGGTCGGCGTCAGCCAGGCATCGGCGAAGGAGATGTCGTCGCCGAGCGCGAACGGGCCATGCGCCATGCGCGCCTCGATTGCCGCGAGCCCGTGATGCAATCGGGCTAACTGTGCCTTGATCTCCGCCTCGTTGCGCTGCGGCACGAAATGGAGCTCGAACAGCTTCATGGTCGGGGCGAGCACGTCGAGGTCGGTGATGCGGGCGAACATGCGCACCAGCGCCCGGTCCTTCGAGTCCCTCGGCAGCAGCGCCGGCTCGGGAAAGCGCTCCTCCAGATATTCGGCGATGACCACCGATTCGACGATCGTTTCGCCGGAGCCGGTGATCAGCACCGGAATCCGGTTCAACGGCGAGATGGCACGAAATGCCTCGGGGATGGGAAACCCCGGCGGCGGTGCAATGAGCTTGAGCGGCACGTTCTTGATGTAGGCCAACGCCCGCACGATCGACGAATAGGGCGACAACGGCCGCGAATAGAGTTTCATGACCGTGGCTCCAGGAGGAAAATTGAAGGTATCAAGCGGCGATGCCCAGTGCGCTTTCGAACAGCGCCCGGCCGTCGCTGCCGCCATGCGCCGCTTCGATCAGGTTCTCGGGATGCGGCATCAGGCCGAGCACATTGCCGCGGCCGTTGACGATGCCGGCAATGTCGTTGATCGAGCCATTGGGATTTGTGCCTTCGGCATAGCGGAATACCACCTGGCCTTCCCCTTCGAGGCGGGCCAGCGTTTCGGCATCGGCGAAATAATTGCCGTCATGATGGGCCACCGGCGCGCGGATGACCTGGCCCGGCTGATAGCGGCGGGTAAACATCGTGTTGGCATTAGCAATCTGCAGCTTGACTTGCCGGCAGACGAATTTCAGCGAGGTGTTTCGCATCAATGCGCCCGGCAGCAGGCCTGCCTCGACCAGGATCTGGAAGCCGTTGCAGACGCCGATGACCATGACGCCCTTGGCCGCCTTTTCGGCGACAGCCCGCATCACCGGCATGCGCGCGGCAATGGCGCCGCAGCGCAGATAATCGCCAAACGAAAAGCCGCCGGGAATGGCAATCAGGTCGACATCGGGAATGTCGGTGTCGGTCTGCCAGACGGTGACCGGCGGCGTGCCGGAAATCTTGGTCAGCGCCGCGATCATGTCGCGGTCGCGATTGAGGCCTGGGAGCAGGACGACGGCTGATTTCACCTCAGGCGATCTCCACCGCGTAATTCTCAATCACTGTATTCGCCAGAAGCTTGTCGCACATGGCTTTCAGATCGGCCTCGGCCTTGGCGCTGTCGCTCTCGGCCAATTCGACGTCGAAAACCTTGCCTTGCCGCACCTGGCCGACGCCGCCGAAACCCATTGCGGACAGCGCGTGCTCGATTGCCTTGCCTTGTGGGTCTAGCACGCCGTTCTTGAGGGTTACGGTAATGCGGGCCTTGATCACGCTGGACATGCTCCTGTTCACCTGTTGAGCGGGCAAGCCGTCAGTGCGGCTTACCTTTGACACCGTCGGTCGATGCGACGAGCACCGGCCCGGCCGGACGCGGTGGCTCGTTCTCGTTCATGATGCCGAGACGGCGGGCAACTTCCTGATAAGCCTCGACCAGCCCGCCCATGTCGCGGCGGAAGCGGTCCTTGTCGAGCTTGTCCTGCGTCGCCACGTCCCACAGCCGGCAGGAATCCGGCGAGATCTCATCGGCAACGACGATGCGCATCATATCGCCTTCGAACAGGCGGCCGCATTCGATTTTGAAATCGACCAGCTGGATGCCGACGCCCATGAACAGGCCGGAAAGGAAGTCGTTGACGCGAATGGCCAGCGCCATGACATCGTCGATCTCCTGAGGGCTCGCCCAGCCGAAGGCGGTGATGTGCTCTTCCGATACCATCGGATCGTCGAGCGCATCGGCCTTGTAATAGAATTCGATGATCGAGCGCGGCAGCACGGTGCCTTCCTCGATGCCCAGGCGCTTGGCCAGCGAGCCGGCGGCGACGTTGCGCACCACCACTTCGAGCGGGATGATCTCGACTTCCTTGATCAACTGCTCGCGCATGTTGAGCCGGCGGATGAAGTGGGTCGGAATGCCCATCCGGTTGAGATGATTGAAGATGTGCTCGGAAATGCGGTTGTTGAGCACGCCTTTGCCATCGACGATTTCATGCTTCTTCTTGTTGAAAGCGGTAGCGTCGTCCTTGAAGAACTGGATCAGCGTGCCAGGCTCCGGTCCCTCATAAAGGATCTTGGCCTTGCCTTCATAAATGCGGCGGCGATTTTTCATCTGATTTTTCTCTGGATTTGCGGGCAGGCGGCAAGCGACCAGTTCCTGTCCGTCTGCCTAAAATAAGATGGCGACGGTGGGGTTCAATGCCGGTGTCTATCCCAATCGCACTGTTTGCTCAATCGGCAAATCCTTTCAATCAACCGCTTTCGGGCACCGAAATGCCGCAGCGCAGCAAGCAATGTAGCATATTGACCGGCCGGCGCCCTTTTGGTTTGTGCTCCGGCAACACATATTGGCACAACGAATCGGATTTCACGGAGGGATGCCATGAGCAGCATGAAAGACCGCGAAGAGGGCTTTGAGCGCAAATTCGCATTCGACGAGGAACTTCGGTTCAAGGCTGCGGCACGCCGCAACAGAGCGCTCGGCCTGTGGGCTGCCGAAAAGCTCGGCAAGTCCGGCACCGATGCCGACGCTTATGCCAGGGAAGTGGTCGTCAGCGACATCGAGGAAGCCGGCGATCACGACGTTTTCCGCAAGATACGCAAGGATTTCGATGCGGCCGGCATCGACCAGTCGGACCATCAGATCCGCCGCACTATGGATGAATTGATGGCGCAGGCGATCGAGCAGATCAAGAACACCTGATCCCCATCGATATTCTTCGAATGCTGGACCAATCGACCGCCCGGCCTCACCGGGCGGTTTTTCTTTGCCTTTGCGGTCATTTCCGGCTGAATTGCTGCAAGCAAAGAGGAAATCGCCAATGTCCCTGAAGTCACGCCTTGCGGCCGACGAGACGCTGTTCACCGCATGGTCCGGCGTGCCGGATGCCTTGACGGTCGAGATACTGGCCAGGCAAGGATTCGACGCGGTTACGCTCGATATGCAGCATGGTGGCCATCACGAGGATAGCGTGCTGCGCGGGCTTGTGCCGGTGCTGGCCGCCAACAAGCCGGCTTTGGTACGCATCCCGGTCGGCCGCTTCGACATGGCCAGCCGTGCGCTTGACTTCGGCGCCGAGGCGGTGATCGCCCCGATGGTGAATTCGGTGGCGGACGCAAAGCTGTTTGCTGCCGCAATGAAATACCCGCCACTCGGCGAGCGCTCCTGGGGCCCGACCTATGCTTTTCCGCGCCATGGCAAGGGCGACTATGCCGACTGGCTGCGCGACAGCAACCAGCGCACCATGGCGTTCGCCATGGTCGAAACGCGGGCCGCGCTTGATGCACTCGACGGCATCCTCGACACGCCGGGCATCGACGGTATCTTCCTTGGCCCGTCGGATTTCTCGATCGCCTGGTCGAAGGGCACCACCGTCAGTTCGACGCTGGAGAGCATGATGGGGACCGTCGCCTCGATCGCCGAGCGCACCCGCAAAGCCGGCAAGCATGCGGCGATCTATGTGATGGAACCGGCCATCGCCGGTCGCGTGGTGTCGATGGGTTACCGGCTGCTGGCGATGGGTTCCGAGCATTCGCTGATTTCGCTTGGGGCAAAGACCCTGCTGAACAGCGTCAGGGATTCGATCGCTTCCTAGAGATCCGTCAGGAATTTCGCGAACGTCATCGAGCCTTCAGGCCAGGGGCCGAAGCCGGAATCCGCGTTGAGATGACCGGCATCCCCGGCGTCGATGAACAGCGAGCCCCACGCCCCGGCAATGTCCTCGGCGACGCCGAAGGCGCAGAACGGGTCGTTGCGGCTGGCGATCACCACCGACGGAAACGGCAGCGGGTCGCGCGGATAGGGGCCGAAGGTCATCAGGTGCCTCGGCTTTATCTCTGGATTGGCGACATCGGGTGGCGCCACGAAGAAAGCGCCGGCGACCGGCCTCTCGAACCGAGGCAATGCTTGAATGACCGCCGCGACGCCAAGCGAATGGGCGACGATGACGACCGGCCGCTCGGCCTCGTTAACCGCCTTGGCGACACCGGCCGTCCAATCCTCGCGCACCGGCTTCGACCATTCCGCCTGTTCGACGCGGCGCGCTGTCGATAGTTTCGACTGCCAGCGGCTCTGCCAATGATCGGGGCCGGAATTGGTGTAGCCCGGCACGATGAGAATATCTGCTTCCCTGACTTTCATGGCGCGCATGTAGCGAGAGGCGCTGTCGGGTGCAACCGGGTATGAACTCAACAGCGACACGCAAACGGCCGCTTACGAGCCCGGTTCTGCTCGCTATTGTGAACACCCTGTTCGCTTCTTGCGCTCTTGTGTGAACGATCGCGATCAACGATCTGTCGCTGGGAAAGAATGGCTGTTCCGAGATTTTGGCACGGACATGGCGTAGAATGATTGATGGCGCCGGATTGCTCTGTTGGAAGCTTGTCGAGCGCCGCCTGAACGGAGCACTTTGATGAGCGAACTGCCTTTTGCCGCGACGACCCCGGTCAGCGTTGCCCGCGTCGGCTTGCGGGCGCGCGATGCAGACAATCTCGCTGCCTACTATCGCAAAGTGGTCGGTTTGCAGGAACTGAGCCGCGCCGGCGGCACGATTACGCTCGGCGCAGTCAATCGCCCTTTGCTCGACATCGAAGCGGATCCGGCCGCGAAACCCGATGACCCGCGCAGCGCCGGTCTTTTCCACACCGCCTTCCTGCTACCCAGCCGGGCCGATCTCGGCCGCTGGATCAATCACGCCATCGCCGGCAAGATCGGCATCGAGGGCGCATCCGATCATCTGGTCAGCGAGGCTCTTTACCTAACCGATCCGGAAGGCAACGGCATCGAGATCTATGCCGACCGCCGTCCGCAGGACTGGAAATGGAACGGTGACAAGATAGCGATGGCGACGGAGCGGCTGAACATTCCGTCGGTCGTTGCCGAGGTGCCGGCCGGCGACACCGGCTGGCAGGGCGCGCCGGAAAACAGCATTATCGGCCACGTCCATTTGCGGGTCGGCAGGCCGGAAGAAGCCGAAGCATGGTGGCATCAGGAGTTCGGTTTCGACACAGTGGCAAAGTACGGTGGCGCGGCGGTGTTCCTGTCGTCCGGCGGCTATCATCACCACATTGGCGCAAATGCGTGGCAGAGCGCGGGCGCCGGTCGCCGCGATCCCGCCCGCTCCGGCTTGGCTTGGGTCGAGATGCGCTCGGACAATGCCGCAAGCGAGACCACCCGCGAGGATCCGTGGGGCACGGTGATAAGGACGGTTCCCGGTAAGGCGTAGGTTAGAGGTTTGCTTTTTCGAACAAGCGGCCAAGCATGAGCAGGCCCGCTGGCCATACGCCGAGGCCGGCCTCGTTCCCCATATGGCCGAGATCGCCGGCATCGGCGATATCCGCGCCCCAGGCTGCGGCAAAAGCGGTCGCCTTGTCGAAGGTGACGCGCGGGTCGCTGCGGCTCGCCACCACCAATGCCGGGAAGGGCAGGCGCTTCAGCGGCATCGGCGCGAACGGGCGCACCGCGTCGAATGAGGGATCGGCATCCTCGACATTGGTCGCGGCAACCAGGAATGCCGCCGCGACCTTGTCGAGTTGGCTTTGACTGGCGCCGGCAGCCCACTTCACCGCCGTCGCCACCGCCAGCGAATGCGCAAGCAGCACGACGCGGCGCGGTGCGGCGGCCACCGCGGCATCCACCTGGCCGATCCAGTCTTCAGGCTTTGGCCGGTCCCACTCGGCCTGCAGCACGCGGCTCGAATTGGGGAACACCCGGCACCAATGCGACATCCAATGATCCGGCCCGGAATTGCCGCGCCCGGGCAGGGCAAGGAAATCGAAATCTCCGGCCGACGAAATCATCAGGCTTCTCCAAACACTCGGCTAAAGATCGTATCAACGTGCTTGGTATGATAGCCCAAGTCGAATTTCTCGCGGATCTCGGCCTCGGGCAAGGCTGCGACAACGTCCTTGTCGGCCAAAAGTTCCTCAAGAAAATCAGCGCCTTGCTCCCACACCTTCATGGCGTTGCGCTGCACCAGCCGGTAGGCGTCCTCGCGCGAAACACCGGCTTGCGTCAGCGCCAGCAGCACGCGCTGCGAATGCACAAGGCCACGGAATTTGTTCATGTTCTTCAGCATCTTGTCGGGGTAGACGAGCAGTTTGTCGACGACGCTGGTCAGCCGTGAGAGCGCGAAATCGAGCGTCACCGTCGCGTCGGGCCCAATCATGCGCTCGACCGAGGAATGCGAGATGTCGCGCTCGTGCCACAGCGCCACATTCTCCATTGCCGGCAATGCGAAGGAGCGCACCATGCGGGCAAGGCCGGTGAGGTTCTCGGTCAGCACCGGGTTGCGCTTGTGCGGCATCGCCGACGAGCCCTTCTGTCCGGGTGAAAAGTACTCTTCTGCTTCAAGTACCTCGGTGCGCTGCAGATGGCGCACCTCGATCGCCAGCCGCTCGATCGACGAGGCGATGACGCCGAGCGTGGCGAAGAACATCGCGTGGCGGTCGCGCGGGATCACCTGCGTCGACACCGGCTCCGGCTTCAGTCCGAGTTTCTTGGCCACGTATTCTTCGACATAGGGGTCGATATTGGCGAAGGTGCCGACCGCACCGGAGATGGCGCAGGTAGCGATGTCCTCGCGTGCATGCACCAGCCTCTCGCGGCAACGCGAGAATTCGGCATAGGCCTGCGCCAGCTTGACGCCGAAGGTGGTCGGCTCGGCATGGATGCCGTGGCTGCGGCCGATGGTGATGGTGTCCTTGTGCTCGAAGGCGCGGCGCTTGAGCGCCGCAAGCAGCCCGTCAATGTCGGCCAGCAGGATGTCGCTGGCGCGGGTGAGCTGCACGGCAAAACAGGTGTCGAGGACGTCGGAGGATGTCATGCCCTGGTGGATGAAGCGGGCATCCGGCCCGACGAATTCGGCAAGATGGGTGAGAAAGGCGATGACGTCATGCTTGGTGACCCGCTCGATCTCGTCGATGGCTTCGACATCGAATTTTGCCGCCCCGCCTTTCTCCCAGATGGTCTTGGCGGCCTCCTTCGGGATGACGCCGAGCTCGGCCAATGCGTCGCAGGCGTAGGCCTCGATCTCGAACCAGATGCGGAACCGGGTTTCGGGGGACCAGATGGCCACCATTTCCGGCCGGGAGTAGCGAGGGATCATCAGTCGGTCCTGACTTGCGAGAGCATTTGCCCGCGTCCTAACAGAGGCAGGCAAAATGCTCAACGTTGCTGGCGCGCAAACCAGACACTGACGACAGCGAGCGCAATGAAACCGAGCGGAAAATACAGCCGGATGCCAAGGACGACGAACTGGTAGAGTGCCGTCAACATCGTGAACACAAACTGGAAAACCCAGGTGATGGTGAACGCGGGCGCATGCCATTGGACATAGTAGGAGCGGTATTGCAGCCCAAAGAGGCCGCCGGTGACGGCGATCGTCGCTGCGAGAAGGCAGACGAAGGCGGCGGCGAGGGCGATTTCCCAGTGGCGTCCGAGCGAGACGAGCCGCGCCAGAAACAGCCCAACCGGGAAGGCCAGCGCGCCGCCGGCAGCA
The DNA here is from genome assembly GCF_040322215.1 of Mesorhizobium sp. M0184. Taxonomy (NCBI): domain Bacteria; kingdom Pseudomonadati; phylum Pseudomonadota; class Alphaproteobacteria; order Hyphomicrobiales; family Phyllobacteriaceae; genus Mesorhizobium; species Mesorhizobium sp. M0184. The sequence goes on from NZ_JAMYSZ010000038.1 coordinate 24,805, forward strand.
TAAAGCAGCGAGACGAAGCGGACCTTCGCCGGGGTCTCCCAATCGTACAACAGCAGATTGAGCAGCGCGCTGGCGCCCATCGCCATGGCCCACAGCAAGGCACCGGCAAATGCGGTGCGCAGCGACGGCAGAGCACGGCGGAGACGGCGCAGAGCGCGATAGCGCATGGCGGGGAACTTCACAGGCGACCGGTTACCGCGATCCAGCGATAGTCCGGCCCTTCGAAGCCGTATTGGCGCACCGCGATCAGCACGGCATAGGCGCTGAGGCTATCCAGCGAAAATGTCTGAACCGCGCCGATCTGGTAGCCATTCGGACAGCCTCTGCTTTGCGGGATCGATTTGTCCTCGTGAATGATCCTCGTCTGGCCGCCATCCTTCGCCTCGATGCGCAGCAGGCGAAAGCCATTGATCTCGCCCTGGCTCTGGCAGCGTTCGGTGTCGTTCATGCCGATCTGGTCGAGCCGGAACTCGAGCGGATCGTCGACCGGCGAGAAGATCGGGCGAGGATTGACCACCATGCGGAAGGGATCGGCAGAAAGCTCGGTCACCGGGTTGAAGCCGGCGGTGATGCCGCGATTTGCCGTGAGTTCCGCCTGACGGACGATCGCTTCGCCCCTTTGCCGGGCCTGCAGCCGCGCTGCGGCCACCGTGGCATTCTCGTCGTCGAGCCGGACACGTATCGGCGAGCCCTTCAGGAAACTGTCGTCGGCCGTGTCGATATAATAGCGGGTCGCATAGGGAAATCCCGATCCGTCCTGGACGCCGTATTCCTCGAAGGCAAAGACCCCGCCATCACTGCTGAAGCCGAGGATCTCAAGCTCGGCGACATCGCCTGCGTAGGCGGCGGCCAAAGTTGCAAGCGGGGCAAGCAGGCAGACTGCAAACAGGGCAAGATTTCGCATGGGGCTTTCCATTCCGGCGGTCGACGCCGTTAAATTCCTATCACGATGCCGTCAAAAGATCGTGCTGACTGAAACACAAAGTCGATGCATCCAATCCGGCCGCCGTTTGTTATTGTCGGCAGCTTCACCGCATTGTGCCTTCCGAAAATCAGAATCGATTTTCGGAAGGCACGATGCATTGATTCAAAATGTTTAGAGCGTCGTTTGCGCGTTCAAAAGGACGCGCGGCGCTCTAAGGGAGACCCCCATGACAGATGCAGCCAAGATTCGCGAACGTATGGAAGTGATCGGCGCCGACGGCGTCCATGTCGGTACCGTCGACAAGGTTGACGGAGATCGCATAAAGCTGACCAAGCGCGACAGCGGCGAGGGTGCTCACAGGGGCCATCACCACTTCATTCCTCTCAGCCTTGTCGCCGAGGTCGAGGGCCAGAAGGTGCGGCTGTCGGCAAATTCGGATGTTGCGGTCACCTTCGAGGAAGAAAAATCCGAACCCACCTGATCATAATCCAGTTTGATTACGGCTCACCCGAATGAGCGTTGCGCGTTCAGCGCGACGACCAGACCGGGAACAGATCGCCCTCGGCCGGCGTCGCGGCAAAGACGCCGCGGCTGATGGCGCGCGCCATCGTGGCGCCGGCCGCGGCGTAGAGATCGACGGCATCGTTGGGTGCGAGCTCGATGCCGCTCTTGCCCGTTGCCAGCGCGAAGACCAGATCGCCGTCTGCGGGCGTGTGCGTCGGCCAAATGGCACGGACAAAGCCGTCATGCGCCGATATCGCCAGGCGTTTGGCGGCGGCCTTCGTGAGTACCGCATCGGTGGCGATCACGGCGATGGTCGTGTTGGCGCCGGTTTCCGCCTGCTCTGCCGCATGCCTGTCACGGAACTTCAGCAGGACCATTCTGGCATCGTCAGGCATCGGGTGGGGATAGCCTAACCCGCCGAACTCGTCGCCGATCTCGAACGGCGCCGCCCAGAAATGGCGGGTCCCTGCGACCGTCACCGAGCCGGTCGGGTTGACGGCGGCGAGCGCGCCGATGGTGACGCCGCTGTCCAGCACCGTCGAGGCCGAGCCGAGCCCGCCCTTCAGGCCGGAGCTCAAAGCCCCGCTACCTGCGCCGGCAGTGCCGAGCGCAAAGTCCATCGCGGCGGCTTGCGCGGCTTCGTAGCCAAGGTCACGGTAAGGCGGATACCGGCCCCAATCCTTGTCGCCGCCATTGCGCAGATCGAACAGGATCGCCGCCGGCACGATCGGCACGCGAAAGCCGCCGACCTCGACGCCGATGCCCCTTTCACGCAATGCCGCCTGCACCCCCGACGCGGCGTCGAGGCCAAAAGCCGACCCGCCCGAAAGCACCACGGCATGGATGGCGTGGATCGAATTGTGCGGCTCGAGCAGGTCGGTTTCGCGGGTGCCCGGCGCACCGCCCAGGATTTGCACGCCGGCCACGGCCGGTTCGTCGCAGATGACGGTGGTCACACCGGATTTCAGCTTGGCATTCGCCGCATTGCCGACACGCAGGCCGGCGACGTCCGTGATGAGATTGCGCGGACCCGTATGGAACATCCCTGTGCTGGACATCATTGGCTCTCCGCCGGCGCGAAACGGCCGCCGTCGAAACGGTAGGCTCGATAAGGATTTTGCGTCAGGTCACCTTTTTCGTCAAAGCGGATCGGTCCGATCGCCGTGGTGAAGTCATGCGCGGTCAGCACGTTGGCCAGCCTCTCGCCGGAGCTTTGCGGCAATGCTGAAGCCGCCTTGGCGATCTCGACCGCGGCATAGGCGGGAAGCGTGTAACCTTCCGGCACGATGTTTTGTGCTGCAAAGCTTTGCAGTACCTTGGGGTCGGCGACGTCGGCCCATTCGGGCGGCGCGATCATCAGCGTGCCGACGGCATAAGGCACGTCGCCGAGCGGCGCGCGCAACGCTTCGCCGCCGGCAAACACCATGCCGGTATTTAGCTGGCCGGCATCCCGGCCCATAATGGCGACATCATCGCCGTCGCCGCCGGCAAAGACATGCGTTGCGCCGGCTTTCTTCAGCCGGCCGATCAGGCCGATCTGGTTGTCGAGCTGCGGCCGGAACGTGTCGACGAACACCGGCTTCAGAGCCGCTTGCTCGGCGGCTGCCCGAAACGTCTCGGCCATTTCGCGGCCATAGATCGTGCCGTCGTCGACTATGGCGAACAGCTCGGTTTGCCATAGGCGGGTGAGGATGGCAGCGACGGCATTGCGCTCGTCGTCGCCGCGCGGCCCGAGACGATAGATCGGCCATCCGGTCTTGGCGCGCCGGTCGGTCAGGCTTTCCGTGCGCACGCCGACGGTGATCACCGGTATGCCGGCATCCTTGAGGATCGGCAGAGCCGCCTCGATTGCGTCGGTGCACAAAAACCCGATGACGACGTTGACCTTGGCCGCGGTGAACTCCCGCGCGGCGGCGGCGCCACCGTCGGCCGTGCAGGCGTCATCGATCGACTTGATTTCGGCATCGTTCGCTTCAGCCGCCATTGTCGCGCCGGCCTCGATCTGTTTGCCGAGGATCGCCGACGGCCCCGACAAAGGTGCCGCGACGCCGACCAGCAGCGTCTCGGCATTTGCACTGCAGGCGACCGAGAGCCAGGCCAGCACCGCTATCGTGGTTGTCCAAGGTCGCATGCGAGCGAAGAATTCCTCCACGCCGGTCGCGTGGTTGCCGGCGCCAATGCCGTCAAGACCTAAAGGCTGGCCAGCTTTGGCGCAACACGCGAATTCGGGATATAGGTCAAGCACTTCGCTTGTGGCCTGCAATATCCCCCCATATATAACGGTTGGTTCTGACTAGTGGAAAATCATCGGTGCTGAAGAAGAATGACATCGGGCCGCAGGCCTACCGCGACGCGATGGCCCATTTTGCTGGCCATGTGCATGTAGTCACCACCGATGGCCCTGCCGGCAGGCGCGGCGCGACGGTGATCGCGGCCTGCTCGGTGTCGGACACGCCGCCAACCATCCTGGTTTGCCTCAATCGTGAAAATCCCAAGAACGAGCCGTTCGTGGAAAACGGCAAATTTGCCCTGAACACGCTGGCTTCGGATCAGGAGCCGCTGTCGATCGGCTTTTCCGGCATTACCGGCCTGCCGGTCGAGGAGCGTTTCGCGTTGGCCGAATGGGATGTGATCTCGACCGGTGCGCCGACGCTGAAGGGCGCGCTCGCCGTCTTCGACTGCGAACTGATCGACTCCAAGGATCTGGCCACCCACCGTGTGCTTTTTGGCAAGGTTACAGGTTTGCGCATCGGCGATAATTTGCGGCCGCTGATCTATCACAACCGCGGCTACCACGCTTTGTAGAGGCTTTCAGATGGCCGCGCCCGCGAAGACAGAATGACCGAGTTGAAAACCGCGTCCGGCGCCGCGGATGATCGACGAGACGCTCGATCTGTTGACCCGTGCGGATTATGTGGCGGACCGGTCGCTGGCGACCGTGCTGTTTTTATGCGTTCGGTCGACGCGCGCCCGTGGATCCAGGCTGGCGCGAAGCGCGTCGCATAACCACATGTCTGCCAGGGAGAAAATCATGGAACACAGTATCTATCTCGATGAGGCCCGCGATCCGCTGATCATCGCGGAGGGCTGGATGAAGGACGGCAAGGATGTCGCCATTGCCACCGTGGTCGAGACCTGGGGCTCGGCGCCGCGCCCGGTCGGCAGCCACCTGGTCATCGACGCCGAAGGCAATTTCCACGGCTCCGTCTCGGGCGGCTGCGTCGAAGGCGCCGTGGTCACCGAGGCGGTCGATGTTATCGATAGCGGCAAGGCCAAAATGCTCGAATTCGGCGTCGCAGACGAGACCGCCTGGCAAGTCGGCCTGTCATGCGGCGGCCGCATCAAGGTCTATGTAGAAAGATTGAGTTGATCTCGAATGGATCCCTATGCGCTGAAGACACTCAACGCCGAACGCCGCGCCCGCCGCGCGGCAATCCTGGTCACCGATCTCGGCGACGGCCGCGACCGTGTCGTGCGCGAGGGCGACCGGGTAGCCGGCGAACTCGGGGCGGCCATCGCCAAGGCATTTCGCACGGGCAATTCCGGTTCGGTCGAAGCTGAGGGACGGACCTTCTTCCTCAACGCACATCTGCCGCAGCCGCGCCTGGTGGTGATCGGCGCCGTCCACATCAGCCAGGCGCTGGCACCGATGGCCAGGATCGCCGGCTATCCTGTCGAGATCATCGATCCGCGCACGGCCTTTGCCACGCCCGATCGTTTTCCCGATATCGCGCTGCATGCCGAATGGCCAGAGGATGTGCTGACGCGTCAGCCGCTCGATAGCTATACGGCGCTGGCTGCTCTCACCCACGATCCGAAGATCGACGATTTCGCGCTGAAGGCGGCGCTCGACGCCGGCTGCTTTTATGTCGGCGCGCTCGGCAGCCGCAAGACCCACGCCAAACGTGTGGAACGCCTGCTGGCTTCGGGAGCGACCGCCGACCAGATCGCCCGCATTCATGCCCCGATCGGCCTCGACATTGGGGCTGCCAGCCCGGCCGAGATCGCCGTCGCGGTGTTGGCGCAAGCGATCCACGCCTTTCGCTCCCGCGGCCTCGAATCCAAAGGCGCGGTCGCGTGAAATTTGGTCCCGTTGCGATCGATACGGCCGAAGGGGCAGTGCTTGCGCACGCCACCAAGGTCGGAGAGCGCCGCTTCCGCAAGGCGCACAGGCTAAGCGCCGGGGATGTGTCCCTGTTGAAGGCCGCTGGCATTTCCGAGGTCGTAGCGGCGGTGTTGGCGCCCGATGATCTCAGCGAGGACGTCGCTGCCGAAAAGATCGCCGCATCCATGATCCATCGCAACATCGAGGCGAAGCCCGCCGCGACCGGCAGGGTCAACCTCCACGCGCAGGCTGCCGGCATGTTCACCGTCGACGCGGCGATGATCAACGCCATCAACGGCGTCGATCCGACGATCACCATCGCCACGCTCGCGCAGCATGCGCCGGTCGAAAAAGGTCAGATGGTAGCAACGGTGAAGATCATCCCATTTGCGGTCGCCTCCGCTTTGGTCGATGCCGTGGCAAGGATCTGCGCCGGCGGCGAGATATTTGCGGTCAACGCCTATCAACCGGTGCGCGTCGGCGTCATCCAGACGGTGCTGCCCGGCATCAAACCCAGCGTGCTCGACAAGACGCTGCGCGTCACCGAAGCACGCCTGGCGCGTTCGGGCGGCAGGCTGACGGCGGAGCGTCGAACGCCGCATGAAATTATCCCCGTCGCCGAGGCTGCGGCCTCGCTGATCCGCGACAACGATATGGTGGTGATCTTCGGCGCTTCGGCGATGGCCGATTTCGGCGACATCGTTCCTGCTGCGATCGAAAGGGCGGGCGGCACTGTCATCCGCGCCGGCATGCCGGTCGATCCCGGCAATCTGCTGGTGCTAGGCACTCTAGGCGGCAAGCGCATCATCGGTGCGCCGGGCTGCGCCCGCAGTCCCAAGGAGAACGGCTTCGACTGGGTGCTCGACCGGCTGATCGCCGGTCTCGACGTGACCGCCAGGGATATTGCCGGCATGGGTGTCGGCGGGCTGTTGATGGAAATTCCGACGCGGCCGCAACCGCGCGAGCCATTGCCGGCCAAAGCCGAACCAAAGGTCGAGATCGTGCTTCTGGCCGCCGGCCGCTCCAGCCGCATGGGCGGGCCGAACAAGCTCTTGGCGCTGTTCGACGGCAAGCCGCTGGTCCGTCGCACTGCCGAACGCGCGGTCGGTTCGAAAGCCGCGGCCACCATCGTCGTCACTGGCCACCAGCGCGAGCGCGTGCGAGATGCACTGTCTGGCCTCGATATGACCTTCGCCGACAATCCGGATTTCGGCGAGGGTCTGTCTTCGTCGCTGAAGGCCGGCATCGCCAAGATTTCCGGCGACGCCGCCGGCGCCATGATTGTCCTCGGCGATATGCCCGGCGTCGCCTCGGCCGACCTCGACAGGCTGATCGAGGCGTTCTGCAGGTCCGAAGGCCGATCGGTGGTGCGGGCCTCGCACGATGGGCGGCGCGGCAATCCCGTGCTGCTGCCGCGTTCGCTGTTTGCCGCGATCGCTCACCTCGAAGGCGATACCGGGGCCCGCCATCTGGTCGAGGCCGAAGGGTTCGACGTCATCGACGTCGAGATCGGCGAAGGGGCAGCCGTCGATGTCGACACGCGCGAGGCGCTGGAAAGCGCTGGCGGCGTGCTGCAGGATTGACAAACCGAAGCCGAAAAACGCATGGCTGAGGGATGGCCTTTCGTTCCTGCTTCCGGTTCCGCTTGCCTCCCTCCGGCCTCCCGGCCCTGCTGATGGCGATTCTTTTGTCGCTCTCTCGTGCAGCCTACGCCAACGCTCTCGAACTCAAACCCTTCAAGGACGATCTGTTCGCATATCCGGCCACACTTTCGTCCGAAAGCAACGGCGCCTATACGGTCATCGATTATCGTGAGCTGCGCGATATCAACGCCCGCGACGAAGTGCCTGAGCGCCGGGTGCATGCGCAATACACCGATATCGGTGTGCGCAAGGTGCAGCAGGATTTGTTGCTGAAGACCGATGCCGGCGATGTCCGCCACATCGCGGTCGGCAACGCCGAGGGCGCCAGCATCATCGTGCTCTATCTGCACGGGCAGGGCGGTAGCCGTAAGCAGGGTGCTGACGATTTCACTTTCGGCGGCAATTTCAACCGTATCAAGAACCTGATGGCCGGTAATGGCGGCCTCTATCTGTCGCCGGATTTTTCCGATTTCGGTGACACCGGTGCCGCCCAGATCGCCGCATTGATCGGCCACTATGCCGAACAGTCGCCGCGCGCAAAAATCTTCGTCGCCTGCGGCTCTATGGGCGGCGCGTTGTGCTGGAAGCTGGCAGGCCGCAAGGACTCCGGCGGGCGCATCGACGGGCTGCTGCTGCTCGGCTCGCTGTGGGACGAGAGTTTCTTCTCAAGCTCCGCATTCAAGCGCCGTGTGCCGGTCTTCTTCGGCCAGGGCAGCAAGGACCCGGTGTTTCCAATCGAGAAACAGGAAGCCTTCTTCCGATCGATTCTGGGCAAATCGAAAGCCTACCCGACCCGCTTTGTCCGCTTCGAGACCGGCACACATGGCACGCCGATCCGCATGACCGACTGGCGGGACACACTCAACTGGATGTTATCGAAGGTCCCTTAGGGCGCGGTGTTGTAGTCGAGCACGGTCTGCGGGTTGATCTCGCCGTCATAAGAGGCATCGACCTCATACTGCACCAGCGAGAAATTGCCGTGGCGAAACAGGTAGGTGCCGGCCGACGAGGCGTCGCCGACGCCGCGCCATTTGTTCGAGGATGAAATCGTTTTGGTGGCCTCGTCATATTCGGAGTTGACCAACTGGTCGTCGGTCTGGAAGCCGATGATGTTGATGCCCTCGACCTTGCCTTCGCTATTGTTGTTCTCATAGCGAATATCGAGTTCCGGTGACGCGAATTGCAATTGCCGGACGCCCGATACGTCGTCGTAGATGTAATAGACTGCGCTCTCATTGTAGGCGGCCATCGAGCAGAAAAAGCGAAACAGCCGTGTCTCGCGTTCGGGCTCGTTTTCGGCCGCCCCCGCATCCTTGTAGCGGAGCGAGTAGGCGTCCGGCTCTCCTCGCGGATCGCCGCCGGGCATGTCCTTGTCGCATTGGTCGCCATAGGTCGCTGCGAAGGCCTTCTTGGCCTGCTCAAGCGCTGCGTCCTTCTTCGGCGGCGTCGGTCCTTCGCCGCAGCTTGCCGGCACGGCATCCTCGAAATCGGCCTTTGAGGGTTTCAGCGCACCCTTGTCGATGAAGATCGAGCGAAATGGCGGTTCCTGGATCGAAGCGTTGATCTGGCGCAGCGTGTAGCAACCGGCAAAGACATTCTCGCTGCCGTCGTTGGCCGTCGCCCGGATGGCGACGGGGACGCTGTAATAGATGCTGCCGGCAGCACCGTCTTCGGACACACCACCGATTTTGACTTCGACCGTGTCGGTGCCGTCATAGCCTTTGACGAAAGCATCGAAGTCCTTGGCCGGCTTGGTGTCGCCGAAATAGTCCCAGGCGCGCGCGAATTCGTGCCGGCTGATGGCACTATAAAGCGACCGGATGACCGCTTCGGCATCCGACCTGTCGTCTATGTAAGGCGCGTCGGCGGCGAGCACCGGTTGGCTGGTAGCGGCAAGGGAGAAAAAAGCGGTCGCTGCAAAAAGGGCGCGTCTCATCGGGAACCTCCACTCGATGAAAAATCCTATCATATCGATTGCGGCGGCGTGGTGACGCTTGAACAATCGCCTGCGAAAGCGCTACCTCTCGCCGTGGGCAGTCGGGCCGCGTGGAGATTTCTTGTGACCATATCAATGTATGAAGCATCCGTGCCGGTATTTTCGGCGAGGCTGAAGGCACTAGCCAATGTGCTGAACATTGCCGAGCAAAATGCCGCTGATCGCAAGATCGACCCGCAGGTGTATCTCACGGCGAGGCTGGCGCCGGACATGTTCGCCCTGACCAGGCAGGTACAGATTGCCACCGATCACGCCAAGGGCGCGCCGTCGCGGCTTGCCGGGCGCGAGGTGCCAAAATACGAGGACAATGAGGCGAGCTTCGCTGATCTGCAGGCCCGCCTTGCCAAGACATTGGCTCATCTCGCGACATTTTCGGCGGCCGAATTCGATGGTTCAGATGACAGGATGATCGAACTGCGGCTTGCGGCACGCGAGGTGTCGATGCCGGGAATGCAGTATCTGCTGCATGCCGCCATGCCCAATTTCTACTTCCACCTGACCACCGCCTACGACATCCTGCGCCACAACGGCGTGCCATTGGGCAAGTCGATCTTCCTCGGATTGCGTTGAGATTCGCTCGTGAGATATCCGCTGCGGCGGGATATCTCACGGCGCGCTGTTTAGCGTAGGGACATTTCCCGGGCGATGCGCGGGAAATCGGCCGGCTTGACGCCGATATCGGCGCGATCGGCATTGCTCATCGAATGGAGCAGCGCCAGTGCCGCACGATAACGCAGCTGTTCCCGCGGACGCGGACGGGCGAACATTTCAGTGAAGAACCCCATGATTCAAGCCCCTGTTGATCCTCCACGGTCTCCAATATAGCCGAATCGTGACGATTGTGCAGTGCAGCATTCGCATGGCAGCCATGCTGCCCCGATCTTTTTTGACATAATTCGGCTGTTCCGGCGAAACTTCTGCGGCGCTTCGACCGTAGGAGTCAGTGCCGGCACTTGGCCGGTTTTTGCTCGCCATTCCTGGCGAAATTCCGGACTGCATTCACATGCAGTCCGGCTTTTTTGTTAGCCGCAGGGAAAAACTCCGTTCGCCGGCATCCTGGGAAAGTCGCCTGGCCTGCCGTCGGTGGGCTTGGAAGCGGGCGGCGCTTTCCTGTATGCTATTGCTTCCTCCTCGCGCAGCCGCGCAAAATTCCCGCCGGAGAAACTCCATGCACAAACGCCGTCTCGGCCAGACCGATCTTTTCGTGTCGCAAATCTGCCTCGGATCGATGACCTGGGGCCAGCAGAACACCGAGGCGGACGGTCACGCCCAGATGGATCTGGCGTTTGCTCGCGGCGTCAATTTCATCGACACCGCCGAACTCTATCCGATCCCGCCCAAGGCGGAGACACAAGGCCGTACCGAGACAATCATCGGCAATTGGATGAAGGAGAAGCGCAATCGCGACCAGGTGATCATCGCCTCGAAGGTAGTTGGTCGCACCGCCAACAGTTGGTTTCGCGGCGACCGCCCGTCTAAGCTGGTGCGCGCCGATATCTTCGACGCTATCGATAAGTCACTCGCCAGGCTCAATACCGATTACATCGATCTCTACCAGATCCACTGGCCGGAACGCGACGTGCCGTGGGGCGCCAATCCGAACCGCATCGGCGCTGTGCCGCGACGCTCCGATGCCGCCGGCGTGCCGGAGGGCGAGACGTCGATCGCCGAGACGCTTGCCGTATTCGATGAACTGGTGAAGGCCGGCAAGATCCGCCATTTCGGCCTGTCGAACGAGAATTCCTGGGGCGTCATGCGTTTCATCGCCGAAGCCGACAAGGGCCTCGGCCCGCGCGTCGCCTCGCTGCAGAACGCCTATAATTTCGTCAATCGCACCTTCGAGGTGAACCTTGCCGAAGTCTGCGAGCGCGAGCAGGTGTCGCTGCTTGCCTATTCGCCGCTGGCGCAAGGCTATTTGACCGGCAAATACGATCATGGCGCGCGGCCGCAGGGCTCGCGCTCGCAGTTGTTCAACCGCGGCCAGCGCTACGAGACTCCGAATGCTGCCGAGGTGCAGCTCGAATACAACCGGTTGGCGCGCACCTTCGGCATGGAGCCGGCGCTGTTTGCCAATGCCTATATCTCGAACCGGCCCTTGGTCACCTCGAACATCATCGGCGCCACCACCATTTCGCAACTCGAAATGGCGCTCTCTTCCGCCGACGTGGTCTGGACCGAGGACATGCAGAAAGCCGTTGATGCGATCCACCAGCGCGTCGGCAATCCGTGCCCTTGATGCGTCGGGACGTGGTTGTCCGATCGTCATAAGGAGAGGGGAACAGCCGTGGACTTCCGGATCGACGCGGTGCGCGCGAAATTTCCGGCTTTGTCGCTGACCGACAAGAGCCGCCGGCGCATCTATCTCGACAATCCTGCCGGCACGCAGGTCCCGCAGGCGGTGGCGGATGCAGTATCGCGTTGCTTGCTGACCACCAATGCCAACCTCGGCGGCTTCTTCGAGACCACCGTTGCCGCACAAGATATCGTGGACGAGGCCCATCTGGCGATGGCGGATTTTCTCGGCGCTGCGAGCCCGCAGGAAATCATCATCGGTGCCAACATGACGACATTGACCTACCACATGTCGCGAACGCTCGGCCGCACGATGAAGCCCGGGGACGAGATCATCCTCACCCGCATGGACCATGAGGGCAACGTCTCACCCTGGCTGCAACTGGCTGAAGACCTTGGCCTTGTCGTGCGCTGGCTGCCTTTCGACCAGCAGAGCTGGCAGATCGAGGAGGCGGCGCTCGCCGCGCTGCTTTCCGAGAGGACGCGGCTCGTCGCGCTCAACTACGCCAGCAATCTCACCGGGTCGATCAACCGGGTGAAGGCGTTGACCGGCATCGCCAGGCGGGCTGGTGCGTTGGTCTACGTCGATGCCGTCCAGTTCGCGCCGCATGGCCTGATCGACGTCCAAAACCTCGGCTGCGATTTCCTGATCTGCTCGGCTTACAAGTTCTTCGGCCCGCATATGGGAATTTTGTGGGGCAGGCTGGACGTTATCGATGCGCTTAAGCCGTATAAATGCCGTTGCTCGTCCAATGCCTTGCCGGAGCGCTTCGAGCTCGGCACGCCGCAAATTGAATTGATGGCCGGCCTGTCGGCGGCTGTCGATTATTTTGCCGAGTTGGGCGCGGCAGCCGGCGCGCAAGGATCGCGTCGGCTGAAAATCGCCAAGGCCTTCGAAGTTTCAATCGCTTACGAGAACCCGCTGGCGCAACAGCTGATCGACGGTCTGTCGGATATTGCCGGCCTGACCATCCACGGCATCACCGATCCGAAGCGGATCAATGAGCGTGTGCCGACGGTGTCGTTCACTGTCGAAGGCATCGTGCCGGAGACGATCGTGCGGCAGATGAATGCCGAAAACATCTTCCTGTGGTCCGGCCACAACTACGCCTGGGAGATCGTCCACCAGCTCGGCATTCCGGCCGAGCAGGGGGTGGTGCGCATCGGCATCGCTCATTACAACACTTCAGTCGAAATCGACGAGACGCTGGAGAGCGTGCACCGCGTTGTCGCCATGCTGAGGCAGGAACGATCCTGAGCGGCCCTCGCGGGCGGATCATCGCTTGTGGGCGCCGCCAAAACCGGTGAGGAAGGCGGTGAGATTGTCGCCGAGCTCGTCGCAGAGATAGCCGCCTTCCTGGACGATGACCGTTGGCAAGCCGAGCCCGGCGATCACCTCGCCAATGCGCGAAAAACCAGGCGTGCTCACCGACAGCCCGCCGAACGGATCGCCTTCGAAGGCATCTAGCCCCAGCGCCACCACAAGCGCATCGGGCGAGAAGGCGTTGATGCGCTGGAACGATGCCTCCAGCGCTTCGAGGAACGCTGCATCGCCGGATTTGCGCGGCAGCGGCAGGTTGAGATTGTAGCCGAGGCCGGCGCCTTCGCCGCGCTCGTCGCCATAGCCCCAGAAAAACGGGTAGAAGCGCACCGGGTCGGCATGCAGCGACACGGTGAGCACGTCCGGCCGGGCATAGAAGATGCCCTGCGTGCCATTGCCGTGGTGCAGGTCGACATCGAGGATCGCCACCCGCGCCGCCTGCCTGCGCAGAACCTGTGCGGCGACCGCCGAATTGTTGATGAAGCAGAAGCCGCCGGCGACATCGGCAAAGGCGTGATGGCCGGGCGGCCGGCACAGCGCATAGGCGGCCGGCGCTCCCGACATCACCGCCTCGGCGGTTTCAACCGCGCTCCAGGCGCTCCAAAGCGCGCTCTGCCACGTCTCGCCGGAGATCGGGCAGGCGGTGTCGGCCATGTGGTAGCCGGCCTGGCCGACCGCCGAGGCCGGATAGGAGCCGTTCCGCGCGATCGGATGGATATTGGGGATGACCTCGGCCGAGGCGCCCTCGATGCGCTGCCAGCGCGGGAAGATATGCTGGAGGAAATCGAGATATTCGGGCGTATGCACCGCCGCAATCGGGCCGAGCCCATGATCCCGCGGCCGTTCAATCGTGCAGCCGGCAGCTTTTGCGCCGGCTAGCAACCGCTCGATCCGTTCGGGCTTTTCCGGATTGGGCTGCGGCGCCCCGCTGGAGAGGAACGCCTTCGGGTCGTGGCGCTTCTGTTCTTCGGCATAGAAGGCTTTCATGTTGGCTCCTCCGGTGCATCGGCAAAGGCGAAAAAGGCGTCGCCGACGATCTTCTGCACCTGCTCGTAGCTCGACCAGGCAATGCCCAACCGTTCGTAAAAAGCCTTGGCGGTCTCGTTGTTGGTGTCGACGGACAGCCTGAGATAGACGCCGCCGTCCTTCCGGCACTGCGCCGCGACCCGGCGCAGCAGACGCTCGCCGATCCTGCGGCCGCGAAACCGGTCCTCGACATAGAGGTCCTGCACATAGACGCCGGGCCGTCCCATCCATGTCGAGAAGATCGGAAAATACAGGCAAAGCCCGGCAAATTCGCCACCGACTTCGGCGATCAAGGTAGAGAAGGCAGGCTTTTCGCCAAAGCCATAGGTGCGGAGATCCTGAGCTGTCGAGGTGATCTCCTGATGTGCGCCGACATGCGCGCCGAGCCGCAGGAGTGCGGCGTGGATGGTTTCGACGTCCTCGACGGTCCCGGGCCGGATGTTGATCTCGGGCAAAGCGACAGTCACTGGAGGTACGATGCCAAGGCACCCCCCTCTGGCCTGCCCTCTTTACGACTACTTGGCATCTCCCCCTCAAGGGGGGAGATCGGATCACCTCCGCGTTCGCCAATCTCCAACGCTGAAAAAGGCGCAGGACGGCGAAGCTGCCAATCTCCCCCCTTGAGGGGGAGATGCCAAGTAGTCGTAAAGAGGGCAGGACAGAGGGGGGTGGGCCGGGAGCCAAACATTTCAGATTGCCTTCCCCTCAGAACGCCACGCGGTCGCCGCCCTTGAGCGCCAGCATCTGCCGTGCCTCGGCCGGCGTTGCGACGTCCAGCGACAGCCCTTCGAGCACGCCGCGGATCCGGCGGACGTGGTCGGCATTGGACTTGGCGAGCTGGCGCCCGTCGTAGAGGCTGTCCTCCAGCCCGACGCGGACGTTGCCGCCCATTGCCGCCGCAATCGAGATCATCGGCATCTGGTGGCGTCCGGCGGCCAGCACCGAAAACCGGTAGCTCTCGCCGAACAGTTTGTCGGCGATGCGCTTCATGTGGACCAGGTTTTCTGGATCGGCGCCGATACCACCCAATATGCCGAACACGAATTGGATGAACAATGGTCCCGACACCAGCCCGCGGTCGCGGAAATGCGCAAGCGAATAGAGATGGCCGACATCGTAGCACTCGAATTCGAAACGCGTGCCACAGCCGCGCCCAAGCTTTTCCAGCACCGTCTCCATATCGGCAAAGGTGTTCTTGAAGATCGTGTCACGGGTAGCCTCGAGCAGCTTCGGCTCCCATTCGTGCTGCCATTCTCGCGGCCGCTCGAGCATCGGGAACAGCGCAAAATTCATCGAACCCATATTGAGCGAACACATTTCCGGCTCGGCCCTGAGCGGCGCGGCCAGCCGCTGGTCGAGCGTCATCAGCGACGATCCGCCGGTGGTGATGTTGATCACCGCATCGGTCGCCTGCTTGATGCGCGGCAGGAACTGCATGAACACCTCGGGGTCGGCGGTCGGCCGCCCATCCTTGGGGTCGCGGGCATGAAGATGCAGGATCGAAGCGCCGGCCTCGGCGGCGGCGATCGCGTCTGCGGCGATCTGGTCCGGCGTCACGGGCAGATGCGGCGACATCGACGGGGTGTGTACCGACCCGGTGACGGCACAGGTGATAATGACTTTGCGCGGTGCCATGGTCGCCTCAACCTTCGACCGGCAGGTCGAGCTCGCCGGCCAGCACCTCGAGCGAGTCGCCGATGATGGATACGATCTCGCCGATCTGCGCGGCGGTGACGATCATCGGCGGCGCGACCATGAAATTGTCGCCGTCGACACCGCCCTTGACCTTGCGTCCGTAGATGATCAGGCCGCGCTCGTAGGCGAGGTCGAGCAGATGCTGGGTGGCCTTCTTTGCCGGCTCGATCGGCCTCAGCGTTTCTGGGTCGGCGACCATTTCGGCACCGGTGAGCAGGCCCTTGCCGCGGACGTCGGCGATGAACGGAAACCGCTTCGCCAATCCCTTCAGCTCGTCCATCAATAGCTCGCCCATGACAGCCGCGTTGGCGATCAGGCCGAGGCGATCCATTTCGCCGAGTACGGCGCGCCCGGCGGCGCAGGCGAGCGGGTTGCCGGCGTAGGTATGGCCGTGCTGAAAGCCGCCCGATGCGAGCAAAGGCTGCACCAGCCGCATCGGTGCCGCCAGCGCGCCGAGCGGCGCGTAGCCAGAGCCCAGCCCCTTCGACAGCGCGACGATGTCGGGCTTGCAGTTCCAGTGGTCGCCGCCGAGGAATTTTCCGGTGCGGCCGGCACCGCTCATCACTTCGTCATGGATGAGCAAGATGCCGTAGCGATCGCAGATCTCGCGGATACGCGGATAGTAGCTGTCCGGCGCCACCAGTGCTGCCGTGGCAGCGCCGCCGACTGGCTCCATGATGAAGGCGAGCACGCTCTGCGGTCCCTCGGCGAGGATCTTTTCCTCCAGCATGTCGGCGTAGCGGATGCCGCGCTGTTCCATCGAAAGATTGTCGCGGTCGCGCCAGGCGATGGGCGCCGGCACGGTCGGCATCATCTGCATCATCGGCACAAATGTTTCGGACAGCGCATCGTCGCCGGTAACGGCGAGCGCGCCGAGCGTGCCGCCATGATAGGAGGGAAAGCGCGAGATCACCTTCCAACGGCTGGGCTGGCCGGTGGCGACCGCCCATTGCCGCGCCAGCTTGATGCAGGATTCGGTCGCTTCCGAGCCGCCGGAGACAAAGAAGATGCGGTCCATGCCTTCAGGGAGTTTGGCGGCCAGCTGCCGCGCGAGCTCCTCGGCCGGTTCGTTCTCGAAATGCAGGCGGTAGGCGAAGGTGGCGCGGTCCATCTGCCTTTTCATCGCGTCGAGCACGTTGCGATTGGAGTGGCCGATATTGGCAACCATCGGACCGCTCGATCCGTCGATGAAGCGGCGGCCATCCTGCGTCCACATGTAGATGCCTTCGGCGCGGTCGATCAGCGGCCGGCGCAGGCTGGATAGATAAAACAGATGCGAGGCTTCGCGAGTTTCCGGGGCAGGAGACTTCAACATGTCATGGCTTTCCAAGATAGCGGTCGAGGACATTTCTGGTGACGCGCTCGACCATCGCATCCTGCCTTAGCAGGCCGGCAACCCATTCGCAGCTTCCGGCGTGAAACACCTCGCCTTTGCCGCGCGGGAAATTGACGATCATGCCGTTGCCGCGTTTGACCTTGTCGAGGTTGGCATCGCTTGCCTCGCCGAACAGCGTCTCGGCGGTGAAGCGTCCGTCCTCGTCGCCGAGAAACTGGTCCTCGAACGCAATGTCGGCGCTTTCCTCGACCTGGCTCGCCATGCCGACGGCCAGCACTTGCAGCCCGTCCGGTGCACCGCTGTCGGGCTTGGGGTAGGGCAGGCCGCCGCGGATCTCGAAATCGAGCCCGTCGACCTCGTAGCCATAGACATGGCTGTCGGCGCCGAGCAGGTCGCCATAGTAGATGCCGGTGCCGGCAAACGCCCAATGCTCCGGCCGGTAGACCGGAAAGCCGCGTACGCCGCGCGGCGCGCAGCCGCCCCAGCCGGCATAGACGCCTCTTGTCGCGTTGAGGCCGAAGGTCGCCGCACCCGGCCGGCCGATTTCCGGCGCCTCCCAGGAATTGGTGGCGCGCCTTATATCGCCGCCGCGATAGGCCGGGTCCTCGGCGCGGGCGCGGTATTTGTAGCAGACCTGCCGGCGGCCTTCGTCCTCCAGCCTGGTCTGCCACATGAAATTGCCGGCAAAGCGCGCCGCATGACCGCCGCGCTCGACATAGGTGTCGACCGCATCGCGCATTTCCCAGGTCCAATATTCGTCGTGGCCGACCAAGACGACGCAGTCATAGCCGTCGAGAATGTCGGGCGAAAAATGCAGATCGTGCTGGCTGGCGAGATCGACGGCGTAGCCGGCACGCTCGGCGAAGCGGAAGAAATGGCTGTCGTAGCTTGCCCAGCCGGCTGAGGCGTATTTCTTCGAATGGCCGGTGGCAAAGGCCCATTCCATGTGCGGATAGCGCGGCACGGTTTTCGGCGGCACCGCGACTTCGAGCGGCACGCGCGGCGCATCCTTGGGCAGCACGACGAAGCCGCGGCACCAAGGCCGCTGCGTCGACACCATTCGTGCATATTGGTCCCGGCCTGGCCCGGTGATGCCTTCGTAATGGTTGGAACCGCCCCATGTATTGTAGGCGAGCCAGGTGCCGGTGGCCGCCACCTGCAGCACACGGCCAGGCTTCTTGCCGGGCTGCGGCGCGACGATAAAAAGATGGTGGCAGCGGATCGGCTTGCCGTCCCGGCCATCTGCCGTCAGCGTCACGCGATAGGCGCCGGACGGCCAGTCGTCGCCGATGCGAAACTCGAACGACGCTTGCCAGCCGCAGCCTTCGACCGAACATTGGTCCGGCGTATCTTGCCAGCGCGCCGCGATTCCGGTCCCTTCGAACATTGTCGTTTCCGCGCCGCCGTCGCGGATGATCGCGATGCCGAAACCGGCGGCCGTCGAACTGACATGCAGTGCCACCATGTCGCCAGGACGATAGGAAAAACGGTCGCTGTAGCACCAGATTTCGCCGCGCCCGCCATCCATACCGGGCCATTCCCAGTAATGGCTGCGCACCGCCTGGCGTCGCTGCTCCGGCGTCAGTCCGAAATCGGGAAACTCGGTCGGCGGATGGTTCATGGACACCGCTAAGGTCGAAGGCCGCCATTTCGGCCATCCGCCGGCCAAGCGTCAATTGGAAACGATCGGGCCAGCCATTGCCGGGCTGCTCCCTTGGCCTTGCCTGACAAACAGACTATCTCACAAAGGGCGGCCTTGTCCGCCACGGGAGCCGATATGCTGAGAGTGCAAAAGGTCAGGGTCAACGATATCTACGTGCCGACGGCGCGCAAGAAGACGCTGCATCCCGAGACCGTCCGCCATCTGGCCGAGGACATTCTGGAAAACGGCATGAAGATGCCGATCCAGGTGCGCCATGACGGCAAGCGCCATATCCTCGTCGAAGGGTTGCATCGGCTGGAAGCGGCCAAGTGGCTCGGCGAGACCGAGATCGACGCCTATCTGGTGCAAGCCAAGCGCCACTGAAGCCACTTATTTCCGTCGTTCGAATCTCCTGTCCCGCGGATTTTTTCGCGGGCCGTGTCGGCTTGCGTCTTGTCGGTTCGTCCTAGACACGAAAGCCAAAGCCGACATGTGAGGAAACACCATGACCACCAAGCTCGACATCGCCCCCAACTCCGATCGCGAGCTGGTTCTCGCGCGCATCATCGATGCGCCGCACGAGAACGTCTATCGCTGCTGGACCGAGCCAAAGCTGTTGACGCAATGGTTCTCGCCGAAGCCGTGGATGACGCCGCGCGCCGAAATGGATGTGCGGACCGGTGGCTCCAGCCTGGTCGTCATGGCCGATCCCGACGGCAAGGAGTTCCCGAATCCAGGCATCTTCCTCGAAGTCGTACCGGGCAAAAAGCTCGTCTTCACCGATGCCTATACCAAGGCGTGGGAGCCGTCCGAAAAGCCGTTCATGACGGTCGTGCTGACCCTTTGAGGACGAGGGCGAGGGCAAGACCCGCTACATTGCCCGCGTCGCGCATTGGTCGGTCGCCGACCGCGAACAGCACGAGAAAATGGGTTTTCACGAGGGCTGGGGCCAGTGCGCCGAACAGCTTGAGGAGGTCGCCAAGCGACTTTGATGCAAACGGGAGAGGGAGACTGACGTGTCCAGATCGGTATTTTTCGCCATATTCGCCTCGGCCGCCGCGCTATTTGCCGCGCCGGGCACCATCGACGCAGAGGAGGCCAAGCCCGCCATGACGACCGCAACCGCAACACTGCCGAAGCCGGAAAAATCCGGCCTGCTGCCGATCAACGGCCTGAACTATTATTACGCCGTCTATGGCAAGGGCGAGCCGCTGCTTCTGCTGCATGGCGGCCTCGGCACGACCGATATGTTCGCGCCGATCCTGCCAAAACTTGCCGAAGACCGGACCGTCATCGGCGTTGACCTGCAGGGCCATGGCCGCACCGCGCTTGGCGACCGGCCGCTCAGCCTGGAGGCGATGGGCGACGACATGGCGGCGATCGTCAAGGCACTCGGCTACGACAAGGTCGACGTGATGGGTTATTCGCTGGGTGGCGGCGTCGCCTTCCGCATGGCCGTGCAGCATCCCGAAACGGTGCGCCGCCTGGTGCTGGTCTCGACCGGCTACGCCGCGGACGGCTTCTACGCCGAAATGCGTGGCCAGCAGGCACAGGTCGGCGCGGCGATGGCCGACATGATGAAGGACACGCCGATGTACAAATCCTACGTCGCGGTTGCGCCGCATCCGGAGGATTTTCCGAAACTGCTCGACCAGCTCGGCGCCTATATGCGCAAGGCCTACGACTATTCGGCCGACGTGCCAAAGCTGAAAATGCCGGTGATGCTGGTGTTCGGCGACAGCGACATGTACCGGCCCGAGCACGAGATCAAGTTCTATCAGATGCTCGGCGGCGGGTTGAAGGACGCCGGCTGGATGCGCGAGAACCTGTCGCAGAACCGCCTGGCGATCGTGCCGAACCGCACCCACTACGATGTGTTCTTCGCGCCGGAACTGACAGCTGCCGCGCTGCCGTTCCTCAATGGCCAGACCAAGGTCAAGACCTGGGACGAGGTCGTCAACGAAACGAACTGACGCCCAGTCAATTGTCTGCCGGCCGTCTTCCGCGAGATGGCCGGCATGTCGCCCATGGGGCCTTGGCCCGGCGCATCGGCCAATCGTGTATTGGCCGCATCACAGCTATAGATGGCGCCATCAAAGCTTTTCAATTGACGCTGCCACGCCTATCGATAGGTATGCCGCCTATCCTCACAGGGCAGGGACGCGGGTGATGGCAAGATATCAGGGCGGGTGTTTGTGCGGTGCGGTGCGCTACCGCGCCGAGGCGGCACCGATCAATGAGCGCGTCTGCCATTGCCGGTTGTGCCAGAAGGCGCTGGGTGCCGCCTTCAACGCGCGCGTGCTGTTCCGCATCGATGATGTGACGGTCGACGGACCGCTGGCGACGGTGAATTCCTCGCCCGATCTCAAGCGCGGCTTTTGCCCGCGCTGCGGCACGACGATGTTTTCCCGGCGCGATTCCGCCGGCATTATCGGCATCACCACCGGCTCGCTCGATGATCCCTCGTTGTTCAGGCCTGAGATGCATATCTGGACCGCCTCGAAGCAGCCCTGGGTGCAGATCGACGACGGCCTGCCGCAGTTTGAAGGCGCGCCACCTCCGGCTTGAGGTGGAATCTGGACAAAATTTAATCCGAAGCGACACGAGATAGCCGGCAAAGCGTCATTGGCGGGCCATCATTGCTGCCTATCTATTGGCGTGCGGGCAGGCAGTCGAGGAGGCGACGGATGAACGACAGCATCAACACCCTGGATGAACTCTTGAGCGATCCGATGATCAAGCTGGTGATGGAGCGCGACCGCGTGCAACCGGCACAACTTCGCACGTTGCTCGAAGAAAAGGTCCGCCGGGTAGACGATGATGCGCCGGTCAACGATCGCTTTGTACCGCCGGCCCACCTCATGGCCACGACCTGTCACAAGCTGTGGTTGTGCAGCTAGGGTCTTGAAGCGGTCAGCCGGAATTTGCCGGCAAATAGCTGTAATGGCTGCGGAAATAGGCAAGCTTGAAGCCGAGGCGTGCATAGTTGCGGTAGGCTGGCCCGTCACGTTCGGCTCGCGGCGCCTCGATATCGGCCACGAACAGTTTTGCACCGGCCGCAAGTCCGTCGCGCACCATCGCTTCGCCGAGCATTGCATCGAGGTCGAAGCTCGGCGCCATGATGCCGGGCACCGGCGCGTCGATGCCGCTCCAGGCCATGCCGTCGGCGCCGATGAACATCGAGCGCACCGCCGCCACCGCGTCTTCCCGCCGCAGCATGTAATGATGCCAGCCGCGCCGGCCGGCCAGCGCCAGCAACCACGGTGAGGTCGGCAACCGATATTGCCTGTCGATGAACCCAGCCCATTCCCTTGCCGTTGCCGGCGTCACCCGCTCGACCGAGGCATCCTCCGTCGGGAAAAGCGGCTCAGCGGGCAATGGCGTCGCGTCGCGAAAGATGCGTTCCCAGCCGCCCTGACGTTGCAGGCCGCGCGCCTCGAGCCAGCAGCTGAGCGTCGCGGGCTCGGTGTGTGGGTTGGTGTAGAACCAGGGCCGCAGAATGCCGGCGTCGCGATAATGCGCCAGAAGCGCGTCGAGCCGGCTCTCGGTGGCTGCGCTATCGACACCGAAATTCTTGACGCAGTTGAAATGGATGAACGGGATCGTCGTGCAGGTGGTCCAGACGAGATCGCCATCTTCGGCGATGGCAAGGCCTTGCCTTGCGGCAAAGTCTGCCGGGGCGGCGCGATAGAGATCGAGCCACGCATTGACCTCGGCGCGTTCGATGGCGCGACTGAGGTTGCGAGGTATCTCGTCGACCCCGATGGCGGGCGAGCATGGCTCCGGCGGGACTACGGGCTGCAATTCTGACAGGGCGGCGGGCTGCATGACGTCCTCCACGTGGTGCCTTACACCGTAAGATTAGTAGAGACTAATCTCATGCCGTGAGTTGTCAAGCCGAGGCAGCGACGTGGCCGGACATTGGAGGGACAGCACACCTCCGCCCGGCCAACGTCCCGCTGCAAAGCCCTAACAATTCGATTCAAACTTTGTTGGTAGTTTCTTGTTAGGAATCCAGCTTGGTTTGTCCGGCGGCGTTGTCCTGCCTTCGGTCTGTTGTGTTTTGCGTACAGGTCCAGATGCGGTCATCAGGCGTCGTCATCTTCTCGATCGCAGCGCTGTGCCTTGCCGGCTGCACGTCGACCTCCGGCGTCGATGCGCTGCAAGTGCCGTCCAGCGAGACCACCAGCTCGGTTGTGCGCCCCCCCGCGCCGGTGGCATCCGTGGCGAAAACTGATGCTGCGCCCGCTTTTGCCGAACAGGAGCAGGACGAACAGCCGGTCGCGATGGACGTACCCGATCAGGACGTCGAACCGCCGGCCGAGGTGATCGCGCTGATGTCGCCGCCGAAGCGGCTGACACGCGCGGCACCAGCAATGCTTGCCGAACCGGTCACGCGCTATGGTTTTCGCGATGCCAAGCCGATCAATTTCGGCAAGTCCTCCTCGCCGAGGCGTCTCGCCGTCCACGGCGTCGACGTTTCGCGCTGGCAGGGCAATGTGAACTGGGGAAAGCTGCGTGCCCAGGGCGCCAATTTCGCCTACATCAAGGCCACCGACGGCGGCGATCATCTCGACCCGATGTTCACCAGGAACTGGCGCGGTGCCGATGCCGCCGGCCTCAAGCGCGGCGCCTACCACTTCTTCTACTGGTGCCGCACCGCCGGCGAGCAGGCCGATTGGTTCATCCGCAACGTGCCGCGGGTCGAGGGTGCGCTGCCGCCGGTGATCGACGTCGAGTGGAACGGCGACTCCAGCTGCAAGCGCCGCCCATCGCGGCAAAAGGTGCTGGAAAAGATGCAGGTGTTCATGGACAAGCTCGAGCGCTACTACGGCCAGCGGCCGATCATCTACACCGCGCCCGACTTCTACCGTGACAATCTCAGGGGCGCCTTCCCCGATTATCCGTTCTGGCTGCGCGCCGTGGCGGCGCACCCGTCAAAGGTCTATCCCGACCGCAAATGGCTGTTCTGGCAATATTCCGGCTCCGGCCTGTCGCACGGGGTGAGGGGCCGCATCGACCTCAACGTGTTCCATGGCGATGAACGCGCCTGGCGCGACTGGGTGGGTGGAAGGCAGATGGTGGCGGAAGTGGAGTAGCGCGGCAGCTTCTTCCTTCTCCCCCTGTGGGAGAAGGTGGATTGGCGCGCAGCGCCAAGACGGTTGAGGGGTGTTGGACGGAGTGCAGGTGATGCCAAGCTGGAACACCCCTCATCCGACCGAGCTTCGCTCGGCCACCTTCTCCCACAAGGGGAGAAGGGGAGGCGCCGCGCCATCCCCTTTGGTTGGTCTCGAACGTCGGCCCTTATCTGAGGATTCCTTGGAGGTCGTCCCCAGGATTGGATAA